>NZ_JAMPKG010000002.1:0-373181 GCF_039962015.1 Trichocoleus sp. AS-A1 | reverse complement strand
TGGTCTTGGCTCAACAGCCGCATCCGCAAACAACTCGACCAGTTTAATTGTTTGCGAGATGCAATCGAGCATGTCTTATGCTTGTCGTCCTAATTACCTTGGCGATTGCTATATCTTAGTGAACTTTGGCTTAAAGTGTGCGGCTTCAATCGCTGGCGGATGAACGGGTTAAAAACTAAAATATATCCTTCCGCTTCTGTACCCAAAAAGTAACTGTTAAATAAACTGCCGCGTGCAGCAACAAAATACCCCAATTTAACCCTAAATTCTGCCACGTTGGCTCGTAAATAGGCGTTTTATCAAACGGCATCGGCGCAAGCGTACCATTCGGTAAAAAAATCGGATCGGGAACCATTGCATTGACATTGACTAAAGAACCATAACCGCCAATCGACCAGCGACTTAGCATCAACCAGGAAATTTTACTGGCAATTCCTTCCATCTTAAATAAAACGCCGGAAAAGATAATCTGAGGTAGTAAAAGTAAAGGTAAAGCACTATTCGCTTGACTGCTATTTTTGGCAAGAGATGAAACCAGTAAGCCTAAACTCATGCTAGTAACAAGCGTTAAAAAGGTATTGACTGCAAATCCTAAAGACCAAGGTATCAATTCAGGTTGCGGAGATTGGAAACCAATTAGAATTACTGCTGAAATTAGCAAGGTTTGCAATAAGGCCAGACCGGAAAGAACGAATATTTTTGAAGCGAGATAAGGAATTAACCCTAAATTTACCAATCTTTCTCGCAAGTAAATCGCAGATTCTTTCACAATTTCTTGCAAAGAACTGGAAAGTCCGACCCAAATCGCAGCGCAGGTAAATACAAATAATACTCGCAGCGCTAAAGGTGCAAGGGCAGGATCGGATTCGCTGCTAAGAATGAGAGGATTTTTCCCTCCAATTGCGAGGGGAATTAAGGCGATACCGATGGGAGAAGTTAGAAGAGATAAGGCGAGATAGATGCGATCGCGTCTTATCATCTTCAAGTAGCGCCCACTCAGCAAAGCCAATTGCTTTAAAGGAGAGATACTGGTTTTCTGGGGGGGAGAACTGGCGTTTTGTGGCGTATGACTGCCAGCACCGAGGGAATTAGCGACGTAGTGTTGATAATCGGGTGATTGCCGAAACTGATGCGCGTATTGTTGGACAATGGCTTCGGTGTCTTCGTCTTTATCCCGATCCAGTTGCGTGTAAATATCAGCAAAGTTATCCGTTGTTACCCCAAAAAATTTCAGTGCGTCCTCCGGGATGCCATAGTAACAAAGTCGTCCGCCGCGACCGAGAAAAGCAACGCGATCGCACATTTTGATATTCGCCGTTGCATGAGTGACTAAAATAATCGTCCGTCCTCGATCCGCTAATCTCCGCAACATCTGCATCATCTTCTTATCCAAACCGGGATCGAGTCCTGAAGTCGGTTCGTCCAAGAAAAATAACTTCGGATCGGCTAAAAGTTCTACCCCAATGCTGACTCGCTTGCGCTGACCGCCGCTGAGATGTTTGATTAAGGCATCCTGGCGATCGCACATTTCAATATCCGCCAGAGTTTTTTGCACCACCTGTGACACATCCGTATCCGGCGGGAGTCGCAGCGCCGCCGCATAAGTCAACACTTCTACCACCGTTAAATCTCGGTGCAAAATATCATCTTGCGGCACATAACCAATTTGCGTCCGGTACATATTAAAGTTTTTCTGCAAATTGTCGCCATTAAGATACACCGCACCCTTCGTCGTCTTTTCAATCCCCAATAAAGTCTTCAGCAACGTAGATTTACCCGTTCCGCTCCCCCCCACCAAAGCCACAAATTGTCCCGGTTCAATCGCCAGGGAAATGTCATCCAGACGCCGTTCGATGACCAATTCCTCAGCATCCAGGCGAATTTGATTGCCCTGGTCGAGTACCACCAGATTGTCGCCGCGTAGCACCAGGGTAAATGACCCAATGCGAATAGTTGCCCCTTGTGCCAGAACCGCAGAACCCGTTACTCGTTGCCCGTTTACAAAAACGCCGTTGGTACTGCGATCTTGCAGAATGTAACGCCCTTGAGAGTCCGTATCAATCGTGGCGTGACGTCGAGAAACGATGGGCGAATCTAACTGCATCGTGGCATTGGCGTCGCGTCCGATTTCCACCGACCGATTTTTCAGCGAGACGGGACGCGGTGGCGTCAGCATTTTGGCGCTGGAGGGATTGAAATACCTCAGCTGAATTAAATTCTGGGGATTTTGACCAATTTGAATTTCAATGCCATTTTCCAGGCGATAGCCTTCTGTGGGCGTAATCAATCGGTGATCTACAAACAACTTATTGGTACTGGGTTTGCGTCCATCGCCGTCATAAATGTAATAGTCATCCCCATCTCTATGTAAGACGGCTTGGCAAGCGGAGATGACGCGCCAATCATCTGGAACAATTAGATCGGCGAAAGCGCGATCGCGTCCCAGTATGTGTCGGTCTGCTGTCAGTTCCAAGGGTGGTAAAATCTGCCCCTGATTATTTAGCACCAAATAGGGATTGGTGCTGATAACAGTCCGCTGCCCTGGCTGGGTGGTCATTGCATTCTCTAAAAGTGGGTAACTTTTTTTAGGAAAATGAAACCTTTCCGAGGTTTCTCCTTCTTTATCCTTCTTTAACTATTGGTAAATTTTGCTGAAACTGCTAGAAATGTCCTGAATACCTGATGTTATCTTCTAAAGAAAACCTTACGCGGTGAAGGCCAATGATGCCAACGCTGTTGGACAATCGCTATCGCATAATTCAGACGCTGGGCGCTGGTGGGTTTGGCGAAACCTTTCTGGCAGAAGATATCCATATGCCTTCGGGTCGCCGGTGCGCGATCAAGCGACTCAAGCCGGTGACGAATAATCCCCAGTACCAGCTAATTAAAGATCGATTCCAACGCGAAGCCGCCATCTTAGAAGAGTTGGGCGAAGGCAATTACCAGATTCCCCGGCTGTATGCTTACTTTGCGGCTGGCGATCAGTTCTACCTAGTTCAGGAATGGATTGAGGGGGAAACGCTGGCTCAAATGGTGCAACAGCAGGGATCACTCAGCGAGAGTTCGGTGCGGGAAATTTTGGTAAATCTATTACCTGTCCTAGATTACGTGCATCACAAAGGGATTGTCCATCGAGATATTAAGCCAGCCAACGTGATTGTGCGAAAACGGGATACCAAACCCGTCTTAATTGATTTCGGGGCGGTGAAAGAAACGATGGGCACCATCATCAATTCTGAGGGGCGTACCATCAGCTCAATTGTAATTGGAACGCCTGGATTTATGCCTAGCGAGCAGGCAATCGGACGCCCACTTTTTTCGAGTGACTTGTATAGTTTGGGTTTGACGGCGATTTATCTACTGACCGGAAAACTCCCTCAATCCTTAAATATCGATCGTGACAGCGGCGAGATTCTGTGGCATCAGTACACTTTGAATGTTAGCGCCAGTTTGCTGGCGGTGCTGGATAAGGCGATTCAGTCTCATCCGAGCGATCGCTATACGAATGTCCAAGAAATGCTTCATGCTTTAGAAACTCCAGTCTCTCCAATTCCCCCCACAGTTCCTTACATTCCTCCGTCAGTCGTTTCTCCACCCCCAGAAAACACTTATCAGCCATCCACGGTGCCTTCTTACCCTCCTGAAGTTGCTTCTTTACAAACCGCTGCGGTGTCATCCTCCCAACCTGTTGCCACCAGAACTATCTCCGATTCAAGAGATTGGCAGAAGGCAGTAATTTTAGGCAGTGCGATTGGGGTAGCAATTCTGGGTGGTATTTTATTCACAACTGGAAAGTTACCAAGTTTTTTTGCTAACCGTTCTCCCAATATAGAAAACCCTCAGCAAGCTCAACAAGAAGCTGTCGCGTTAATTAATCGGTGGGTAAACAGTAAGCGAGAAATATTCGCTCCCCCCTTTAATCGTGAACTTGCTGCCGAACTGACCACGGGACAACTCTATGAGAATACCGTTAGTAAGGGCGGCTCAATGGCTTGGCTAGAGAATAACAATGCTTACTACCAATACGGCGTTCAAAAAGTCGGAGATGTTGAACAATTTATTGTGGATGGCGATCGCGCAACTATCGAAATCAGGGTAACTGAAGAACGTACTCTCTATAAAAACGGTAATATCGACCCCAACGAAACTGACTTCAAAACTCGACTGGTGCGATACACTTTGCAATCAGTAGACAGCAAATGGAAAATACTTGAATACAAAACGATCAGGGAAATTCAATAAATACCCGTGCAGTTGCTCTGTTCAAAATTATTTAAAACTGGAAATCAGGAAAACTTAAAAACCGTAAGGTGTAGCTCGTGGGTCAGCAACCACAACCAAAACCGCATAAACGTGCCCAACAAATTGCCAAATTTAAAGCCAGACGTGCAGCTCGTGCCCATCAAGTCAAGAGACGGGTGCGACGGCTGCGATTTGCGGCTTTAGCGATCGCCTCCGCTACAATCTTTACAACTTGTGGGTTAAGGTTAAATCGGTTGGTAACTCAGCGTCCAGCAGTCGTATCCGAGCAACTAAATTCTACTTTGCCGGTACTTCCCCCTTGGGCTAAAACTGCATTATTACCTCTTCCATCTCGCCTCCCCGGACGCAATCCCTCACAACTTACCTACAATGTCAAGACTCCGCGGAACTTTAAGCAGAGCCAGGAGTTAGAAGAAATTGTTGATGAGGTTGTGAAATTGGCAACTGAGAAAAACTTACCCACAAAGCCTTTATCTATTACCTTAATCAACGTTAAAACAGGTGAAATTGCCGGATATAAACAAGATACTTTGAGATATCCAGCTAGCGTCATCAAAATATTTTGGATGGTGGCTCTATATGCTCAGATAGAAAACGGGATTTGGGCAGACGAAGGTGCATTTTCTTTATATGTGTCCAAAATGATCGAGGAGTCTGATAACGAGGCAGCTAGCGTCATTCTTGACCTGTTAACCGATACGCAATCTAGACCGAAAATAGAAAATGATGAAGAGTTTAAAATATGGCTAGATAAGCGTCAACAAGTTAATCATTTTTTTAGAGAAGCAGGCTACAAAGACATTAATATTAGCCAAAAAACTTATCCAATCCCCTACCTAAGGCTTCCAGAACCTCTAGAGATTGATTTGCAAATGCGAGGCGATCCCAAAGATCCCATTCGGAATAAGATAACAACCGATCAGGCAGCTAGACTCCTGTACGAAATGTGTGGAACTGGACAGGCTGTTTCCTCAACTGCCAGCGAAAAAATGTGCGGATGGCTGAGAAGAGATTTGCGTCCAGAAATGAGGACACTAGAGTCAAAAACCTGGGGTGACTTCAACCCCATCCAGGAATTTTTTGGCGAGGCTTTGTCTGATGTGGATATTGATTTTTACTCAAAGGCGGGTTGGACTTCTTTTTCGCGCCAAGAAGCGGCATTCGTCGCAACCAGGGATGGTAGCACCGTTTATATTTTGACAGTCTTTGGTGACGATACCGCCTACGCCCAAGATAAGACAATTTTTCCCAAGATGTCTCGTTTAGTCTTCGATCGCATGGTCGCCCGGAATTCCCCCTAGGAACAAAAGAGGGATTAGATTACCTAAAAAATCACCTCAAAAAAAAAGGAGCCTTCTTTAGACTCCTGAATCGTAATTTCTGTTTAGCTTCAGGAAATCACTTCATTTCTATTCGGTGATTTTTTGCTAAGTAGGCGGATGCAATTAAATTGAAGATTTTCGTAGATTTTCGTAGGTTAGTTGGAAAAACGCAAGGAAACCCCAAATCTGCATGAGTTACGCGATCGCTAACCCATCCTACAAATAATTAATCCCGCCTACTGAATGGCTAATGGCTCATTGAAAAAAGCCATTAGCCATTAGCCTTTTACTTAACTGCTACCTTCGCACCAGCTTCTTCCAACTGCTTCTTGATATCAGCAGCTTCTTCTTTGGCAGCGCCTTCTTTAACTGGCTTGGGAGTAGATTCTACCAAGTCCTTAGCTTCCTTCAGACCCAGACCCGTGATGGTGCGGACTACCTTAAGAATGGCAATCTTCTTATCAGCTGGGACATCTTCCAGAATCACGTCAAACGCAGTTTGCTCTTCAACTGGTTCCGCAGCAGCAGCAGCACCAGGAGCCGCCATCATCATCATTCCACCAGCAGGGGCAGCAGCACTAACGCCGAAAGCCTCTTCAATCTGCTTAACGAGTTCAGAAGCTTCCAGCAGAGTCAGTGATTTTAGTTGATCGAGAATTTGGTCAGTTGTAGCAGACATTTCAAAACTCCAGTAACGTTATTTTTGTTACAGCCTGCCTAGGCAGGCTTTGTTTGTGTAGCCGCGAATCCATTCTTGAGGCGTTTAGGTAGCTGCCTTCATCGGCAGACTTTGTACCTGTAACCGCCAATTTATTCCTCAGACGCTGAGGCAGTAGCAGTTGCATCGCTTTCGCCGTTGCCACCTTCTTGCTGCTGCTCGGAGACCGCTTGTAGTCCTCTTGCCAGCGAAGCTGGAACTTCGTTGATAGCCACAGCAATCTTGGTTGCCAAGCCATTGATAGCTCCAGCAATTTGCGCCATGAGTTGTTCCTTGGAAGGCAAATCTCCCAGCGCTTTGATGTCAGCTTGGCTCAAAGCTCGACCTTCCATTACACCACCACGAAGTTCTGTCTTCTTAGTGGCTTTTTGGAAGTCTTGGTAAGCCTTAATTGCGCCGCTCAAATCGTCCTTGACTAGCAAGAAAGCAGAAGAACCTTTAAGGAATTCTGACATCGGTTGCCAGTTGGAATCACCCTCAATGGCAATTCCCATCAGCTTGTTCTTGCTCACCTTGCAAACGGTGCCGCTGGGACGCAGCCGCCGCCGCAAGTCCATAATCTCCGAAACTGATAACCCCTGGTAATCGATGACGATTGCCAGCTGAGCCACATTTAAAGTTTCTTTGATTTCAGCGACCATCGCCCGTTTATCTTCCGGCGTTCTACCCATGTATCTTTCACCTCCTTTAGAAAATGCAGAATGCCAAACCTAAAAAAGCCCAATTAAAAACCCCAGCGGTTGAGCCGGGGTTACGCAATATCCCAAGGAACCCTTTTCAGGGTTCGCATTTTTGGTGCAGCTTCTGCCATGTTGCGTGTGGCGAGAAGATTGACCTTAATGCGGTAAAGTCGCAAACCTAGGCAGGAAATTAAGCCATTAGCTCCTGCTGTCTCCGGCGCGTGCTATTCAGTTAATTGGGCTGAAAACTTTAAATCTTGCTCCTGTTGTTTACTCAATCGATTGCTCCTGTAAGGGTGGGAAACCCTTGCCCCTACAGGGCTGAATCTTAGGCAGCTTCAGTCAGCTTTAGATCGCGCAGGGCGTTGATGTCAATTTCAATCGATGGCCCCATTGTCGCAGATATGTACACTGTGCGCCAGTAGCGACCCTTGGCTCCAGAAGGACGGTTACGGTCAATCGTTTCCTGTAACGCCTTAAGATTCACGAGCAAGTCTTGAGTTGGGAAGGCAGCTTTGCCAAACAAAACGTGGACGATCCCAGTACGGTCAGCTCTGAATTCTAACTTACCAGCTTTAAATTCAGCGATCGCCTGCACTAGATCGAACGTCACCGTCCCACCTTTGGGATTGGGCATCAAGCCACGGGGACCGAGCAAACGTCCCAGTTTTGCTACCTGGGGCATCATATCCGGTGTCGCCAGCAGCAGGTCAAAATCCATCATGCCTTTTTGGATTTGGTCAATCAGCTCTTCGGAACCGGCAATATCAGCACCGGCATTGCTGGCTTCTTGGACCTTTTCCCCTCTGGCGATTACGGCAACTCGAATTGTCTGTCCAGTTCCTTTGGGCAAAGCAACGGTTGTTCGCAGCTGTTGGTCGGTATATTTGGGATCGATTCCCAGGCGGATATGCGCCTCAGCAGATTCAGGAAACTTAGCAGTGGCTGTCTCTTTTAAAAGGTTGAGAGCCTCTGTGGGTTCGTAGGGTCGATCTTCGACTTTCTTTTGCAGCTCTTGGAGCCTACGGGATACTTTCTTTGCCATATTTTTCTCCTGGGGTCACTAACGAGATGTTACCTCTCCCCCGATTGGGTTTACGTTGCCAGCTTTCCGCGTGCTTGCAATTAGCGAATCAAAGAATCGCTATTCGTTAATAGTAACGCCCATATTCCGGGCAGTTCCTTCCACAATTTTCATTGCCGCATCAATGTCGTTGGCATTGAGATCCGGCATTTTAGTTTGAGCAATTTCTTGCAACTGTGCCTTTGAAATTGACGCCACTTTTTTCCGGTTTGGTTCGTTGGAGCCTCGCTCAATGCCAGCTGCCTTACGAATCAGAACGGATGCCGGTGGTGTTTTAAGAACAAAGGTAAAACTGCGGTCTTCATAGACTGAGATTTCTGCCGGAATTACCATCCCAGCTTGATCCGCTGTTTTGGCGTTGTATTCTTTACAGAACGCCATGATATTGACCCCGTGCTGACCGAGCGCTGGTCCCACTGGCGGGGCAGGGTTAGCTTTGCCCGCATTAAGAGCTAGCTTGATGATTGCAACAACTTTCTTTGCCATCTTAACTATTTAGCTTTGTTTCTGAACCTGATTAAACTCCAATTCTACCGGCGTATTGCGTCCAAAAATGGATAGTGACGCCTTCAGCTTGCTTCTTTCTGGGCTGACTTCAATGACCTCGCCTTCAAAATCTTTAAACGCACCAGAAAGGACAATAATTTTATCTCCTGTAGCCAGATGAGTTTTCACCACTGGCTCTTGCTCGGTAGCTTGTTTAAAGATACGTTCGACTTCTGAAAAACTCAGCGGCAAGGGTTTAACGTGTCCGCGTCCCCGTCCGTAACGGCGTTTCTGTTCTGCACCGACAAAGTTAATCACGTTTGGGGTGTTCTTGACAACCTGCCAAGCTTCATCGTCCATCTCCAATTCACCATCTGCCCCAGGAGTTAGCCGCATCCGGACTAGCACGTAGCCGGGAAAGACTTTTTCTTCCGACTCCTTGCGAGTGCCATCTTTGAGCATTTTCAGGGTGCGAGTTTGAGGAATTTCCACCTGGAGAATGCGATCGCGAACATCAAGAGTTTGAATCCGCTGTTCTAAGTTTGTCTTGACACGCTTTTCACATCCAGATGCCACCTGAACGGCGTACCAGCGGGATTTTACCGAGCCATCTGACGTGTCTTCAAGTTGATTGAAATCCTGTGGATTGTCGGTTGCAAAACTCATCCGAACACCTGCTTTGCTGCCCAAGCAAAGAAACCATCAACCAGATAAATTAAAACTGCCGAAAGAGTTACCATTAACAGCACAGCAGCAGATTCGCTGAGCAATTGCTGCCGACTGGGCCAGACGACTTTATTCAGTTCGTCTTTGGTTTCCTGAAAAAAGGTTGATATATTAAACCCAGTTGTTTTTGCTTCGCTCTCGGCTTCGTTTTTCTTTGCCACAATATCTCTCCCGTTAATACAGCTCTTGAGCAGTTCATTTCTACCGCTTTTAGCTGTGTACAGCCTAATGTGCTGCCAATCCACGCAGATACCGATGCAATCGTTGGGTCTAGCACCTGAACTTAGGCAATACTGATGAACCACCTACACAACACAAGTCTACCCGAAAGTAAACGTTTTTGAGGCTGACTATGCAACCACAGGAATGCTTTCGGGCAGAGCTTTGATGCCTAAGTTCTGAGTCCCTCTATGTTTTCACTCTGTTAGCGCTGTTGCGCTACTTCGCGAACACTCTTCAGTTCTCAGTCCTGTTTTGTGATGAGAGCGCGCCCTGGAGGACTTGAACCCCCGACATCAGGTTTTGGAGACCTGCGTTCTACCAACTGAACTAAGAGCGCACAGGTGGATTTGAGAGCGAGAGGCTGAACTTTTCTCTATTTAAGTTTAACCCCTAGCGGCGTCAATCGGGAATAGCCTTGTCCAAATTGGACTACAGGCTACGGTCAAAGCGTTGTTTAACGCGAGTGGCTTTCCCAACGCGATCGCGCAGATAGTATAGTTTAGCACGACGCACCTTACCCCGACGAATAATCTTGATGCTTTCAACTCGGGGAGAATGGAGCAGAAATACCCGCTCAACGCCTACTCCCTGAAATACCCGCCGTACGGTAATCGTACAGTTAATGCTGCTACCGCCCTTGGCAATAACGACGCCTTCATAGGGCTGCGTCCGTTCTTTACCGCCTTCCTGGATAATTACCCCAACCTTAACGGTGTCGCCCACATGGATAATGGGCAACTCTTTTTTCAGATGCTCCGCTTCAATTGAGCGGATGATTTCCTGAGCGTTCATTGGTTTCGCCAAAAAGTCACAGCCTTTAATCTTATATCAAGAGCTAGGTATACGTCTACCGGGAATCTCTGAATTTTCCCAAGTTTTTACTTTTGTAGGCAATATAGTGCTAGGGGAATTCAGGATTGGAAGTTCTAGATTCTCACTCTCCAATCCCAAAAACTTCATTGTTAAGTCTTCATAGTCAAGTAGGGTAAGCAGTCCCTACTTGACTAACATTCTGGTTCAGAAAGGATTAGCCTCTTGCCGATTCGGGCAATATCTAACGCTGAAACTTACGGCTTGATGGTATCCACTGCTGCTTGAACTTTGGCTACAACAGGCTGGGGAAGAGGCACGTATCCTAGCTCTTCACTGTACTTTTGTCCTTCGTTTAACGACCACTTCAAGACATCCTTGAGGGCTTTTGCCTCGTCAGGATTCTCATAGGTCTTGTAAGCCATGACCCAGGTATAGGTGACAATTGGGTAAGAATTCTCGCCGGTTGGGTCGGTGATAGAAACTTGCAAGTCTGCGGGCAGAGTCACTGCGGCTAGCGTGTTAGCCGCGCTTTCGCTGGAGGGTTCAATAAACTTGCCCGCTTTATTTTCCAGCGCCGCTACAGGGATATTTTGTTGCTTGGCGTAGCCGTACTCGACATAACCGATGGCACCATCACTTTGCAGGAGTTGAGCGGTGACGCCTTCGTTGCCTTTGGCACCCACGCCGACAGGCCAGTTGACAGTTTTACCGTCGCCAGGGCCACTTTTCCATGCCGGACTAATCGCACTCAGATGTTTGGTGAAGACTGCTGTAGTACCGCTACCATCGCTCCGATGGATAACAGTAATCTCCCTGTCTGGTAAATTCAGCCCAGGATTGGCTTGGGTAATTCTGGGATCGTTCCACTTCTTAATTTTGCCCAAGAAGATATCGGTGTAAACTGCACGCGGTAGCTTAAGACCTTTGACATCGGGTAGGTTGTAGGCTAGAACAATGCTGCCTGCTGTCATGGGTAATAACACAGCACCCTTGCTAACCTTGGTGATTTCCTCCTGTTTCATCCCCGTATCGCTGGCACCAAAGTCCACAGTTCCCTGGGTGAACTGTTCCACACCAGCACCGCTACCAACCGATTGATAGCTGACTTGGACGTTGGGATTCTGCTTGTTGTACTCCGAGAACCACCGCTGATACAAAGGAGCTGGAAAACTGGCACCGGCACCAGTTAAGGAGACGTTGCCACCGCCACCACCGTTTGCTGCGGCAGGAGTGGCGCTACCAGGGGTTCCTGCCGTTGGACTGGTGGAAGGAGTTGTGTTTGGCGACTGACAGGCAGTCACGCTCAGTGAGAGGGCAATAAAGGGAACGAGAAAAGCCCGTCGTGTTGAATGCATTGGAGAAAACATACTGAATCTTTGAGTCTTTAAAAAGCTGACGCTGAAGAATTGTCAAAAATGCTAGGTGCATGTTCTTTCCTGGCGGTTATTGTCGTTTTATTTACTGCCAGGAAGTAGAAATGAACTAGAGCAGATGAAAACCAACTCTACAAGATAGCGTATTTACAAAATTAAAATGCTACCCCTGCCGATCTTTATGCTAGTTCTGTAAGTTTAGGTAAAGGTAAGGCTTTGGTAATCTACAGGTTAAGCAAAGATGATGATTGCCAGCAGGAAAGCGCAGATCGAAGGAGTTTTGAAGGCTTATATCTGCACGCGAAGGTGCGATCGCTTAAGTTCAGATAGGAGCGATCGCACACAGCATTTTTATTCGCGTAAATCTACCGTTTGTTGGGTCAGAGACGAGCGGGCGAGGAATCCCCCGCCCCTACCCGAAACGCAGGTGCTTAGAACTTAAAGGTTGTTCGCAGCGTTCCTACGTAGAGTGTGTCGTTATTGTCGTTGTGTTCCGGATTGAGAATCACCAACAAACCTGGGGTGAGTTCAATGTTGTTAGTCAGCCGGTAGCGATACAGAGCCTCTACATGATATGAGGTGTCCCGATCGCTACGGTTACTGACATCGTTGTCAGTCACTTTAGGCGGCATCCCAAATATGAAACCAAGCAGGTTGCCTTTTTTACCCAAGTCTGGGAAGGCTAGGCTTACAGCCCAGTTCCAAATATCTGCATTAGATCCTGTAGTTGCAAGACCAGCCGGGCTAATTTCAGCTGTAGCTACTGAGTAACCTGCCCACCCTGAAAGGTTAATGCCAGGGCCAAACCGGAAGCTGGCATTCAGTCCGTAGTGATTGCCAGAAGTCGCAATGTTCCCGAAGGGTCGATTAGCAAAGCTACTGCCCGTACTCGACATGAAGCTGACGCCTTTTTCTTGGTTCTCATAAGTATGGGCGTAAACCAAACCCACATTAAGGGCGTCACTAGGACGGAATACCAGTTGAGCTAGACCGGCATAGGCACCACTGAATTCCCCGGAACCGTTTGAAGGATCGTTACCCCGAGGCGCTAGATAACCTAAAGATAGGTTTAATGCCTTGCTAAAGTTGTAGGTCGCAGTCAACCCAGTCCCCTCAGAACCTAGTCGGTAGATGGGGTTGAAACGCCCAAAGCGGGAGATAGAGCCACTTCCACTACTCTCGAAATTGGGGTTGAAGGTGTAGACGTTGTCATTGAATTCAACGTTGGCGGCATCAATTTGGATTAAGAGCTTATCACCTAGGGGAAAACGATAGTAAAAGTCGTCAATTGCGACATCATTCGCGCTATCGCCGTCAAAACCCAAACGGGTCATGTTGGTTCCGGTTACACCTGTATTAAATGGGACGATGTTTCTAGCTTGCAGGCGGGTTCGCAGGCGGTCTTTGCCCGTGAAGCTAGTGTCAAAATTCAAACGGGCACGGTCAGCAAAAATGAGGTTAGCGTCTATGTCGCCCCCGCCAGCCCTTTCTTCACCAAAAACGTCAGCAAGCGCAAAGATAACTTCGCCAGTCAGCTTAGTCGTTGTAGAGAATTGATGGCTTTCCAGAAATGCCGTGCGACCTTCTAAGTTATCTACTCGCGTTCTTAAGGTGGCTAATTCTGCCCCAAATTCATCAATTAGCCGCTGTAGCGTCGCTAAATCTTCTTTAGTGACAAAGTCAGCCGAACTTGCCGCAATCAGTTTTTCGATTTGCAGCAAACAGGCGTTCATCCCGGCGGCAAATTCATAACGCGACAGTGCCCGGTTGCCGCGAAAGGTACCATCGGGATACCCAGCGATACAACCATAGCGCTCCACCAGGCTTCGCAGTGCTTCGTAAGCCCAATCCGTCGGTTCTACGTCTTGCAACTGCGACACGTTGGTGACTTGATCCATTGAGTCGGTCGTCCCGACTTCATTGGTGTATTGGTCGATTTGTTCTAAATCGGTGTTTTGGCTCGTGGGGACAGCATCAGCAGTGGGTTGCGCGATCGCGTTATCTGCTAAAACTGGTTTCGGACTCACTAATTCAGCTTCGGCAACCGGCGTTTCTTGGGCAGACGTGCCGTTGGTGAAAACTGGAATAGAACTAATTTCTGGTTGAACAGCCAGTTCTTGAACAGGTGTCTGCTGCGCTTGCTGGGATTGGTCGGCTGGTTTTAATAAATCAGTCACCTGGTTAGTGTCAGCTATCGGCTCGCTCGCCATTTGAGTTTCAGGCGTCTGTGCGGCAAGCGTGCTACTGCAAACTAATAAGGATGCACCTAGGATCGCTGGCCCTAATTTTAGAGTATTCCACAAAATTTTAGACATCTAATCTCCTCACACCTAACTGAACTCAAGGGAAACAATCCCGGATTAACGGAACGCTATAGGGAGTTTTCTTGAGAAACTCCATCATTATTAAACATGAAACACTGCCAACTCAAGCTCAACATTGTCTTGTAGGCGACATAATTTCCTCTAATGCTAGTTGTGTCAGTTTAGGGATAGGTAAGGATTTGGTAATCTACAGGTTAAGCAATCCTGACAATCCGCTAGCTAGGAACCCAACAAATAAAGCCGATTTAGAGGCTTTCAAGTTGCGCTCCGAATCGGCAAGAGCAAAGTTGGCGATTAAGCGATTAGATTAGTTTATGTGATTAGTTGTCAGTTGTGACTATCGATCCTCACCCTGACCGCTAATTAAAAGGTAAACGTTGTTCTAATCGTACCAATAATGATGTCATCATTATCTCTGTTTTGGTTAGGAGATGTCAGCCAGATAATGCCCGGAGTAATTGAGATGTTATTTGTCATCTGAATACTTATAGAAACCTTCAATGTGATAGGCAAAATCACGCTCGAAGTTTTCTGGGCCTGGAACATTTAGACCTTGAGAGTTGGTTCGGCCCCAGCGAGAATGCCAAGCAAATTGCCTTTTTTGCCAAAATCCGGTAAAGCAAGACCAAGGGCAAAGTTCCAAATGTCGGCATCGCCTAAGCCAATCAAACGAGCGTCAGTTTTGCCCACCCAGCCATTTAGAACAAATTGAGGGGTTAATTGGAAGGAAGCCTCTAACCCGTAAGAGTTGCTCGAAACGGGTCTGCTCAACTGAGCTTGGGTTAGACCACCTGTAGTCGCAGCAGCTAGCGTCGCTGGATTCAAATTGGCAAGACCAGTGCCAGTACCACCCATAGCAAAGCGGGGAGCATTATTGCCGCCATCATCATAGGCGTGAATGTAAGTGAGTCCAAGCTTAAATCGGTTAGTACCAAAAACTAACTGTGCCAAACCTGAGTAGTTACCATTAAAAACCCCATTGTCATCTTCGGGATTGTTGGCTGTGTTGGAGAGATAACCCAAGTCCAGCTTCAAGGCGTTGCTAATCTTGTAGTTCAAGCCGACACCAGCACCTAAAGATCCAATCCGATAAATGGGGTTGCGTTCGGCAAAGCGGGATAGGGCATTATTGCCACCGCCATTGCCTTCAAAATACGGGTCAACCGTGTCAGCGTAATAGTGATGCAGTCCATTAGCAGCAGTGAGGGTAACAGTTATATCACTTCTCAATGAGAGGGAAATACAGCGATAGGGGTCTACAGGTAGGTAGCTAGCTGTAGACCCTTATCGCGAACTGTATAGAACGCAAGTAAAAAATGCTATATGAGTGCAAGTTTACTCTTAAATCAGTATGGGCACTGCCGTGCCGTGACTGTAGCCTTTAAGACCGGGTTCCCGTGACAATGTAGGCAACTCGTTGACCAATATTGGTGGCGTGGTCTGCCATTCGTTCCAAATGCCGAATGATCAACCCCATCAACAGAATCGGTTCAACCACCCCTTTGATATCCCGCTGAAAGGCTAAGGTTTGATAAACCGTTTCGTAAGCGCTATCCACGGCATCGTCTTGCTGCTTGACAGCTTTCCCGGCGGCTGCGTCCAAATCTGCCAGCGCGACTAAACTCGACGCCAGCATGGCTTGAGCATGATGGGACATTACCTCAATCTGCGGTAGGCAAGAATGAGGGGGGTAAGGAAAGAGTTTAATCGCAATTTCTGCTAGGTCTTTGGCGTAATCACCAATGCGTTCTAAGTCGCGCACCAGCTGCATACAAGCACTGAGTAAACGCAAATCCTGTGCAACCGGAGCTTCCAGGGTCATTAAAGTTGCACAATCTAGCTCGATTTGGCGATAAAATCGGTCAATTTGTTTATCCAATAAGGGAATTTCCCTAGCGGCTGCCAGGTTACGGGAAAACAAGGCTTGATGCGAGAGGCGAAAGGAGTTTTCTACTAAGGCTCCCATTCGCAAAACATCTCTTAATAAGCCCCTAGTTCTGCGATCGAAGTGTATCCGTTCCGTATGCACGTGTTTAGAGGAAAGCATTCACCTCTGCTGGTATAAAAACAAAACGACTGTACTCTCTAAGATGGCTTAAATTTGTTGATTTGGCTGTATGCATATAGACCAAATGAAAACCTATCGTAGGATAGATGTAATTTTTAGGGGCTGATTTTGGAAGGCACAGTTAATAACTTAACGATCCGAGTTCAGGGGCTGAAACCTTTAAAAAATCATTTAGCTGAATCATGCTTTGGCGATTTTATTGTTCCAGAACCCTTTTAGATTGTGGGTTCTGTCTGACTAGCATGATTGGTTAATACTAATTTTCTTAAATTGTGCAAAAACTTGAAAATGAATATCGAAACTGCAACGATGGCTAACCTTAAATTTCAAGCGGGGATTGAAAGGAAGGTAATTCAATTTGCAGCCATGCGCCGCCGGTTTCTGGATGATTCTTCGCTTTGACGGAGCCGCCATGAGCGATGACAATTTGCCGCACAATCGCTAAGCCTAAACCGCTGCCAGTCGTTACCACAACTGACAATTCTTCAGAAGTTCCAGAGGAGTTGTGCTGACGCCGCCTGGAGGGATCTCCTCGGTAGAGCCGCTCAAAAACATGGGGTAAATCGAACTCAGGGAACCCAATCCCTGAATCAATAATATTGATTTGAACCAAGTTAGGGATATCCTTATTCGGAATAAGATTTACTTCAACACGGATAGCTCCTTCAAGGGGACTGTATTTAATGCTGTTGTCGAGTAAGTTGAGAAATACTTGGGTGAGACGAGATGCGTCGGCTTTGATGAGTAAGGTGTCGGAACCAGAATAGCTGAAGCTGAGTTGCTTTTGTCGTGCTAAAGGCTCTATTGTTTCCCAGGCAGAGTGAATTAAGCTTCGCAGTTCTACTAATTTTAGGGTGAGGTGTTTGCTGGGATCTTGCTCTAAGTGGCTTAGTTCTAGCCAGTCTTGAACTAGGTTCATTAGTCTGTTGACTTCTGGCAGGAGGCGGTCAATTAATGAGCGCTCTTTTGTAGACTGCAAGCGTTTTTGCAAGGTTTCCGTTACCAAACGGATGGAGGTGAGGGGGGTTCTGAGTTCGTGGGCTAAATCAGAAACCCAGCGATCGCGCGATTGGGAAAGTTCGATTAAAGGTTGGCGATTTTCTAGAAAAACACCTACTTGTCCGTAGGCTAAGGGCAAGCTAGATGCGCGTAAAGTAAGCGATCGCATCTCCCCAATTACCGCTGCATCCGAACAATCTGGGTGAAATACCCACTCTTGTTCACAAGGCTTTTGCTGGTGTCGAGTTTGCTCAATTAGCTGATCGAGTTCATAGGATCGCACTAACTCCAGCAGCAAACGCACCTGTCCTGGTTCCCATCGATGAAGCTCTAATAAAATGCGGGCTTGCTCGTTGCACCAAATCAACTGGTTTTCTTCATCCACCTCCAGATAGCCGATGGGTGCCACTTGCAGAATCTCTTGATTCATTTGCAACTGCGTCTTTAGCTGAAGAGACTGCTGATTTGCCAAAGCAATTCCACTGCGTAGCTGCGAAACCAGCGGTAAAGATACCCCAATGACACTTGAAGGTAGCAACCCAAGAATTTGCTCTAACTGGCGGTAAAGCTTGTTCCGCCGCCAGAGCCAAAACCCAACTCCTAAAGTTAGCCCCACAAAAAATGCGATGAGGGTCATTTAAGCTATCAGTTAAAAATACAAAGTTAGTAGAGGTGGGTGCCAATAAACGTAAGGTGATGGGAATGGTTGGGGGGAGTGATTCATAAAAACAGCGCCTCTCAACCATCGACCGCTACCAGCCATGTTTAGTTGTGCCCCTCTACTGATGAAGAAGGAAGGTTGAAAATTCACTCTTCCTTCTTCATATTGCATCTTTTAGCCGAACCGATAACCAAACCCACGTACCGTAATTACGTATTCTGGTTGGCTAGGATCGCGTTCTAATTTTTCTCGCAACCAGCGAATGTGAACATCTACTGTTTTACTGTCCCCCACAAAATCTGGACCCCACACCTGATCGATCAGCTGCTCCCGCGACCAAACTCGACGCGGATAACTCATAAATAAGTCCAGCAAGCGGAATTCTTTGGGTGATAGGTTAACTTGCTCGCCCCGAACAATCACGCGACACTCTTGGGGATAAAGCGTCACATCCTTGAATTGCAGCACTGGCGCTTGGGGCAATCCGCCAAGTCGTTGGCGTCGCAATAAGGCACGACAACGGGCAATTAACTCCCGCATACTAAATGGCTTGGTTAAATAGTCATCGGCTCCCACTTCTAGACCTAAAACTCGGTCAGTTTCAGTTGCTTTAGCACTGAGAATCAAAATCGGGACTGGATTTCCTTGATACCGTAACAAGCGACAAAGATCCAAGCCATTGACCTGAGGAAGCATTAAATCGAGAATAATCAGGTCAAAGGGGAAATCTACCGTAGCAGGGGTCTCACCCTGAAGAAATGTCAAAGCGGTACGCCCATCGGCGGCTGTTACCACCTCGAAACCTTCCTCTTCTAGAGCCAAAACTATCATTTCCCGGATGAGATCCTCATCTTCAACAATTAGGATCTGGCTTGTTCGCCCTAATTCTGGACTAGATGGGTTCTTCGGGAGGTCGAGGGAAAGCATAATTGGGGAACTTGAGAGTGTAATTCCATCCTCATTCATACAACAAAATTGCTGCCTCAGAGATTCCTTTTCGAGTACATGACCCCTCAACCCAGCTAGGATGGAGTCGGTGCGCTGTTTCGCCCAAATTTATCTTTAGCGATCGCCCAACATTTCTGATTATTCTGATTATGCTGCTGCACTTAAGTACCTGGCCTGAAGTAGAAGTCTATCTCAACCGTTCTCAGGGGATAATTTTCCCGATTGGTTCGACAGAGCAACACGGGCCAACTGGGTTGATTGGGACAGATGCAATTTGTGCAGAAGCGATCGCGCGCGGGGTTGGCGAAGCGATTGACGCAATGGTAGCCCCTACTATCAATGTTGGCATGGCGCTGCACCATACGGCTTTTGCTGGCACAATTAGCCTGCGCCCCAGCACCATGATTCAGCTAATTCGAGACTATATCCTCTGTTTAGCTAGGGCTGGATTTACCAAATTTTTCTTCATTAATGGTCACGGCGGTAATATTGCGACGCTAAAGGCGGCTTTCTCGGAAACTTACGCTCATTTAGCTGATTTAAATATTCCCAATGCCCAGTTAGTGCAGTGTCAAGTCGGCAACTGGTTCATGTGCAGTTCTGTCTACAAGCTGGCAAAAGAGCTATATAAAGACCAAGAAGGTTCTCATGCCACCCCTAGTGAAGTTGCCCTCACTCAGTACGTCTATCCAGAAGCCATTAAACAAGCGCCCCTCTCAGATCAAGTCGCTTCTGGACACCCAATTTATGGTGCTACTGATTTCCGTAACCGTTATCCCGATGGGCGTATGGGTTCTAATCCCGCTTTGGCAACACCCGAACACGGCAAGCAATTTTATGAATTAGCCGTAAAAGAACTCAGCAATGGATATCTGGAATTTTTGAATGCAAACTGAGCGCTTCTTTTCTTTATTTAGGTCTTTATTTAGGCAAATTGAGTAAAATCTGCTCAATTTCCTACTAGACCTATAAAATCGTTCTCGTTTTACGCTTAGCGGGCACTAAGAGTACACAATCCTGCCCACAAGACGATAAATGCCAGTATAGCTTTTCCAATATCCAGACCCGCTCCCAGCAATATTCCAAAAACACACCCTACAAACCCTAAAAGCAGGAACGCGCAAAAGAGCAAGCGGCGGTTGCGTCGGCTGATTTGCATGGGGTTTCCCAAAATCCATCCACTCTGCGTATCAAAATTTGTACGTGTGCTTAAAGGTGAGCTTTCGGAAGAGTTGTACATAATATTTATAAAATACAGGCGTCTACTTAAAAATACTTACATAGCTTGCTATGAATTCCCAGTAGGTTCACGGAATCTTTATCAAAAAAATATCTTGATTTACCTACAAATAGAGTAAGTAAAACTATAAAGCTGCTATTTCCTTGGCTTTAAGGAGTTTTACTGAATATTAATACTTAACTAAATTATGAAGATTAGATAAAGCTTCCGTATTCTTCGATTTGTTTTTGTGGTTAGCAGAATATCAAACTTGGGCAGGATGTAAATGAGGACAGGTGTTTATTTAGTTACAGTTGTATAAAAATAGACAAGAAACAATTTGGGGCGATGCGATCGCATCCTCATCAGACAGAATCAGACAGAGTGCAAGCGATCGCGCTCAAGAATTTGTCTTTGTTTGCACTTGCCCGGCCATTTCAAAAATTGTTGCCTAGTATCTTCTATTTACAAAGCCCAAAAGCCACTCAGGACGTTTTGGCTAATACAACAGGCTGTAGTTGCCAAAGCAACCATGCAGTGAATGCTGTCAATAGTGCGCCTATCCCAAAACAAACGCTATACCCAAAGGTAGCAGCAAGGTATCCGCTTCCCAAGCTACCCAGTGCGCCTGATGCCCCAATTATTGCGTTGTAAAACCCAATTGCCGAACCTTCCTTGTCTTTGCCAGCCAGTATACCCACTGCCGTGCTACTAGATACAGCGATCGCTGCCCAAGTAATACCGCTTAATATCTGAGCTAATCCAACGAACGCCAGACTGCTCGGTTGAGGCGGAATTAAAGCCAACAAGACAAAAATTCCAAAAACGCCACCCCTGAGAGCGGTAGCCTGCGCTTGGAGTTTGATACCAGGTCGCTGATGCACCCAATGACCGACAGGAACGTACAACCAAGACTCTATTGTTGACTTAACTAAGGCAATCAAGAATACCTGAGTATTCGTAGCTTTTAATGTGTTGGTGAGAAAAACCGGGAAGGGCACAATAACCAGGTTGATGGCAACAAAAAATAGTAAAGAACATAGATAATAACGCCCTAAAGGGCTTCCTAGTGGCTGAACCGCTTGGCTCAGAGAGCTTGGGCGCAGTACAAAGTAGAGGGCGCGGGATGGGTAAAAAACTGCTCGCCTTTCAATCACTCCTACAGTCAATTGTCCTAGCATTTTCGGATTAAATTTTCGGCGTTTGCGAACAAATTTCGGTTCTTTTACCCAAAGAAAGCACAGAAGTAAACTCAGCGACGAAACAACACCTGCAAATAATAATAATCCGCGCATTGCTGCAACATTGCCCACGCATTTGGAAGCAAAGTTGAGCCAGAGCATCCCGAATAGAACACTAGCGACAAAACTCCATCCTGTTACCTGATAGAATTTACCGAAAAACTTAGGCCACTCCTGTTCGGGAAAACTATCCAGTACTAATGCTGAACCTACTGGGGTAATCGTTGCCATAAAAAAGCCTCCCACACTGCCAAGAATTAATACTTGTGAGAGGTTATCGCTAAAGCTGAGCATTGATATGCAGAGAGTGAATCCTAGAAATCCCAATATCAAGAAGGGAGTACGATAGCCCATCTTATCTGATAGGTTGCCCCATAAAATGAAGGCAAACATACCTACTAGGGCGATCAGTGAGTTTACTTTAGCGACATCAGCGACGGTTCCCCCTACTACCTGAATGATAAATAGGGGCATTAGTATAATTAGTAGACCTTCGCCTATTTTATAAGGAACAAAAGCGAAAAACCATAATGGAGCTGAGCTTTCAAGCTTCCATGCGTTTTTCTTGGTAGTAATATTCATTGCTTAATTAAACTGAATCTGGGTGCTGGATTGGCTGTAACTCTCTGTTAAGGTTTACCAGAGTTCTTCATCAATAACAGGATCGATTATCTGCACCCAGACGGTTAATTATTATTAACCCTTTTCTTAATTCAGCCTATTTTTTTGTATTTGTGCATCAGTAATATTACGGATAAAATTGCGGATAAATATTAACAAATAAAACTATTTAGTTTTATAAAAAGTTTATTTTCTTAAGGGATTGAAAGTTAAATTTCTATAATTGGGAATATAAATAAATTCATTTTTTTGAGCCAATATACAGCAATCCTAAATCATGCGGGCAAGCGAGATCCCTGACTTCCTAGAGAAGTCGGGGATCTGAAGAGCTGGCTCACAACTCAAATAGAATTGCTATATTCGCTTTCTCCTTGGTTCCGCTTAATAACGGTTTTTGAGAGAGCGTATATTGCAAAAATTGGAGAAATGGATAGATTCCAAAATGATACAAGATGCTTAAAAAACGCAATAAAGGCGATCGCGCAGCATTCCCCAAGCGCTACCAGTTGCACCTTAATGGCGTCTATTCATCATCATCATCTAGCATTTCTTCATCATCATGATGATGAGAGGCTGGGATAGCGGCAATGATGGCATCGATAACTTTGGCGACGGGTATAATTTCTAATCCCAATTCTGGGAAAGTTTGCCCTTTGGGGACAATTGCTCGCTTAAAGCCTAGTTTGGCGGCTTCTTTCAGGCGCAGTTCCATTTGGGAGACAGCTCGGACTTGTCCACCTAAGCCGACTTCGCCAATTAAGACAGTGCGGGGATCGACGACGCGATCGCGAAAAGAAGCCACAACTGCGATCGCCATTCCCAAATCAACAGCGGGTTCTTCTACACTCAAACCGCCCGCTGAAGCCACATAAGAATCTAATTTAGATAAAGGGATGCCGACTCGTTTTTCTAATACTGCCAAAATTTGTAGCAGTCGGTTGTAATCAACACCCGTCGTTGAGCGGCGGGGGGAACTATAACTGGTTGGACTCACTAAGGCTTGCAGTTCCACGACAATCGGGCGAGTGCCTTCGCAAGCGACGACAAGAGCGGTACCCGGAACCACTTCGTCCCGATTGCCCAAAAATAACTCCGAGGGATTAGAAACTTCTCGGAGTCCTCGATCTGCCATTTCAAAAACGCCAATTTCGTGAGTTGCGCCGAAGCGGTTTTTGACAGAACGCAGAAGCCGGTGAGACGCAAAGCGATCGCCTTCAAAATACAATACGGTATCTACCAGGTGTTCTAGGACTTTTGGGCCAGCGATCGCGCCCTCCTTAGTAACGTGTCCCACAATCAGCAGGGTGATACTCTCTCTCTTTGCCACCTTCATCAATGCAGCAGTACATTCCCGCACCTGCGCCACCGATCCCGCTGCCGACGTTAGAGACGGTAAGTAAATCGTCTGCACGCTATCAATTACTGCCACATTTGGTTTCAGAGATTCCAACTCCCTGATAATCTCTTCTAAATCGGTTTCCGCCAACACATACAGATCCGCACCCGCTGAGATAGATGTCACCGGAGTCTCTACAGATGTCTCTACAGATGTCTCTACAGATGCCTCTATTTCTGGCTGGAGAGACACGCGATTGCCGTTTTTTTCCCGATCCGGATTCAAGTTGCTAACACCCAAACGCGAAGCTCGCAGTTTCACTTGTTGTCCCGATTCTTCCCCACAGACATAGAGAATGCGATACATCTGCGACATCTGATTCGCCGTTTGCAGCAGCAGCGTTGACTTACCAATGCCCGGATCGCCACCAATTAACACCAAAGAGCCAGGAACAACCCCCCCGCCCAGTACGCGATCGAATTCTCCATAACCAGAAGTCCACCGTTCCTGATACTTATCGGTAATTTGCGCGAATGTCAGCGATGCCCGCGCCTGGGGTGCTTTGGCAGCTAATTTGCCATTGCGCTGTGAGCTTTGCAAACCCCGGCTGGGAAGGGAAGAATTAATCTGGGACACAAACTGCTCTTCCAGGGAGTTGTAGGTGCCGCAGGCGGGACACTTGCCAAACCATTGTGAAGATTCTGACCCACATTCGTTACAAACATAGTTAGTTCGCGGCTTTGCCATGCACCATTCTCGATTTGTTAAAGAATCTTAATAAATCGCAAGGAATAAGAGAATATAAAAATCCAGCAACTGTGAGGATTTCAGGCTTTCCAAACCGACTAAACAGAATGATATCTTAATGTAATGGTATCTAAAATTAACGATTAGAAATCGGAACTTAAGGAGCGTTGACGAGCTTGGAAAGCCATAAAGAAAAAATTCTGGTAGTTGACGATGAAGCTAGCATCCGTCGCATTCTGGAAACGCGCCTTTCCATGATTGGCTACGATGTCGTGACGGCTGCCGATGGAGAAGAAGCGCTGGATACCTTTCGCAATGCCACTCCTGACTTAGTAGTTTTGGATGTGATGATGCCAAAGCTAGATGGCTACGGCGTCTGTCAGGAATTGCGGAAGGAATCGGATGTGCCAATTATCATGCTAACGGCTTTAGGGGATGTCGCCGACCGCATCACTGGTTTAGAGCTGGGTGCAGATGATTACGTTGTCAAGCCTTTTTCCCCCAAGGAACTGGAAGCCCGCATCCGCTCTGTGTTGCGGCGCGTAGACAAAACGGGTGCCTCTGGGATTCCCAGTTCTGGCGTCATCCATGTCGGGAATATCAAGATTGACACCAATAAGCGGCAAGTCTATAAAGGCGATGAGCGAATTCGGCTTACCGGAATGGAGTTCAGTCTGCTGGAGTTATTAGTCAGCCGTTCTGGAGAACCTTTTTCCCGTTCTGAGATTTTGCAAGAGGTGTGGGGATATACGCCAGAACGCCACGTAGACACTCGCGTGGTGGATGTGCATATCTCGCGCCTTCGAGCAAAGTTAGAGGACGATCCGAGCAATCCAGAGCTAATACTGACGGCGCGAGGCACTGGCTATTTGTTTCAACGGATCATTGAGCCGGATGAAATCTGAACTGAAGGATGAAGAATGAATTACGTTAAAAGGTGAGAAAATTTTTACTCTTTTATTCCTACTCATTCCTCAGCCCTCAATCCTCAGCACTAAGAGAATGGCTAAGCCAGATCAAAATCAGGTTTTACGGCAACTCCCCCTTGTGGTTGGTGGGTTGGCAGGGGTGCTGCTGTTGATTAACCGTTTATTGACACCGCAGCTAGCGGATTCTCAAGCTCGTTCGGATGCGTTGGGCGTGATAATCAGTGCGGTGTTAATTTTAACGGGGTTGCTGTGGCAGCAAGTACAGCCGCGATCGCCCGAAGCTGTCCAACTCATCGGCGAGGAGGGGTTTGAATTAGCACCCGACTTGCCGGAAGCCGTAAAGATAGAACTGGCTTGGGCATCGCATCTATTGCTCACGAACACTGGGACGCGATCGCTCGTCATTTGGTACAAAGGACGAGTGTTATTGCGGCGGGGTATCTTAGGCGTCAACCCAGAAGTAAAACCAGGGCCAATTTTACAGCGGGTGTTGGAAAAACAAAAACCCGTTTATCTAGTGGCTCTAAAAATATACCCAGGACGGATTGAATTTGACTATCTACCAGAGAATACTCAAGGAGCGGTCTGTCAGCCGATTGGCAATCAAGGCGTCTTGATTTTAGGTGCCAATGCTCCGCGCAGTTACACCAAGCAAGATGAAAACTGGATAGCTGGGATTGCTGAAAAACTAGACGTTACTCTCAGCTACCACTTAGATGATGTTGCACCCGCTGGAATTTAAATGTCCATGACGATTCTCTACTGGCTTCTCGTTGTCCTCATGCTCGTTGGCGTCGTTGGCGCAGTGGTTCCCGGCATTCCTGGAACTAGCTTGATTGTGATTGCTATTGTGGTTTGGGGAGCGGTTCACAGTTTTAGCAGCGTGTCTGTGGCGCTGGGCGTTGCTATCCTAGTGTTGCTACTTAGCGTTGGCGTCGATCTCTTAGCGACCTACTTGGGGGCACAACAAGCAGGGGCTAGTAAGTGGGGGCAGATTGGAGCCGTTGTTGGCTTAGTGCTGGGTTTTTTGGGATTGTTGCCCGCTTTTCTGGTTGCGGGGCCACTGATCGGAATCTTGATCGGGCCGCTACTAGGAGCGATTACTGGAGAGTTTCTCTACCGGCGCGACTTAGAATTTGAGCCGAGAATCAAGCTGGCGCTGAAAGCCGGGATAGGTATTGTGGTGGGTTCGCTGATTGGGAATTTGATTCAAGGATTATTAGCGATCGCCGCCGTGAGCGTTTTCTTATACACAACTTGGCCCTTTGGATCTGGGGCATAAGAAATTTAAATCGAATTGCACTGGCTTAAGCTTAGCCTTACCCACAGCTCTGCCCTGAAACAAATTTCGGGCTAGCTAATCCCTAAAGTTAGCTAAAGCCAACTAGATAGCGATTTCAACTCGTTTCAATGGGTTTGCGTGGTGAAGGCGGAAATTTATTTTACGGCTCTTAAATCAGTGCCATTCGAGTTAAGGTAGGAACCTTTTAAGAAACATAAACCTGGCGATAATAGGCTTGGTACTCCTCAGACAGTAATGGTTCCCACCAATCGCGGTGAGTGAGATACCATTCAACAGTGCGTCGTAAACCTTCTTCAACCGTTACAGAAGGAGTCCAGCCTAGTTGAGTTTTGAGTTTCGTGCTATCAATTGCATAGCGGCGATCGTGCCCTGGTCGATCCTTCACAAATGCGATCAATTTTTTGCAAGGATGCACGGGTAAATTAGGTGCTAATTCATCCATTAGCTGGCACAACATATTCACTAAGTCAATATTTTTAACTTCGTTATTGCCGCCAATATTGTAGGTTTCGCCCAGTTTGCCGCGATGAATTACCACATCCAAAGCGCTGCAATGATCGCCAACATATAGCCAATCCCGGATATTCTGCCCATCCCCATAAACCGGCAAAGATTTGCCGATTAAGATATTGATGCACATTAGAGGAATGAGCTTTTCAGGGAACTGATAAGGGCCGTAATTGTTAGAACAATTAGTGATAATGGTGGGAACGCCGTAGGTGTGGTAATAGGCGCGGACTAAATGGTCGCTACCCGCCTTCGATGCCGAATAAGGACTATTCGGAGCATAGGGCGTTGTTTCTGTAAATGCGCGATCGCTAGGGTTTAGGCTACCGTAAACTTCATCAGTGGAAACATGAAGAAAGATCCCTTCTTGCCTTGTTTTCCAATGTTTCCGAAAAGCTTCTAATAGGGTGAATGTGCCGACAATATTCGTTTGAATGAAGGTACCAGGACCTAGAATTGAACGGTCAACGTGAGATTCAGCGGCGAAGTGAGCCACTGTATCGATATTTTCTTCTTGTAACAGCGAGTCTAATAAAGCGCGATCGCAAATATCCCCCTTGACAAACCGAAAATTTTCTTGCCCCTCCAAGGACGCCAAATTATAGCGATTCCCTGCATAAGTGAGCGCATCTAGTACCACCACTCGATCGTCAGGGTAAGCCTTACCCCAATAATGCACAAAATTGGAACCAATAAACCCAGCCCCACCTGTCACCAACAACCGACGGCTTCCTCTCATCAAACTCTCTCCTTTTCTTCCCTCTGCGGACTCTGCGTCTTGGCGGTTCGTTTATTCTTCTTCTAACAACGCCAGTAAAGCCGCCTTCATCTCTTCTGGGCTAGTGGTTGCCGTTCCAAATTGGCGTACCACGATACTAGCCGCCAAATTTCCCAAAACCGCCGCTTCCCAGAATGACGCCCCAACAACTAAGCTTAGCGTCAGCGCCGCTACCACAGTATCTCCAGCCCCAGTCACATCAAACACATCAGTACGGTTGAACGCTGGGATATGCTGCTCCGTCCCGTTGCGGTCAAACAAACTCATGCCCTCTTCACCGCGAGTAATCAGCATTTGCTGAGCTTGAGTCAGTGCCAAGAGGTCGCGTCCAGCTTGGGTGATTTGCCCAGACGCGATCGCATACCCCACCGCTTGCTCCGCCTCCGGCAAATTTGGCGTAAACAGCGTCGCTCCTTGGTATCTTTGGAGACCGACTTGAGCATCCACTATTGTCTTCTGGTGAGACAACGCCGCCTCAATTACAGGCTGAGTAAAAACGCCATCGCCATAATCTGAGCAAACTACTGCATCCACTGTAGCTAGATGTTGCTGAATATACTCAGCAAGCTGTAGCTGCAAATCTTGATCTGGCAACTCATCCGATTTCCGGTCAACGCGCACAATCTGCTGAGTTACCGACTGCCGAGCATGACCAGAAATCCGGGTTTTCGTCACCGTCGGGCGGTCTGGATCGAGCAACATTCCACTGGTATCAATTCCAGCTGCTTCAAAGATATGGCGCAATGCTTGCCCTTGGTCATCCTTTCCGACTAATCCAGCCACCTTCACCTGTGCCCCCAGCGTTGCCAGGTTATAGACGGCATTTGCTCCACCCCCAGGTACCTGCCGGGTATTTTCGTGGCGCAGAATCAACACAGGTGCTTCACGAGAAATTCGTTCCACTTGACCCGTCAGAAACTCATCGAGGGTGAGATCCCCGACAACCAGCACCCGTGCTTGGGCAAAGTTATCCAGTAGCTGAATTAAGCGCTCAGATGAATTTTGCAGCTGAGCCAAGAAGGAAGCATCTAAAGCCATAGAGGAAGTCGCAAAAGTCCAAGGGTTTATTATCCTGCAAGAGGGCGCTTTTAATGAATCCAGATGGATTCCAACCACTAGCCGCTTACTCCCACGTGAGTTTTGAGTTTATTGAGAGTTGTAGGCTAGCTTGAAGAACGAACCTCAACACGCATAAGTATTGATTGGGGTTCGTTCCTCAACCCAACTGACTGTCTAATACTGTCTTCGCTTCTTGTGAACTATGTTCAGGGTGTCTGTTGAGAATTTTGAGAATCCGGAGATTCTTGTGGTTTTCTCGGCTCAGGTGAGTTTTGAGAATTTTGAGAATCTTGCGGTTTTTTGGACTCCGAGGATTCTTGAGATTCCCGTGGTTTTTGAGACTCAGAGGATTCTTGAGAATCTCGTGGTTTTCTAGAATCTTGAGCTTCTTGAGAATCTCGTGGTTTTCTCGGCTCAGGGGAGTTTTGGGAATTTTGAGAATCTCGTGGTTTTTGAGACTCAGAGGATTCTTGAGAATCTCGTGGTTTTCTAGAATCTTGAGCTTCTTGAGAATCTCGTGGTTTTCTCGGCTCAGGGGAGTTTTGGGAATTTTGAGAATCTCGTGGTTTTTGAGACTCAGAGGATTCTTGAGAATCTCGTGGTTTTCTAGAATCTTGAGCTTCTTGAGAATCTCGTGGTTTTCTCGGCTCAGGGGAGTTTTGGGAATTTTGAGAATCCCGTGGTTTTTGAGACTCAGAGGATTCTTGAGAATCTCGTGGTTTTCTCGGCTCAGGGGAGTTTTGGGAATTTTGAGAATCCCGTGGTTTTTGAGACTCAGAGGATTCTTGAGAATCTCGTGGTCTTCTAGAATCTTGAGCTTCTTGAGAATCTCGTGGTTTTCTCGGCTCAGGGGAGTTTTGGGAATTTTGAGAATCCCGCGGTTTTTGAGACTCAGAGGATTCTTGAGAATCTCGTGGTTTTCTAGAATCTTGAACTTCTTGAGAATTTCGAGCTTCTCGTGAAGCTGTCATCGGCGGACAATCTTTTTCGTTGTACGCAAACTTGACCTGAACAACATAAACTTGTTCCTTTGCACCAAAGGAATGAGCCTTAACGACTTCCTGCGCTTTCTCATTCAAAATGTTGTAACCAGAACTCCTAAGCAGTTCGGTCGTGACACTACCTTTAGCATCCACCTGCGCCCCAACTAAAGCAGTTACTTCCGGCTTCTTAATAAAGCACGCACGAAATTGAGAAGTCAGCGTAATTTCTTGTTCTTTCGATGGGACTTTGTTGAGTCTAGAACCCCAACCCGCTAACTTTTGTCTGTAATCGTCATCACGAGTGCCATTACCGTCATAGGCGTAGTTTCGACGTTGCTGCCGTATATCAGCAAGGACTTGCTGCCGTTGCAGTTCGCGCCGCGCCATTGCTATTTGTTGTGGAGAAAGAGGAGGCGTCTGTTGTCCGGAAGTCGCTGGAGGTTGTTGCTCAGAATTTTTAGACGTTTGTTGTTCGGAATTCGCTGCTATTTGTGATTCCGAATTTGGCGTCTGTTGTCCAAAATCAATCGACCTCTGTGGCTTGGGATTGCTAGGCGTCTGTTGTCCAAAATCGATAGGGGGCTGTTTTCCAGAAGATTCCTCAGAAGGGTTGAAAGGTGTCTGTTGATCGGAAGTGGGCGGTGGCGGCGGAAACAGACTGGAAATGTCGTCCTGCCCCGGCTGGACACCAGCGGGCAATCCCTGAAACAGGCGACGGCGAATCTCTTGCTGTGTCACCTTCCGAGAACCTGATTGGGGAACTTTGGGGGGATCGGGAAGCCGTCCTACGATAAAGTTTGGGTTGTTGGGATTGAAAGGATTTTGCCTAGCTCTTTGCTGACGGCGATCGCTCGATCTCTGAAAAATCTCCGGCAACCCAGCCCCCGTGTTAGGTTGCGGTGTGGAGTTCAGCGGAAATTTGTAGGGTGGGGAGCTAGGGATCGGCGGCAATACGGAAGACGGCGGCGGCAAAGGTGGCAACATCTGGGTTTGGTTGGGACTCGGTGGCAGCGACACGGGCGGCGGTGCAAGTTGCGGAATGCGGCTTTGCTCTGCCGGTGTTAACTCCACAACTTTGACAGTCCCTCGCGGCTTCTGCTCTTCCGGTTTGGAGGACGCGGATAAACTGGGAAGGGTCATCGCCAGCACTCCGTGGATGCCCACGGAAGCCAAAGCTGCAATCAGAGGCGGCTGAGTTAACTTTTCAGGCAGGTTTCTAATGAATGAGAGATAGGACATAGCAGGTAAGTTACACTCCTCAGCGACAGGACAGGCTGGGAATCAGGTCAGGTGGGTACGTGCGGCAAGCACGCGATCGCGATCAAAACAAGCACTCCGCTTTTATATTAGTTTCAGATTCTGAATTTTAATCTCAATTATTTCAGTCTAAAATGCTTAAAAGTTAATTTTCAGGTTCTCTAACCCAATCGCCAAGACTGGAAAAAAAGCCCAAAAGTTGCCACTCTCCTCAAGTTCCTGAAGAAATTAATCCACTGACTCGTTTACTTGCACAATTAATAAAGAAAAGTAAGGCAATTTCAGATTCGGGCGATCGCTTAACCCCGCATAAATTACCTGCTCTGGTAGCGTTGCCCGTTCCACAACCCAGCTACGTTCCAGCAACCCGCGCTGCTGCAACACTTTCCAAACTTGCTCGTAAACTGAACTCACTTTCATCAGCACCACCACATCTGCCCATTCTAAAACGGCTTCCAACTCTCCTACCGTGTAGATCGCTGGTAACACGACGAGGCGCTGAGCGCGAATTGTCAGTGGAATTCCTAACACCGCTGCCGCCGCCAAAGGGGAACAGATTCCCGGCACTGTCTGCACTATTACTTCAGGATGCAGTTGTTGCAGTGTCTGCGCCAAATAGGTAAACGTGCTATAGAAACTGACATCGCCTTCCGAGACAAAAGCAACATCTTGACCCAATTTTAGAGATTGCCAGACTTCTTGGGCTGCGACTTGCCACGCCTGAGTCAAAATCTCGCTTTCTTGTACGTAAGGAAAAGTTAAAGCTAATTGCACTTGGCGGGGATTCAACCATTGAGCCACCATCTGCTGAGCGATTCCTGGCTTACCGTGTAACCCAGCGGGAAAAGCCACCACTGGCACCCGTTGCAAAATGCCGAGTCCTTTCACTGTAATCAGTTCTGGGTCGCCGGGACCCACGCCAATGCCGTACAAGATACCTGATTGCACAATAAAATTTAAAATCTAAAAGCCAAAACCCAAAATCTCAAATGCCTTTACCGACTGTCATTTTGCCCGGATATCTCGAAGGCGCGATCGCCTACCGTCCACTCGAACAATCTCTACAAGAATCGGGTTTCCCCACTGTAACCGTACCCTTGCGAAGTCGGGATTGGGTGCCCACTGTAGGAGGACGGTCGATGATTCCGATTTTGCGGCAACTCGACCGCACGGTAAAACAAATGTTGCAGCAATACAACGTTTCTCAGCTTAACCTGATTGGTCACTCCGCTGGCGGCTGGATTTCCCGGATCTACCTGGGGGAAAAACCTTATTCTATTCACGGAGATGTCACAGAAGACGCTGGTTTGTGGCACGCTCACCCTTATGTTGCCACGCTTGTCACCTTGGGAACGCCCCATATCAGCGGGGAACGCTGGACGCGGAAAAATCTAGATTTTGTCAAAATGAACTATCCAGGAGCCTTCTACTCAACGGTGCGTTACATCTGCGTTGCCGGTAAATCTATCTTCGGGGCGAGGCGTCCGGGGCAGTGGCTAGCCTACAGCAGTTACAAACTTACCTGCGGGATTGGTAACACTTGGGGAGATGGGATTACGCCGATTGAAGCGGCTCATCTGGAGGGAGCAACCAATCTGGTTATCGAAGGTGTCAAGCACTCACCCAGAACTCCTGGCATTTGGTACGGTTCGCCAGTCGCTTTACCGTCTTGGGTGGAGTATTTGGCATGACATGGGTAATGCTGATGAGTCATTGACCCTTGGCGAATCACTCATGACTCATCACAACGATTCAGCCTTTAGGCATACGCTGTTAGGACAACGAAATTCCTTCTGTAACTGGCTAGCATTTGACTAATGTTAAGAAAAGTAAAGTTTAGCCATGAAAACCGAGCAGTATGAATTTGTCCTTCGGCGTCTGGCTACGATCCTGGCTGTTGGGATTCTAACCTTGAGCCTAATCGCTGCTGTGACTGGAATTCTGTTAGCTTTCTACTACGAACCGGCGGCGGGTGGTGCTTATGATTCCCTGCAAGCGATCGCAAATGAAGTTTCCAATGGCTGGGTGATTCTCCGCGTTCACGATCTCGCGGGAAATGGGTTAATTGCAGTGTCTTTAATCGAAATTGTCGTGATGTTTCTGGGGCGACAATTTACGAATAGTTGGCTAACTGCTTGGATTAGTGGCATTCTATTGACATTAACCGCGATCGCGCTCGGTTGGACGGCGATGATTCTCGACTGGACTCAACTCGGCTACTGGCGTCTGAGCATCGAATTGGGAACTATCGAAGCCATTCCTTTTATTGGCTCTCAACTGCGAGACATCGTTACAGGTGGTGGAGCCATTACTACTGCTACTGTCGAACACCTCTACACCCTACACAGCTACATTTTATCCGTGGGAGCGATCGCGATCGCTCTGATTCATCTAGGCGGGTTATTAGTCCAGGAAAGACAGCACAAGCGGCTTCAGATAAAATTAGCCGCCACTAACTTAGCCACCGAGTCAGAATCCGCGCAGGCAAAGAACGATCCAAAATCTCTCAGCCTCAGTAGTGCTGAGTCACAGAAATAGCAAATTTATAGTCGCAAATCTAGTTCCACTTAGTAGCCTGCTCCTGGCAGGTTTCGGTTGTGTGCTTGCTGTCGCTGTGCGGCTTCAACCGCCGATTGCAAGAATATGCGATCGCTTTTCTTGCTTTCCAGGCAGATTGGCATAGTCGCGACTGTCTTGTGTCACGCTTCTGTAGGTTCTGTTTGAGGTTCTGGTTTGAGTTCTTCTAAAAGGACACCCACACTTGCAGATGAGATGGGTACCTCTTCAACTTCCGGCAGTTTCTCTAGCGCCAAACGAGAAGATGGACTCGCACCCGATAAACGCTTCAAGAGTTTTGGTCGAGGGTCATGCAGCACATAAATAATCTGATCTCCCGCTTCCCAATCCTCTGTCGCAGGTACCACTTGGAAACGCCCCTCCCGTAAAAATAGTAAGGGTACTAGCTCCCCGGAACGAATCAAGGCTTGTAGATGAGCTTGTTGAAACGAAAAACCAGGCTCTTTGAGTGACGTTTTGCCTAACTTCACCTGTCCATCGTTCAGGTATTGATTCCAATTCTTAATTGATAAATTAGGAATGAAAGCTTGGTGAACCTTACTATTATTAGTCGGTGTGTTTGCTTGGGGAAATACTGCCAACACACGAGGAGGACGAAACTCCTCAGAAGCACGCTGCGCCAACACTAAATTCACCTCCCCATTATTGGTCATTGCCAGGAAGGTTCCCATCGAGTCGAGTCCCGCCTCTTCCAGAACTTCCGTATCCAAACCACTGCTTAAGAATACCCGCAGATTTTCCTGCTCTGCTTTTTGGCACGCTTCGGGGTCTGTGTCAATCAGCACTACAGACTCTCCTTGTTCTTGAAACAAACGGGCAATCAGGCGGCTTAAGGGATTACAACCAATAATCACAGCGCCCGTTGCTTCCTGGAGGTTAATTTGCAGCCAATGAGCGACCCAACGTGCTGTCAGTCCTTGCAAAAATACGGTCAGGATAATCGTGAGGAAGACCAACGCTTTGATAGAATCGCCGCCGTTGATGCCCCGCTGGGTCAGAAAAATGGCAAATAGAGAAGCAACCGACGCTGAAACAATTCCTCTAGGAGCAATCCAGCACAAAAACAGCTTCTGCCGCCAGTTCAGGTCGCTATTGAAGGTACATAAGCCGATGTTTATCGGTCGCACGATAAACATCAGTGCCAGAACTGTAAACAAACTTCCCCACCCCAGCGCAAATACACTTGCGATGGACAAGTCAGCTGCCAGCAGGATGAACAAGACCGAAACGCCAAGAATCGTTAATTGTCCTTTAAATCGCCGCAACATCCGTTCCTCTGGGATTGAGGAGGCACCCAGAACAATTCCCGCCATCACGGTTGCCATTAACCCCGACTCGCTGCGGATTGTTTGCGCCAAACCAAATAAGCCCCACAACCCAGCCAGAACGACCAGGTTATTTAAGTCTTCTGAAAGAAACTTGGCGCGTTTGATAATCCAACCCATCAACCAGCCACCGACAACGCCGATGCCGCCGCCGATGCCTAAGCGCAAGACGAGACCGATGAAAGCTTCGATGGGGTCGGTATCGGCGTTCAAAATGGTGTCTAGCACGACGACAGCCAAGATAGCCCCTACCGGGTCAATTAAGACGCCTTCTCCCTCCAGAAGTGCTGCCACTTGCCGATCTACTTGCACCTGTTTCAGCAGAGGACTGATCACGGTTGGTCCCGTTACGACCACTAAGGAAGCGTAGAGAAAAGCGATAGGCCAGGGAAATTCACCCAGCCAGTGAGCTGCCATACCGCCGCCCAGAAGCGTGATCAGCGTTCCCAGCGTCACTAAGTTTCGCAGGCTGCCGGAAACCTTTCCCAACTCTCTCAGCTCTAGGTTCAGCCCCCCCTCAAACAGAATCACTGCCACTGCCAGGGCAGTAATGACCTCTAAGCCAGTACCTAGAGAATGCGGGTGTAGCAGGCGCAAGCCATCAGGTCCCAGGAGAATGCCAAACAGCAGCAAAAAGACGATGCTAGGAACCTGAAGATATTGGGCTAAAACCTGGGCGCTGATACCTGCAACAACCGTGATAACGATTTGCAGGGTTAGTTCAAAGGATGTTTCCATGTTGTAGATTTTGATAAAACCAACGAAGTTTTATCAATATCAATATCTTTGGTAAAGGATAGTAAATATTAACCCTTCCTGGCTGCTATGCAATAGTCAACCTGTCTTTGCATCGGATATTTTGAGACAAATATCTGTAGTCTATGATACACGGTCGGTCTAAAAATCTACTGAAAAAGCAAAAATTTGTCTGTGATGCAAACAAGGTATATAGAGTAGATGCCAAAAGCGCACAGAAGAAAAGTGCGATCGCTCCTTTACTGAATTGCTTGCCCTTTCAACCACGCTTTTCAATCCGTTTGTTGAAAAAAATCCAGCAGCACCTTCCCTAAATCTTCTGACTGGACAACCGTTCCTGCACTCAGAACGCAAAGAACCTCTTCCTACTGTGCTGGTTCGATCCTAGCAAGCTGTTCTAAGAAACACTGCTTCTTGCTGGCATTCAACTGGAGTAAGGGTGTCAGTAAACCCGGTTAGCTGCACTTGTGTTACTTTTATCATTTCTACGGTATCTTTTCGGATATCACCACTTGCTCCAGACTTGTAAACTTGATCAGCACACGACTTGGATGCCTAAGACCATGAACGCATCTGCGAATTTTGACTTCGACGACGACAAGTTCAATGCACCACCTTCTCAAGTTATCCCTTGGTGCCAGATGATCAATCCTCGATATGGGAAAACTGGCATCCAGCCGCACGGATTGGCAATTAAGCTAGATAACGCTAATGCGGTTGGCTTTAAACCGGATGCCACTTGGGAACAGGTGCAGCATGAGTTTAGCACCGGAGTCGAAACGCTATTTATCACTAGCACCCCACGCTTAGTCATCGTGCGGCGGGGGCCATTGTCTGTGAAAGACCGTGAAACCGGAATGAAACTGGGTACGTTTAAAGAAAACTACGATGCTTTCTTGGCAGACAAGCTCAAGTTTAAGACTTTCACTCGTCACCTGATTTTTTTCGTCGGCGAGAAACAAAAGCTTTTGCATCAATTGCCACTGCAATTGACGGTGAATGGTGCAGCGGGTGCTAGTTTTGGAAAATCCTACTGCGAGATGAAACAAGGTCAAGTAGTTGGTGGGTTTATTGCTGAATTGGAAAAGGCTTATGCTCAGTACCGCAAGCAGCCTTTAACACCAAAAGGGCCATTGTTTCATGCTCATGGAATTTTTTGCCCGTTAATTGAAATGGAGGAAAGGGGCAGTGGCACAAATACGGCTCTAGTGGCTAGTACCGTAGATTATGAGCATCCCACTGCTAAGAATTTAACAGAATATCTAATTTCTTCCAGTTCTCAGGAGTCTGCGCTTATCTGCAAGACTTTTGAGGAGTACGAAGACTTCGGAAAGGAAAAACCGAAAGAGGAAATCCCCGCCCCCAAACTGGAGATGGCAGGGGTTTCTAGTTCATACGATTATCACGATGAATTTGAGTACGGCGAACCTCCTTATTAAATAGGGCAAAAGTTAAAAGTAAAAAGGCAAAAGTTTTTACTTTTGCCTTTTTACTTTTAATTTCTGGTTGGGATTGGGACGCGATCGCCTCAATTTCTTAGGTTGGGGGACGCTAAAAAATTTACTGTTTTAGCAGCAGGTAATACAGTTGCCCGTTGCCGCCGGTAACACCCGCGCGATCGCCCGCCCGTTTACCCGTTCCGATAAAATAATCTACGCGACCGGGACCTAGAATTGCACTTCCCTTATCCTGGTCGAGTACGTAGCGACTCACCAGACGCTGTTCGATCTTACCAGCACGATTAAAGTAGGGAACTCTTGTATGAATTAAAGCTAAGGCACCCGGAGGCATCAAAGATTTATCCGTCGCAATCGAACGCTCAGCTGTCACCGGCACCCCAACGCTTCCCATTGCTGGGGCACCATTGGTTTCGTTGAAGAAAACAAAGCGCTGATTGCGCGGGATATAGTTACTCAGCTCTAAAGGATTTTGCTGGAAGTATTTGATCAGCACAGGTAACGTCAGACCGGATAGGGGCAGTTTGCCATCTTTAGCGAGTTCTTTCCCAACACTGGTGTAGGGGTAATCGGTTCCACCCGCATAACCGACCGTCATCACGCTTCCATCGGTCATCTGGAGCTGAGCAGAACCTTGGATTTGTACCAAGAATGCTTCCAGGCGATCGCTCATCCAAGCGATTTCTAGCCCTTTTAGCGGACTGTTCGCTCCCAGCAAGCCATCCTCCCCTTCTAGCTGAACCCGTGTGGGGTGGGGTTTGGGCCAAGAGTTGAAGTTTGACGGCATCCCATAGAGAGGATAACGATGCTCTGCCGTCTGCTTGCGGCTGGCTGTATAGGTTGGTTCGTAGTAGGCGGTGTACTGAACGTTCCCCTTATTGTCCTTGCCTACAGACTGGTACAAGACAAACTCACGCTTGATTGCGGCTTGCAGTTCGGCAGCCGAACCAGAGTTGAGAACTAGCTGCCGAAAGCGAACCAAAGATCGGCGGACGCGATCGCGGGTGATTCCCGGCACCGGATACTGCTGGTAGGCTTGAGCGGCACTGTTTGTCTGTAAATATCGCAGACTGTTATCAATCGAGGCGATTAAAGCTTTTCGGTCTCCGGCTTGACCGTTTTGCCCCCAGATTTGCTCATCAAGTCCCAGTGCATCTGACCGGCAACAGACGAGATTTAAAAGGTTTGAGTTGACTGGTATCAGCGGAACGGACAGGGGATCTTTAGCGAGGGCAGGCAAAGTGACATTTCCCAGAGTTACACCAAAACTCAGGGACAGTAAAGCCAATGTCTTTCTCATTACTTACACCAAAAGGGAAAGTGATAGCTATTCGTAGTCACTTCTATCGACACTTCCGGCGAAGACAGGTTCCACTCGGATTGCCCTAATGCTGACGGGACGTATAACCATGTACTCGCCCTGGATATTTTTGATCGGCACACTGATAAAGTCCGTGGAGGCGGCTTTGGGCATCAGCTCGCCGCTGTACCACTTCTGAAACTCTTGAATGGTTGCAAAACGCACTTCTGCTTTGTGACCACCTTCTATCATCAGGTGTACAGCGTATTCGGTGGGAGTTCTCGGCATACAGTCGATTGATTTTCAATCCGTCCTGATTATTATGAGCTGAGAATGGTCGAAAATAACAGGCTATTTCTACAGAATTTTCTCAAAAGGTCATTCGTTATTAGTCTGTAGCAACCAACGAATGACGAATAGCACTGGCTTCAGAGCCTTGAATTAAAATTCAGGCTTCACGGCTAGAACCTGTTTTCACAGGTTGAAATTTATATACTGTAATGACCAGTGACGAATGACTAGGAAAACAGATTAAACCGATGCAGCAGGGTTTCTAGCAGGGGCGGTAAAGTCTGATGCAGTTCCGACGCACTGTTAAACAACAGTTGTTGATGGTTGGGAAGATCAAAGGGAAACTGTCCCGACATCTCCGAACGCTCCATTTGAGCTAGCAGAATTTGTTCAGAACGCTTACTTTGAAAGGCGTAGCCAATTTCTACACAAACATTCGGACTGGGAATGAGTAGGGGCGTTTCTTCCCTGGAAATGCTAGTGATAGGTGTCCCATCAGCAACAAATAGCAGACTCTTCCGAATTTTTCGCATCTGCGTGGTGTTGAGGCGATTTGAGGCACCTGTGGGGCGGTTGGATACTTCTAGCGTCAAAGGAAGACGCGATCGCGTGTTTAATACTTCTAGGGCGTTAGCCAGTCCCTCTCGCAGGGCTTCACTCGACGCCGCATATTCAGTCTGATGGCAGAGGAAGATAATCGGTTCCAGATTCGCCATCACCGTCTGTTTAGTGAAATAAATCTCGTGGCTTGTCAGGTCAATGTTGGAGATTATGTAGCCACCGCTGCCTTCGATGTAAAACTCTACCGATTCCCCTTCTAGATAACGACCAAACCAAGCTGAGCGCTTAACATCCTGGCTGTCTTCTAAAAAATCTGCCCGTAATCCAGACTTCAGCAAGCTATTTTTGCTCAATCGCAGATCGTGGGGACGTTTCTCTAATTCTTTAATCGGCTCATACTCTTGGAGATACCAGCCTCTCAGGGCAATGATAGCCATGATGTCTTATCAATAATGCACAGAATCTTCACGTCTTTAATTTAAGACGTCTGAGAAGGAATCTTAGCAGTATGCGGTGACATCTTCTCCACATTCATCTGCTAGATAGCATAGTGCCCGGAAACGCAGGCTTACGACTTCTTCGTAAAGCGGATTCAGCTTGCACATTGGAGGAATGTGAAACAGGGTGCGACCAAATACTTTGATATCGCGCTCAAAGGGGCACTGGGAGGGGATTGACTTGCACAGGCGATGAGCGAGTTCGCGATCGCGCACTTGTATGTTGTCAATCCACTCGCGCAGAGGTTGCAGAAAGTTCAACCGCGTCTGTGCTTTTGTGGGTTGTTGAATCGGGGCTACCTTTTGGGAAACCTCTTCTTGAGGCATCCAGAACCAGCTTGTCAGGGAAATATTTTTTACTGTATACTGGGATACATTCATGATGCTTCTCCTGTGTTACGTTTTCAAGTCTTCAAAAAGCTAAATTTAACTGTCTGTCCTTTATCTACAACTGCGACTCTGCTTTTACCGGATGCTGGCTGTGAGATTTGAGCGTTTCTAGAAACTTTGACCGTTAGACTTACTTAATCATTGACGCGCGATCGCTATTTTTTGTTCTTTGCTCGGTTAATCTCGGATGCCGACTTGACAGACAAAAGGCTTGTGAGAACTCTTCTGTTATCATCCTCCCTAATTTCCTGTCTATATTGCGTGAGGAACATCACTGAATATTTGTGAGTGTCCCTTCCAGGTTTCAGTGATTACACGCATATATTGCCACTGCACTCTCGCATAAACTTGTCTGCATAAAGGCTGTAAGGTCTGTGGTTGCTTTGGTTTCGGCAAAAATGCCCCTACACGCTTCGCGGCTCGCTCGCTTCCTAACTTTTCTTAGAATCAGAGCCATTTATTTTCCTTTAACGACGAGAAAATAATCACTCATTGAAAACTCTAAGGAGAAGTGAAAGACAGTGAAAGAACCTAGCCAAGTTGATAAAATCATTTCCCGTCTACCAATTTGAATTCAGCAATTTTGCTGATGAAATAAAAAATAAAAATTGGTAATAAATTACCTATTTCACTGAGGAATAAAAAAATAGAGATAGAAATCTTAAGCTACAGCTAGTTGATTCAGTTTTTGCCCTATTTTCAAAGAGCAATACTTAAAAATCATTAAAAATAAATTTCGTAAAAGTACTTGCAAAGTTATACTGCAAAGGTAAATTATGATCGCTCTACAAAATATATGTGAGTTCAAGGTAAAGATGAACACCCGAACTTTAAAAACAACTCCAATTAAGACAAATATATTGGGAATTGGAGTCAGTCGTACTAAATATAAAGACTGTACGGATTTGATTATTCAAAGTGCCCAATCACGCCAATCTTGTACCGTTGCAGCAGTGAATGTCCATAGCATTACCTCCGGTTATCTTGACCCAGACGGTCATGGTTATCAACTCAATCAATTTACTCTAGTTGCCCCTGATGGTCAGCCGGTGCGTTGGGCGCTCAATCTTCTTCGTAATCGTGATGAAGAGATACTCCCGGAGCGAGTGCGGGGTCCAGAGCTAATGTTAAATATTTGCGAACAAGCTGCTGCTAAAGAAATAAGTATTTTTCTATATGGCTCTACGGAAGCAGTTCTGGAAACTTTACAGAAGAATCTACAAGAAAAATTTCCCAGCTTGATAATTGCGGGAGCGGTTTCTCCTCCGTTTCGCCCTTTAACGCCGCAAGAAGATGCGGCATACACCAAACAAATTCGGGAATCAGGTGCGGGAATTGTCTTTGTTTCTTTGGGTTGTCCGCGCCAAGAAGCATGGGCTTTTAATCATCGCCATCAGCTAGATTGTCCGATCGTTGCTGTGGGTGCTGCTTTTGATTTTCATTCTGGCAACATTCCTGAAGCTCCGTTCTGGATGCAGAGCTTGGGTTTAGAATGGCTTTTCCGCTTTTTACAGGAACCCAAACGCCTGTGGAAGCGCTATTGGTTACTTAATCCTCTTTATTTGATTCTCTTGGGTTTACAGCTGCTCAAATTACTTCCTGTCGAGCAAGACTCAATAGAAGTAGAAACTAGCAGTGCCGAGCGGCACCCAGAAGCAATCAATCGCTAGTTACAAAGTTGTGTAGCTGTTACGGATTGAAGTCACTAGCGTTTTGGAAGGCTCATCTAGCTTAGTCACCCGCGATGTGAACAACAATTTCTCGATAATGACCGCGCTGCCGATGTTCCCAAATATAGATTCCCTGCCAAGTTCCCAATAGCAATTTACCGCCAGCGATGGGGATTTGTTCAGAAGTATGAGTCACAGCAGTGCGAATGTGAGCTGGCATATCATCAGGGCCTTCTGCATTGTGGAAGTAGCGATCGCTTTCCGGCGCGAGTTTTGTTAAAAAGTTCTCTAAATCTTTGAGAACATCTGGATCGGCATTTTCTTGAATCAGCAGACTGGCTGAGGTATGACGCAAAAACAGGGTGCAAAGTCCAGTCTGTATACGCGAATCTGCAACGATCGCTTGAACTTTGGGCGTAATTTTGTATAAAGATTTGCCAGGAGTTTGAACGGTCAGGATCTGTTGGTAATGAGTCATTGCGGCTCGAAAAAATTAACGGTTTTGGAAATAGCTGACGACAGCACGGGCGATCGCTTCGGTTCCATCTGTCGCCACCATCTGAGATTGATGGGGTGGAAGCATTGGTTGATGCAAAAACTCCCAGTTGCTTTGGAAGAACTCAGCAGGTTGTAGAATTTGATGATAGGTATGATTTTGGATGCCTTCAAGTAGCAGAGGCGCTTCGGCAAAGTCTTCTCGTGTTAGCGTCACAATGGGTACTCCCAATCGCAAAGCTTCGGCAAAAGTGCTGTATCCAGGTTTGGAAACGACGCGCCCGCATATTGGCATAAAATCGACTGGGCGGTAAGATTGGTCTGTAATTTTTATAAGATTCGGTAAATCGGGTGCATTCCGGTCAAAGGTGATAAATTGCCAATCGGAAAACTTCAGCAAATTGTTGTAGGGAATTTCTTGTAACCCTAAACCGCCGAAGGTGAGCAAGATGGTTTGCTCGGTTGGTGTGGTAATTCCCCATTGAGATCGTAGTGCGTCTTGGCTATGACGAGGAGTGCCGCCGGTTAAACCGACATCGACGATTTCTGGGAAAGCACTCATCGATTCGTGGAAGGGCAAGCGAAACAAGCGATCGCACTTTGCATAACATTCGCTTATCCAATCCGCAATTGCAATAAACTCTCCTCCCCACGCCCGATAGATAAAGTCCCAGCCAAAATTACTCAGCATCCAGCAAGGAATCCCAGCCGCTTTGCCAATTGGCGCTGCCAGCGGTGGAATATCTGCCAAAATCAAACCTACTCGGTTTTGACGGATAAAGTTTACTTCACTCGCAATCATCGATTTTTCTTGGGCGCGAATTTGTTGCACTTTTTCCAAAGTGGCAGCTTTATCCATTGCGAAACTATCAGCTTGCACAACGCCGATATCAAAAGCGCGGGGGCGATGAATAAAATCTCCTGGAATATAAGATTCTAGTAACCAGCGGGGTGCTGTTGTTACCAGAATTAGCAAAATTTCCGGATACATTTTCTGAACTGCCGCCGCGACGGATGCCGCCCGGACTGCATGACCAAAGCCATGATTGGTGATAGCGATGTATAAAATTGGGTGTTTAGCAGTCATTAGTCATTAGTCAGTAGTCAGTCGTGATTAGTCATTAATCTAGTTGCCAATTCCTAAGGTCTAATGACCCGTGACTACTGACTCAATTTTTGAATGGCTTCAACAAGTTGGTCAATGTCAGATGGCAGGGTGAAATAGTGAACGCAGGCGCGTACACAGTCGGGATTGCGGATTGTCCGAACCAGCAAGTTTTGATTTTCTAAAGATTGTACTAATTGCTGGTGATTGCCCCCGCCTGAAAGCTGGAAGGAGACAAGACCGGATTCTGGCGGTGCATTTCGCAGACATTTGATGTGAGGAAGTTCGGCTAAACGTTGCCAGAGGTATTGGCTCAACTCTAGGATTTGTTGGAAGCGAGATTCTGGGGTTCCCCATTGCTGATGAAGGGCGATCGCTGCCCTAAGCCCAGCATAGAGGGGATAGGCAGAAGTCGCGACTTCATATCTTCGCCCATCCGGTTGCCAGCCAATTGGTTGACCGGATGAATTGTAAAGAATGCTGCGCCAGCCGATAAACGTGGGATTCAGGCTTTCTAAAGCTTCCGGTCGCACGTACAGACCACCGACGCCTTCTGGCCCGCACCACCACTTGTGACCCGTGAAAGCATAAAAATCAATCCCCAATTCTGTCAAATTTAGCGGCATTGACCCCACAGATTGAGCTGCGTCCACCAAAATTCTGATGGGGGGATTCTCGGTGGAATGGTTGCGGCAGGCGGCAGCAATTTCAGCCAGCGGCAAGACTTGACCCGTGTTCCAGAGGATATGACTCAGCACGACCATTCTGGTCTTGGGGCGCAGATATTCTGCGATCGCTGCTACGGGATCGCCTTCATTCAAAGTTCCCATCAGCGGACAGCAGGATACTTCAATACCAAAGCGGCGTTGGAGTTCCTGCACGGTTGCTACAATGCCTGGATGTTCGCAGTCAGAAATTAGCAGATGGTCTCCGGCTTGCCAGTCCATGCCCCAGAGGGCGATATTGCAGCCGACGGTGACATCTTCAGTCAGGGTAATGGTTTCGGTGGGAACACCCAGGGAAGACGCGATCGCACCTCTCGTTTCCGTTGCCTCCCGTACTACCCAACTCCCTACCTCATTAGAAAACGGCCCCACACGCTGCACGTATTCATAGGATTGGAAAATCGCATCCAATGCTGCTTGAGGCATTGGGCCTTGACCGCCATAGTTGAAATAGGCTTTATTCGCGAGAGCTGGAAATTGCTGCCGATGGCGTTCTAGCAGCGTTTGTCCTGGAGAAATGCTCGTCATAGTATCAATATTAGACTTCACTGGAACAAGGAATTGTCACTTTGTAGCTTTGCTGGATACGGCAGCAGAGGCGTTGCAATTAGTTATTGCTGTGACCGTTGCTAGATAATGTTAACTTTTTTAAAAATTCGCATAAATCCGGTGTTTGGACTTGACAAGTTTACAAGAGTGTGAATTGAGTTTCACGAAGTCTCTGTCTCAGATTTCCCTTGTATGCAGGTTACAAAATGGCGCTGAGTGTCGGTTAAGTTGCTGTGCGTCTAATACCAAGTTTTCTTGTTGATGCTACACAACATTTAAAACCCAGTCATTTCCCTAGTCAATAACAAACAACAAGGGAGAATCAAAAATCAGTTCAAAGTTCATTTTAAGACGAGTAAAGGAACTCGCTATGAATCAGCCAATTGAATTATCTTTAGAGCAAAAATTCAGTATTAGAAGCTTCTCAGACCAAGTGCAAAATATGTCCCGCGAACAAGCACAGGAATTTTTGATTATGCTGTACGAGCAAATGATCGTCAAAGAAAATATGTACAAGTCCTTTCTGAAGCACGAGTGGGGACTTGATTCAGGCAAAATGTCTGCATGAATCTTATCCGTAGTGCCACATTCGGGATGAGAAGTTAATGCTGGGCGATCGCACTCTCTTAAGCGAGGGACGGCAATGGTGGTCAACCAGGTTAGGTAGTATGGGATAGCCTTGCTAAAATACGCTCTTGCGTCGCATCCCTCCAGTTGAACCATGACCACCACTACTGACTTCCTTAGCCACCTCAACCCCTCCCAGCGCCGCGCTGTTGAGCATTTCTGCGGGCCTTTGCTGGTTGTTGCCGGTGCTGGTTCCGGCAAAACGAGGGCGCTGACTTATCGAATTGCCAATCTCATTTTGAAGCACCGGGTCGATCCGGAAAATATCCTGGCGGTGACTTTTACCAACAAAGCCGCACGGGAGATGAAGCAGCGGATGGAAAAGCTGTTTGCTGAACAGCTCGCTGAAAAAGAATATGGGAAGCCACTGACAGCGTTACCAGCGGATGAACAGACAAGATTGCGATCGCGCGTTTATAAAATTTACATCAAAGACTTGTGGATTGGTACTTTCCACAGTCTCTTCTCTCGTATCCTTCGATACGATATCGAGAAATATCAAGACGAAAGAGGACGTAAGTGGAGCCGCAATTTTTCGATTTTTGACGAATCCGACGCTCAAAGTTTGGTGAAAGAGATTGTCACTAAACAAATGAACCTGGATGAGAAAAAGTTTGAGCCGCGTTCGGTTCGTTATGCCATCAGCAACGCCAAAAATCAGGGATTTTCCCCCAAAGAATTTGAGGCAGAACAGGCGAATTATCGCGGACGGGTAATCTCGGAAGTTTACAGCAAATACCAGGATAGACTGGCAGAAAATAACGCCCTTGACTTCGACGATCTAATTGCGATTCCGGTAAAGCTCTTTCAGCAAAATGAGCACGTTTTAGGTTACTGGCATCGAAAATTTGGTCACATTTTGGTGGATGAATATCAAGATACCAACCGGATTCAGTACGATCTGATTCGCCTGCTGACGACGAATGGAGAAACTAGGAAGAATGAGTGGGATTGGAAAAATCGCTCGGTTTTTGTCGTCGGTGATGCGGATCAATCCATCTACTCTTTCCGCATGGCAGATTTCACTATCTTGCTAGAATTTCAAGAAAATTTTGGGGATGGTTTGCCGGATGACGATACGCGAACGATGGTAAAGCTGGAGGAAAATTATCGCTCTAGGGAAAATATTCTCCAAGCGGCAAATAAACTCATTGAAAATAACACTCAGCGGATTGATAAAATTCTCAAAGCGACACGCGGGGCAGGCGAGCAAATTTTTTGTCACAAAGCCGACAACGAGATTACAGAAGCTGAGTTCGTCGTGCATCAAATTCGCAACCTGAAACATAAAGATCCAGAGTTAGACTGGGGGAGTTTTGCGATTCTCTACCGCACGAATGCTCAATCTCGTGCTTTTGAAGAGTGCTTGGTGCGTGCGGGTGTTCCCTACAACATTGTTGGGGGTTTAAAATTTTACGACCGCAAAGAAATTAAAGATGCGATCGCGTATCTGCGGCTCATTGTGAATCCAGCGGATGCGCTGAGTTTGTCGCGAATCATTAATACTCCACGACGCGGTATTGGCAAAGCGACCTTGGATGCGATCTCGGATGTCGCCCAAGAATTAGGCGTATCGATGTGGGAAATCCTCAAAGACGAAACCTCTGTGAAGACTTTAGCTGGACGGGCGGCGAAGTCTATTAACAGTTTTGTGCAGATGATTTGCCACTGGCAGCTACAATTGGACACGCTGCCAGCTTCGGAAATCGTGCAGGGAGTGATGCAAGATTCTGGTTATATTCAGGATTTGAAAAATCAAGGCACCGACGAATCGCAAAACCGATTGGAAAACGTCCTCGAACTCAAAAACGCTGTTCTGCAATTTGAGGAAGAAAACGAAGATTCAAGCTTAGAGGGTTTTCTCGCAAGTGCTTCCCTATCTTCTGATTTGGATGATGTGAAAGAAGAGCGATCGCGCTTGTCGCTGATGACGTTGCACTCTGCCAAAGGACTAGAATTTCCAGTCGTCTTTTTAGTAGGAATGGAGCAAGGATTGCTTCCTCATACTCGGACTCTCAACGATCCGGCGCAGCTGGAAGAAGAACGCCGCCTCTGTTATGTGGGCATCACCCGCGCTCAAGAACGACTCTATCTCACCCATGCCCGCGAACGTCGCCTCTGGGGTTCCCGCGAACCAGCCATTCATTCTCAGTTTCTCAAGGAGTTACCCGCAGATTTGCTGAGTAGTAATTTACCCAAGGCAACTGCTAATAGTCGCGCTGGTATGGCGTCAACATCTCCGAGACAAACATCCAATGGTGCCAGCAGTCTAGGGCAGAATTGGAGCGTGAGCGATCGCGTCCTCCACAAAGCCTTTGGTGTCGGTCAAATTACGAACATTTTCGGGCAAGGAAGCAAAATTACTCTCGCCGTGAGATTTCCTGGCATCGGTATAAAAATCATCGATCCTAAGATTGCTCAACTGCAACGAGCGGAATAAACAGTCAGGAGAGCTGATTCATTCAAAACTCAAAACAATTGATTGAGTCGTGAGTAAAATCGCCCCAAAGGAATACCACTCGAAAACTGGAGATGTTGTTACAGTCCGGAGTGCCTTGATTGAGGATGCAAAAGCTCTCGTCGATCTTCAATTTTCAGTCGCTCAGGAAGGCAAGTATATGGTGACTGAGGCTGAGGAATTTAACTTAACCAAATCGGAGGAAAAAGAAACAATTGAACAGCATTCTCAGCAACCAGGGCAACTTTACTTGGTGGCTGAGATTGACAACACAGTTGTAGGATTCGTTGAATTTGAGAACGGAAACCGAAGACGCACATCTCATAGCGGGATACTCTCCATTTTTGTTGACAGAGAATGGAGAGGAAAAGGCATCGGATCGTTTTTGCTGCAAGAACTGATTGATTGGGCAGCGAATGAGCCGCTGATAGAAAAGGTGACTCTAGCAGTGTTCTCTACAAATCGCAGCGCGATCGCTCTTTACAAAAAATTTGGCTTTGAAGAAGAAGGAAGATGTCCTAAAGATATGAAATTAGCAATAGGTAAGTATATCGATAGTGTATTGATGTACAAATTTGTAAAAAAAATGTAGAGACGCAATATATCGTGTCCCTGCATTAATAAAGGAAAGATTCTCACTTTATATCAAGTCCGCGCATAGCTAATAACGCCGAACCATACGCAGCGGCTGTGTGCATTGGCGGAACAATTGGCACTTGTAGATAACGACCACGAATTTTTGTCCAAGCGGGATTTTTCGCCCCACCTCCAGCCGTATAAATGCGAGTTAGAGGAGTGCTACCGAGTTGTTGTAAAAGTTGATATCCTCGTGCTTCAATACGGGCGATACTTTCGAGCAAACCGTGTAGAAATTCTACTGGGTTATCAGGACGGGGTTCCAGTCGCGGCGGTAGATGGGGGTCGTTAATCGGGAAGCGATCGCCTTCTTTTAACAACGGATAATAATCCAGTAAGCTCTCTTTTTCTGCATCAATCTGACTGCTGAGGCTTTCTAACTCAGCATCGGTGAAAAATTTTCGCAGCACTGCACCACCCGTATTAGAAGCACCACCAACTAACCACAAATCTCCCAGGCGATGACTGTAAATCCCGTATTTTGCATCATCTACGCGAGTGCGACTTAACAGCTTCAGCACTAGCGTTGAACCGAGGGAGGTACTCGCTTCACCGGGCGACTTGGCACCGCTAGCGAGAAAAGCCGCAATACTATCCGTGGTGCCAGCACACACTACGCAATCTTTGGGTAATCCCGAGTTAGTAGCAATTTCAGGTTTTAATTCAGCAATAGATGTGCCTGGGGCAATAACTTCAGGAAGATGAACGGGTAACTTGAGATTTACTAACCATTCTGGATAACATAAATTTTCGACATCGTAGCCTAATTTTAAACAATTGTGATAGTCACTTATGCCCAGTTTTCCATGTAATAAAAATGCCAGCCAATCTGCCTGATGAAGGAAGTAATAATTTTGAATTATAGGAGTAGACCCTTGTACCTGCTCTGAATTTTGAAGCAACCACAAAAGTTTGGCGAGGCTGGAGGTAGCGCTTAATACCGTGTGGTTTGGGGGCGCAATTTCCTGCAACTGCGCCATGACTTCCACCCCTCGCGCATCGTTATAGAGGATAGGTTCAGTAACAGGTTTACCAGCGTCATCGCACAGCAGCACTGTGGAAGAAGTTCCATCGATAGCGATCGCTTTAATTTCCCCGCGTACTTCCAAAGGGATTTGCTCAATCAAGGAAAACAAAGCTTTCTCCCAGCTTGCAGCCAATGCCACTCCCTCAAAGGGATATTCCGCCTCAGCTTGGATCGTCCCATCCGCGTGAATTGCGACGGCTCGTGCGCCAGAGGTGCCAAAATCAATGCCAAGGTAGAGGTTCATAATGAGATTATTGATTCAGGTTCTAGAGAGACTCAAGTTATTTTATTTGCTATCTCTAGTTAATTAAATTAAAAAATAGGTCTTTAGAGATAGGATTTTAAAATTTTAAAATTGCAAGTTAGTATTACATGAATCAGGTGATTAAATTTATGCCTTATAAACAAACTGACGAATTACCAGATTCGGTAAAAAATCACCTACCCAAGCACGCCCAAGAAATTTTTCTCGCTGCCTTTAACAATGCTAACGAAGAGTATAAAGAGGAAGAAACTGCCTTCAAGGTTGCTTGGAGTGCGGTAAAGCGCGATTACGAAAAGGGAGATGATGGGAACTGGCATAAAAAGCCGGAATAGATATGACAACAATAAAATCAGGTTTGCCTGAATGGAGCTTATAGGGAGCTTTTTCCAGGTAAATGGGCGCAATGCTCGATCGCTCTCTCATGTTTGCGAGCGCTGTGTAGAAAATAACATTAACTGGTTTATCGATGCGATCTCCTCCTGAAGAGCCAGCTGAAGCCGCTCAAGCGGAAGTGACAACAGCTCAAGCCGAAGCTGCTGCTCAAGAAGCAACGAACAGCACTTCATGCAAACGCGATCGCATCTCTTTCCACTGCGATCGCGCTTATTAACATCTGCAAACAACTCTGGAGTCTGGTTCCTCCAATAGGTAGACAATAGTGCTTCATACCCAAAGTACAGAGGTCACAATGTCTGAACCCACAAGAAGTCCCCAACCAATCATTTTAATTCGAGGTTTTGGTGGACTCGACGTTGCCGACGAGAAAAAAGACACCTACCAGAGATTTAATGTTGGTACCGTTTACCCTCAAAAACAAGGTGAAAACTACATCTACGAGGGGCTAATTCTGCGGTTTATGAAGTCGAACTGGAAGTACCAAGACACCACTAACGTCGTCGGGTACTACGGTAAAACTTATGCCTACGAACCGCTGCTACCGGAGAAACTGAAGCGCTCCACAGATAAGGATATCGTGGAAAAATTTATGCGCTTGAAGGAGTTGGGCTATTTTTCTGGCAATAAGATCATTATCGACCCCGGCATGGCGCTACATCTGCTGGAAACGGTTGAGCAACCCTGGCAAACTCTCTGGGTATTTCGTTACTACGACTTGGACGAGCGAAAATTCAACGTGTATGGTGAAGCACTGGTTCGCTTGATCGACTTTATTCGGGAACTTACAGTCCAAAAGGAAGGCTTTAAGCCCAAGGTGAATATCATTGCCCATTCAATGGGTGGACTCATCGCACGCGAGGCAGTTCAACGCACTTATCCAACCTCGAAGCAACAGAAGGCAGAGAATTACATTAACAAAATTGTCACCCTCGGTACGCCGCACCAAGGCATCAGTTTCCAAATTCTCAAAAATTGGATCAATATTAGTGCGGAAGATGAGTTAAAGCATTTTAATCCTGATTTTCAAAAAGACCCTAGAAATGATGCGGCTTTCGTTAATTTTCACAACTATTTTCCCGCAGAACGACTGCTGACAGTGGTTGGAACAAACTACCGTAGCTACGACGCCGCGATCGCATCCCGGTTAAATCGCGCCTTCTCCCTAGAAGGCGAGTATGGGGCAAACTACAATCGCAGCGATGGTTTAGTCAAACAAACTTCGGCGCAAATCCCCGGAACACCGCGCACTTTCGTTCACAAGTGCCACGGGGGTGACGACTCGCTGATTACTTCACGAGAAGCGTTTGAAGTGGCAACCCGCTTCTTTTTTGGGAACGTGCGATCGCGTCTGCGCTTGGTGAAGGGAAAAGTTACTCGTGGTAAGGATTTCTTCGGCAAGAGCGAATTTTTTCTGGGCGTTTCTATCAAGCCGCGGGGTGTAGACTTCGAGCTTTTCCATCAAAGTAAAGATGCCGAAAATTGCTATGGCCCGTTTAGTCAAGTTGATCCGCTTGACAAAAATGTTAACTTCTCGGAAGCCAATCAGAGTCTCGGCTTTCCTTGGGCAGATAATAACAAACTCATCTGGCAAGGATACCTCGACACGAAAAAGAGCCTCAGTTCCAAAGATATGGTGTTGCGCGTAGAATTTTATATTGGCGAACGCGATCTTTATGGCTTTGGGTTCTCGGACAACAAGATTTTCAACAAGCAGTACTACGTCCGTGCCTTGCTACCAACCAATCTACAGCCCAACCTGAAACTCTACCTCCATGCCGATGAGCAGTTTATGCGGGAAGGCTTCCAGCCTTCGCCGCAGGAGGAGATGCAGAAGGTGAACGGCGGCTGGCAGTTTGATGTCAGAGAAACCGGGTTTGAGGGGACTTTCCGGATCGAACTGGATAGAATTCCCGAAAATGGGCTGCCAATCCCGTTTGTATAGGTAATTCTTGTCACCTCTCCCCAACCTCTCTCCAGAATGGGAGAGCTTTCAATTGTCCTCCTTCCCTTGTAAGGAAGGGGATTAGGGGGTTAGATGTATCTTAAGTAGCGATCGCAGAGTGGGGGCTGAGGACAGTTTGCTTTTCTTTACGAAACTCACAACACTTTTGGTCGGATCTACCTCCAGAATGGTTTTGAGTAACAACGCCGATTACAGCAATCATCATGTCTCAGCCCACAATAGAATCCATCCTTCAAGAAAAACGCTTATTCCAGCCACCGGCTGAATTTTCACAAAAGGCACATATTAAAAGCCTGGAGGAATACCAGCAACTTTATGACCGCGCCAAAGCCGATCCGCAGAAGTTTTGGGCAGAACTTGCAGAACAAGAGTTGCACTGGTTCCAGAAGTGGGATACGGTGCTGGATTGGCAACCGCCTTTTGCCAAGTGGTTTGTGGGTGGTAAAACAAATATTTCCTACAATTGCCTGGATAGACACTTAACTACTTGGCGCAAGAACAAAGCCGCTTTGATTTGGGAAGGGGAACCGGGCGACTCGCGCACCCTGACTTATGCCCAGTTGCATCGGGAAGTTTGTCAATTTGCCAATGTCCTGAAGCAGCTGGGTGTGGAAAAAGGCGATCGCGTCGGGATTTATATGCCGATGATTCCGGAAGCCGCGATCGCGATGTTAGCTTGTGCCAGAATTGGTGCAGCCCACAGCGTTGTTTTTGGCGGTTTCAGTGCCGAAGCCTTGCGCGATCGCTTAATCGATGGACAAGCCAAAGTAGTTGTCACGGCTGATGGCGGTTGGCGCAAAGATGCGATCGTTCCCCTTAAAGATCAAGTTGATAAAGCTTTAGCTGATGGCGCTGTCCCCAGTGTGCAAAATGTTCTGGTTGTCAAGCGCACTGGACAAGAAATTTATATGCAGACAGGAGGACGCGACCACTGGTGGCATGAGATGCAAAAGACTATCTCCGCCGATTGTCCCGCCGAACCGATGGATAGCGAAGATTTGCTGTTCATCCTCTATACCAGCGGCAGTACCGGCAAACCGAAAGGCGTTGTGCATACCACTGCTGGTTACAACCTCTACACCCACATGACCACCAAGTGGATTTTTGACCTTCAGGATACGGATGTCTACTGGTGTACTGCTGATGTGGGCTGGATTACCGGACACAGCTACATTGTCTATGGTCCCCTATCCAACGGTGCCACCACCGTGATGTACGAAGGTGCGCCTCGTGCCTCGAATCCCGGCTGTTTTTGGGATGTGATTGAAAAACACGGTGTCAACGTTTTTTATACCGCACCGACGGCAATTCGCGCTTTCATCAAGATGGGCGAAGACTTACCCAACGCCAGAAATCTCTCTTCCCTACGATTGCTGGGAACCGTAGGCGAACCAATTAACCCGGAGGCGTGGATGTGGTATCACCGCGTTATTGGTGGCGAAAAGTGTCCGATTGTCGATACCTGGTGGCAAACTGAGACTGCTGGCATTATGATTACGCCGCTACCAGGGGCAATTCCCACTAAACCCGGTTCTGCTACCCTTCCCTTTCCTGGAATCCTCGCTGATATTGTGGATTTGGAAGGCAACCCAGTCCCCGCCAGCGAAGGTGGATATCTGGTCGTTAAGCATCCTTGGCCTGGGATGATGCGAACCGTCTACGGCGACCCCGATCGCTTTCGTCGCACCTACTGGGAACACATCCCCCCCAAAGATGGGCAGTATGTCTACTTTGCCGGAGATGGTGCCAGACGCGATGAGGATGGTTACTTCTGGGTGATGGGACGTGTGGACGATGTGCTAAATGTTTCAGGACACCGCTTAGGCACGATGGAAGTGGAATCCGCTTTAGTTTCTCATCCTGCGGTTGCTGAAGCTGCGGTTGTGGGTAAGCCGGATGAACTCAAAGGGGAAGAAGTAGTCGCCTTTGTTACTTTAGAAGGTACCCATAGTCCCAGTGAAGAACTGAGCAAAGAACTCAAAAAACACGTTGTCGCGGAGATAGGCGCGATCGCCCGTCCCGGCGAAATTCGCTTCACGGACTCGTTGCCCAAAACTCGTTCGGGTAAGATTATGCGGCGACTGTTGCGAAATCTCGCTTCCGGTCAAGAAGTCTCCGGCGACACCTCTACGCTAGAGGATCGTGGCGTCTTGGATAAACTCCGAGAAGAAGCGTAATTTTTTAACGCAAAGGTACGCAGTAGGGCAGGTTTTAAACCCGCCCCTACCCCAAACGTTCGCCAAGGAAATTCTCTGCGAACCTCTGCGATTTCCTTAGCGTACCTTTGCATTTAAAAAAGTGTTGGCAGACATTGCCCACTCTACAATTCAACTATTTTGAAAATAGGCTATTTTGGCATAGCTTCATAAGAAGCTAAAAAGCCACTGGAAGTCAGCATTTATTCAACCCCTTATCTGCATCAGTATCGGCATCCTTGCGGGAATGAGCATATCCCCTGTAGTGCTGGCTCAAACAAGTGTTATCTCTGAGAATGGTGATAGATATTTGTTGTCTTACCCATGTGCAACAGAAGATGCGATCGCTATCTTTAACTCCACTTCAGAGGGGAGAATTAGCGAAGTTAGCACAATGCGTTGTATCTGATTCTGACTCTAATTCAGGCAGAGATTTATGTCCAAAAAACTGGTACTCATGGATCATGATGGCGGTGTTGATGATTATCTCGCCACGATGCTGGTGATGACGATGGATGACGTTCAGCCACTCGGCATCGTTGTCACGCCAGCAGATTGCTATATTCAGCCAGCCGTGAGTGCTACGCGCAAAATTCTAGATTTGATGGGACGTTCAGAAGTGCCAGTGGCAGAAAGTACAGTGCGGGGGATTAATCCATTTCCGCGACTATTTCGCCGCGATTCGTTTGTTGTCGATCATCTCCCAATTCTTAACGAACGAGAAACAATTCAGACACCGCTAGTGCCAGAATCGGGTCAGAAATTTATGGTGCGATCGCTCCAAACTGCACCCTCACCCGTCACACTGATGGTAACTGGCCCTTTGACAACAGTAGCCACTGCACTGGATATGGCACCGGAGATTGAAGGGAAAATCGAGAAAATTGTTTGGATGGGAGGTGCATTAAATGTTCCGGGTAACGTTAGCCGCGATATCGAACCAGGACAAGATGGTTCGGCTGAATGGAATGTCTACTGGGACCCCATCTCAGCAAATCGAGTTTGGCAAACATCAATCCCCATCGTACTTTGCCCATTAGACCTGACTAACAATGTGCCGGTGACTTCAGAAGTAGTGCGCCAATTAGGTAAACAGCGGCGTTATCCTATTTCCGATTTAGCAGGGCAATGTTATGCGCTGGTGATTCCTCAAGATTATTATTTTTGGGATATTTTAGCGACGGCTTACCTTGCTCATCCGGAGTTTTATGAAGTGCGAGAAGAGGAGACAATAATTGTGGCTACTGGCATCAGTCAAGGACGAACCAAAGTGGAACCAGGTGCGAGGAAAATTCGGGTGATGCAAAAGGTAGATAAGGAGCGATTCTACGATTACATTTTGCAGCAATGGGCGCGTTAAGGAAAATCATTCAGAGTTTCTAAAAGTAAATAAAGATAGAGGGTTTCCGGAACGGGGGGTTCCTAAAGGGAATAGAAAATCTATATCAGATTCTCGTTCGGAAATATCTATGTTTACCTCTATTGATTTGGGTCAATCTACCTTACCTAATGGCGTTGCTTCTGGGGATACGACGCAAACTTCAACCGTTTTGTGGACGCGCAGCACTGCCAAAGGGACAGTTTTCTTTGAATACTCAATTCACCCGAACTTCTGCACCATTCTTGGCACTGCCAGTGGCTTAGTTACCGATTCCAACCAACCTGTAAAGGTAGAATTAACTAACTTAAAGCCTAGGACAACTTATTATTATCGAGTCACCGACGCTGCTGGAACGTGTGCTGGTGGTCAGTTCCGTACCGCCGCTGAGTTGGGGACTCCTGCTGGTTTGCGGTTCGGGGTGGCGGGGGACTGGCACGGCGATTTAGCACCCTACCCAGCGATCGCTAATGTACCAGAACGTCAACTAGAGTTCTTTGTTGCACATGGCGATACTGCTTATGCTGACCTGAAGACGCCGGATTTAGACAGACCCGCTTCTACCCTTGACGAGTTTCGCATCAAGTTCAACGAAGTTTATTCCGCCCGTCTCGGGTTAAATACATGGGCGGATCTTCGCGCCTCTACTTCCATCCTCGCTACAATTGATGACCACGAAGTTGATGATAATTTTGCAGGGGGCGCACCAGCATCCTCTCATCGGAATGTGCGCTTCGGCACAGGTGGCGAGTTAATTAACAATACCGAACTGTTTAAAAATGCTCTACAAGCATTTCAGGAATACCATCCTCTACGCGATGAATTTTATGGGGAAACGGGCGAAGAACGCACGACAAATAAGCGCAAGCTTTATCGCTACAACACCTATGGCAGCGACGCGGCTGTTTTCATCCTAGATACCCGCTCTTTCCGCGATGCTAATTTGCCGCTTTCTTTTAACCCTACTAAAGAACAAGAAAAAGAGTTTTTAACTCGTTCTTTTGAGCCAAATCGCACGTTCTTAGGTCAACAACAACTTACGGACTTACAACGGGATTTGCTAGATGCCCAAAATAACTGCATTACCTGGAAGTTTATTTTGATTCCCGAACCCATCCAAAATTTGGGCATCCCCGTTGCCAACGACCGCTATGAAGGTTTTGCAGCAGAACGCACCCAACTGCTGCGTTTTATTAAAGAAAATTGCATCAAAAATGTTGTGTTTATCTCTGCTGATTTTCATGGCACGGCGGTGAACAATCTCACCTATCAAGAGTCTGCGGATGGGGTTCAGATCCCGGTTGATGCCTTTGACATTATGACGAGTCCGGTGGCATTCTATCAGCCGTTCGGGCCTACTAGCGTAAGATTTTCCAGCCTCACGTCAGAGGAAAAAGCTGCTTATGAGGCTCTGCCAACTATCCACGAGAAGGATGAATTTGTCAAAAATTTAGTGGATGCCCGTCTTGTCCCCTTCGGCTACAATCCTCTAGGGCTGGAAGGTTCGGGAATTGATGCTACCCTGCTTAAAGGTAGCTATGTGGCGGCTCATGTGTATGGCTGGACTGAGTTTGAAGTAGATGCCTCCACCCAACAATTGCGCGTAATAACCTATGGAATTGAACCGTATTCCTTAGAGCAACTAACAGCAAATCCCAGCGCTATTATCAGCCGGACGCCCATTATTATTAGTGAGTTTATCGTTAATTCCAAGAATTAGGAAATAAGCGCGATCGCTTTCAGCATCTTTTTTTTGGGACTCACTCACTAGCTAAGGCACAGCGGTGAACAATCTCACCTATCAAGAGTCTGCGGATGGGGTTCAGATCCCGGTTGATGCCTTTGACATTATGACGAGTCCGGTGGCATTCTATGAGCCGTTTGGACCTACTAGCGTAAGATTTTCCAGCCTCACGTCAGAGGAAAAAGCTGCTTATGAGGCTCTGCCAACTATCCACGAGAAGGATGAATTTGTCAAAAATTTAGTGGATGCCCGTCTTGTCCCCTTCGGCTACAATCCTCTAGGGCTGGAAGGTTCGGGAATTGATGCTACCCTGCTTAAAGGTAGCTATGTGGCGGCTCATGTGTATGGCTGGACTGAGTTTGAAGTAGATGCCTCCACCCAACAATTGCGCGTAATAACCTATGGAATTGAACCGTATTCCTTAGAGCAACTAACAGCAAATCCCAGCGCTATTATCAGCCGGACGCCCATTATTATTAGTGAGTTTATCGTTAATTCCAAGAATTAGGAAATAAGCGCGATCGCTTTCAGCATCTTTTTTTTGGGACTCACTCACTAGCTAAACTTAAATCTTCTCAAAACGAATCATTACAGCAATATAAAACACTAGAGACGCGATTAATCGCGTCTCTACTCATAAATAGACGATTCGGTAACAAGCGGCTTAACTTAAAAAGTAATTCTTCCCTCATTGAGTAATTTGTAGCCGCCAGCCAAAGCCGCAAAGCCGACAAAGAAGTTCCAGAGGCTAGTTTGTCTTAAAATAACGCCACCGCTCATAAAAACTAGCACAATTCCTAAACCCAACAAAAATGCTCCAAAGTTGCCTGTTTCTCTTCTAAAAAACATTAAACAAATCACACCGCCCATAATGGCTAAAACGGAACCCATTGCCGGTAAGTTCCGCCAATAGTAAGGGAAGTAGTGACTAGCAAAAATAATATTTTTACCTAAAAAGTAAACTCCAGCCAGAAGCAGGATGAATCCTATTAATTTGATGAAGAGTCTAGTCATAATTTTGGCTATGGTTTCTAACTAAAGTTATTGTATGCAGCCGAGTCAGTACCGCAACCCTTAGTTTTACCGAACTCTTATCTCAGGTTGTAACTTCCGGTAGAGGAAATTACTTAAATGTAACACTACATAATAGCTAGCCAGAGTGAAGAAAGCGTGTAGAACCCTCCGCTGGACAAATAAATCAGCAAATTTATGAGAATCGTTGATTTAAGTTAACATTCGTAAATATTTGTTCTCCGATTGTCAGAAATCAGTAAAAATACTGAATACTCAATCTTAATTAAAGAATTTGTATAACTTTTGTAAAAAGTTGGTAAAATACAAAACCATTTTCAAGTTTTGTATTTTTGGCAACAGACCCGGATAACCCTACTGTGTGTTAGCTTGATTTTTCCAGATTGAGAAACCTTGGCTGAATTGCCTTGGATGGCTAAATTTCCCTTTTTTTAACAATTTTGGATTTTGTGATGACTCCCTCATTAGCATCTGCTCCGGCTAAAGTTCAGTCTCCTCACGTTGCAATCCGCAACTCATCAAAATCGAATGTTCATTCTCTGGCAGCACTGTGGGCACGAAAATACTATCGTGCAGTTACAGTGGACTATGATGCCGAGCATCTAAGACAAAATGAATTTTTAAAAGAAGTAACGTCCAAGGAAGGTCGAGCTTGCACAGCGAACAAGCTAATGCAAAACCTGACTTTGGCGAGTGCCAGAGCCTGGACTAAGACAGAAACGCTGTTATCGGAAGAGATTCGGCGTCACGGCATCAACCCAGACTTAATCAATCCATTAGAAATTGCTGCCGATACTCGCTACTTATTTCAAAAAGTTTTGAATGGTTATGCTGAGAGAGCTACAGCACAACGGGTATCAGTGATTGCAGGTAGTGACTTTGGGCAGGTACGCGACAAATACACTAACGTCGATCCCCGTGCCATCGGCTTTGTAAGTATGCAGTTTCATTACACAGGTCAGATGTTACTGGAGTGGCTTTCGCCGCCAGAGAAAGCGCTGTGGATGCCGTACTTAAAAATGATGGACGATCATATGTATATGCCGCTACGAGCTGCCTACTCAGCAGCGGCTAACTATAATTATGATTCTCCAGTTTTAGCCGCAGTTCAGCATCTTCTACCGATTAGTAGCAAAATTGCCGAAACGGTTTGTAATCAGGTTTGCCGCCTACATTCCAATCATCGCACTTACAGCGGATCTCTGAGCGAAGCAGTCGTCAGAACCGCTAGCATTCGCGATGCTGAGATGTTTCAGGTTTATCTTTGTTTATGCGTTTTGGAACATGATATCTGCTCCGTACAGCGAGAACTGTTTCCTTTATGCGTGATGTTATATCCTCGCTTAAATGTGAGCTGGAGATTGGTGCAAGATATGCTTCAGGCAATGGGTTGGGCAATGCACTCCCATCTGAGCGCTGATGATATGGCAATCTTGTTACCTTATTTACGGACGATGACGGAAATGTTTTCTTTGGAAGTGTTTCAGGGCGGCTGAGGTGATGAGTAATTAGTGAGTAGTCATTCTTAACGAATGACTACTCATAACCTTCTAAGCTTTCCGAAAAGCTTATGTATTACCGATAAGTTTCACAATCCTTTAGCTGCAACCCTGCCAGATTTCAAGAGATGTGGGTCATGCATAGACCGAAAAACGCTGAGGGAGAATATCGATACCCTTTCGCCTAAAGGTCGCCACAAATAAATTTTTGGAAGTGCCTACTGGCAGAGATGGAATAACTCTAAGGAGTTCACAATTTGGATTGCGAACTCGAAAATCTAAAACGCAGTTCCTTTATCAATTCACTTCAACTGAGCGAATAGAGGCAGCGTCTTTAAATTGCTTTGTCTCAGACAATCCGCCCGATCCTGATTTTGAAGAATAAACTCCTATCAAGCTTGCATCATTAGCATTTCCAAGACGGAAGGAGATACTCTTAGCTGGTTGATTGGCAAACCGGACGTATTCTCTGCCTTCATTGTCAAGGTTGTAAGACAAGGTAGCGTCTCCGTAGGCTGCCTCTGCTTGTTTGAGAGAGGTTCCGGGACCAACTCCTTTTTCAGTTTTATAGTTAGAATTTTCGGTTACTAAAGCATCGATTTTGCCCGAATCAGTGAGGGGGTTCCCGGCTGGGTAGAGGATGTAATATTGCACCTTTCCATTTTGGCTGACAGCGATCGCATCAAAATCCACGATGTAAGGCGACTGCACCTTAAATTCAGCTTTTGAACCCAGCTCTTTTTTGAGTTCGCCTAAAGTCATTCCCAGCTTAGCCGGGCCAATCCCTGTGGCTGAAATTTTTTGGCTTTCAGAAATTGTTTCCGAAACTGGGCTAGGGCTTGGAGATTCTGTAGCCGGGGTGGGACTAGGCGACCCTTGTACTGTCTGGGGTGTCGCTGTGCTGGTAGGTGAAACGGATGCTTGTGGAGTTGGCGGCGTCGCCGTGCTACAACCCACGAGTGTCATGAGTAAAAGCAAGGAACTAGACAGAAAAAATCGAGCTTTCACGGGCTAAACCTAACGCAATTATGTATCGAGTCTGTTATTGAGATGAGGTAATGAGTAATTGTCATTTTTCCTTAGCCCTTAGTGCTTATGTTGCTACTAACTAAGAACTAAAGGCTAATAACTAATTTTAGGGTTCATCTACTTCTTTCTCCTCAGTTAGAGCTTCAGCCGGAATTTCTAGCGCTAACTGATAGAGGTGGCGGCGGGAAAAAGAGGTGGCTTTTGCTAACTGGCGACTGGCTTGCGATCGCGAGATTCCTGCTTGCAGGAGATGTTGTAACTCGGCTTTTAGCGCCTCTTCCGACAGCATTGGCATCGTTAACTCGGCACCGGCAACGACGAGGGTAAATTCTCCTTGGGGTTCGCGGGTGGCATAGCGATCGCTTCCTTCCCTAATGGTGCCCCGCCAAAATTCCTCGTGCAACTTGGTTAACTCCCGCGCCAGTACAATTTGGCGGCTGAGTCCCAATACAGCCCCTAAGTCTTGCAGTGTTTGTCGCAACCGATGAGGAGCTTCGTAAAATACAATCGTACGGCTTTCGCTTTGTAAAGCTTCCAAACGTTCTTGCCGTTCTTGACCTTTTGCGGGTAAAAAGCCTTCAAACACAAATTTGTCTGGGGGGAGTCCGGCGGCACTTAAGGCAGTCGTGACGGCAGTACAACCAGGGACGGGAACGACGGAAATGGCTGCTTCGATACAAGCTTTCACCAGTTCGTAGCCCGGATCGGAGATTCCCGGCATCCCGGCATCAGTGACAAGCGCGATCGCTTTCCCGATTTTGAGTTGTTCCAACAACTCTGGAATCCGCTGCTGCTGGTTGTGTTCGTGGTAACTCCACTGGGGAGTTTTAATTTGAAAATGCTGCAACAGCTTCCCCGTGTGGCGCGTATCCTCGGCTGCGATCGCGTCCACCGTTTGCAAAATTCGCACTGCCCGAAAGGTCATATCTTCCAGGTTGCCTATCGGTGTCCCGACGATGTAAAGTGTCCCCAATTTTGGCTCAGTTTGCATCAAATCAATTAAAAATTAACAAGTAAAATTAAAAAAGAACAATTTCCTTTTTAATTTTACATTTTTAATTGAATTCTAGTGGCTGGGGTTTGGCAATGACATAACCTTGGGCATAATCTATTCCTAAAAATTTTACCTTCTCTAAAATCGAGTCATTCGTGACAAACTCAGCAATTGTTTTCAGACCCATGACGTGCCCAACGCGGTTAATCGCTTCCACCAGTGCCAAATGAATTGGGTCATCGGCAATATCTTTTACAAAACTTCCATCAATTTTTAAGTAATCTAGTGGCAGATATTTGAGATAAGCAAACGAGGACATCCCGCTGCCAAAATCATCTAAAGCAAAACGACACCCTAAAGCTTTAACTTCCTTAATTAACCCTGAGACTTTACTCAAATTTGCAATCGCAACACTTTCAGTAATCTCAAAGCAGATCATCTGTGGGGGGATTTTATAGACGGAAAACTGCTTTTTAAGGAATTCTATAAACTGGTCGTCATTAACGGTAGCACCAGAGAGATTGATAGTATACAGGGGAAAAGATGAAGGAGGAAGGATGTAGGGTGTTAGCGGAGGCGAAGTGGCAACATTGCTAGCACCAGCAACGAAGGAGTTGCGAATCCTTCCCCTAGGGTAAGATGCAAAATTCTGAAATTGGGGTTCTAAATTCTGAATTTCTGATTGGTGAAGCATCGCCAAGAAGGTACGGATCACCCAGCGGTCTATTGCAGGCATTAGGTTGTATCGCTCAGCGGCGGGGAGAAATGCCATTGGCGGGATCAACTCGCCTCTGTCATCCACGAAACGCAGCAGAACTTCGTAATGTTCGCCGGTGGTTAGTTCGGCATTCAAAGGGGCAATCGGTTGGTAGTACAAGCAGAATTGATTCTTGGCTGGTAACGTATTTTCAGGAGTAGCCAAAAGCTTCACAGACCCGCTTTGCGCGATCGCTTGATTCAATCGGCTCAACCATTGCACTTCATTGTGCTGCTGCGCCAGTTTTTGATCGTCAGCTTGGTAGACATACACGCGATTCCGTCCCCGATTTTTAGCTTCATAGCAAGCTGCATCAGCAGCACTAACAACGCCCGACAAACTGGAAGAATTGGCGTCAAATGTCACGACACCAATACTGACACCGACCGTAAAAGTTTTATCCTGCCACGCAAATCGAAACTCCTGAATGGTCTCCAAGAGCGACTGAGCAACTCGTAGTGCTTCATCTGTCGGACATTGGTACAGCAGCACGGCGAATTCATCACCGCCCAATCGTGCCAGAACATCAGTTCTCCGCACCCGGCTTTGTAACAAACTACTGATTTGACGCAATAATTCATCGCCAGCAACATGACCGCAAGTATCGTTAACAATCTTGAACCGATCGAGATCCAGATAGCAAAGCGTGTGTTCTTGGTTTTGCATTCTGGTATTTGACACCGCTTCCTGCAAACGTTGCTCAAATTCGTGACGGTTGGCGATTCCCGTCAGTGGATCGTGGTTTGCTTGCCAGGAGAGCTTTTCGTTGACTTTGGTGAGTTCGGCAGTTCGTTCTCCCACCACTTTTTCTAGATGTTCTTGGTACTGTTTGAGTGCTGCCTCTGCTTTCTTGCGGGCGGTGATATCTTCCACCAGGCGAATGCCAAATTGCGGTTTGCCCTCAGCGTCCCGCACTTGGGAAACAGTAATGTTGCACCACAACAGCTGCCCATTTTTTCCCAGGTAACGCTGCTCCATTTGATAGCAATCGCGACCCCAAATCAGATGTCCATCCTTTCCCAGATAACGCTTCGCCATCTGAGAATAGTCATATTTTCCGGCGAGTAAGTTAATGTAACGATCCCAACCCACTTCGTTCGGAGTGGTATCTTCTTGAATATATCCTGCTGGCAAATTATCCTCTTTGCAACCCAGCATCCGTTGGAGTGCCGGATTCGTTGTCACGACATGACCTTCCATGTCTACGATCGCGATTCCCATGCCTGCTCCCTCAAAAATTGAGCGAAAGCGAGCTTCGCTATGCCGCAATGCTGCTTCTGCTTGCTGGCGTTCGATGACTTCCTGACTGAGTTTTTGGTTCGTTGCTTCTAGTTGTGCCTGACTGGGAATTGCCAGTGCTTTGGGAATCAAACGAATCAGTTCGACAGCTGTGTAACCGGAAATGATAGCGGTAATCACTTTGACGGCACCCGAAAGCCAATAAGCTGGATGCCAGAGAGTCCAGATTTCCATCAGGTGGGTCGTGCCACAGGAAACAATGAAAGCTCCAAACAGGAAAAATATCCTTCGGAAGGGTAAATCCTGTCGTTGGTGGATGAAATAGAGCAAGGCGAGGGCAATCGAGTAATAGGCGATCGCAATCAACGCATCTGCCACAATATGCAGCGAGACTAACCCTGGTTGCCAGAGATAGCCGCGCCCGTGGGGAATAAACCAATTTGGAGAGATTAAATTTTTTAAAAATTGCAGCATTAGTCGTGAATCCTTAAGGATTAGCGGTAGGTTTGATTAATCTGCAAGGATGTTCAACAAAGGTTCCCGCTACTTTTAGGATGCCCAAAAAATTTGCTGCATTTCACAATTAATTGGCTTTCTAGATAAACTTTTGAGTTAATTTTTATGTGTTAATCGTTGTCGGTAATAATTTTAGCAACTAGCATTTAACCCACTTGTCCGTAGAGAATTGGGTCAGTCGGAACAGGAAAAATAATCAATGGCTTTTCAGGGACTTTTTGTAGGATTAGTTACCTTAGACCTGGTGTATTTAACGACGGGTCTACCCGAACAAAATCAGAAAATTGTTGCATCTGACTATACGGTGGCGGCAGGAGGCCCTGCGACCAATGCAGCCGTGACTTTTAGTTATTTGGGCAATCGAGCAAGTCTTTTAGGTATAGTTGGTATTCATCCAATTAATTGCCTGATCCGGACTGATTTGGACAGTCACTCAGTGACGCTGATAGACCTGTCACCTAGCCAATCTGAACCTCCGCCGGTATCTTCTATTATCACGACTCAGGCAACAGGCGAGCGCGCGGCAATCTCGATCAATGCAACGAAAACACAAGTTAGCGGTGAATGTCTGCCCCTCAATATTTTACAGGAAATTGATATTGTACTCATTGATGGGCACCAAATGGCAGTTGGGGAGAAAATTGCCCGATTAGCTAAAGAAAATCAGATCCCTGTTGTCATAGATGGCGGCAGTTGGAAGCCTGGATTTGAAAGAATATTGCCCTTTGTAGATTACGCCATTTGTTCGGAAAATTTTCATCCCCCAAGTTGCGATCGCGCACAGCAGGAAGTTCTTTCTTATCTATCCGCACTAGGGATTCCTCACATCGCTATCACTGGCGGAGAGAAACCTATCCAATATCTTTCGCAGGGTACAAGCGGCTCGATAGAAGTTCCCCAAATAAATCCCGTTGATACGATGGGTGCTGGGGACATTTTTCACGGTGCCTTTTGTAACTATATCCTACGGAAAAGTTTTGCCGATGCGATCGCATCGGCGGCGAAAATTGCCTCTCATTCCTGTCAATTTTTTGGCACTCGTCGATGGATGCAGAAAACAGCACCAAAGTAATCAGAATTAACCAATCTTAAACTTGGGAGAGGGAACCGGCAGCATATAATAAATCAACTGGCTTAAGACAGAAATTCTCAGAAATGGAAAGCACTTATCAAAAAAGCGGTTTGACCCGCAGACAACATCTTTGGATTGCTGGTAGCCTTTGGACGCTAGTCGGATTAGGGCTTTTTAGCATGGGGTTGGTATTCTGGTTTAAATTCCCTTATTTGGGATTGTTAGACGGACAACATTTGGGGTGGGGTGCAGCAGCTTTTAGTCTTGGTCTAATTAAAGGGAAACTGATTCTCGATCGCACTGCAAATCGCGTCATTAATCGGGTAGAAACACTACAGGAACCAAACCCGTTCAAGAGCATTTTCCAAATGTTTGGAGTCAAAACCATTGCTTTAATTGTGGCAATGATGACCATTGGTATCGGATTACGTCGTGCGGGTGTTAGTTTTGAAGTGAGGGGTTTAATTTACATAGCGGTTGGCGCTGCGCTGCTGTGGAGTTGTCGCCGCTACTGGATAGCCTCCACCCAAGTGCCGACAGCCGAGGAAGCTTAAAGTGACAGTATTAAAATCGTTGGGCGAAAACCGATATGAGGGGCTAGAAGAAATTGTCGCGATCGCTCGAAGTGTAGGTTGGGGTGCCGCCGATATCCTCCAGTCTTACTATCGCGGCGATCGTAGCACCGATGATTTGGAAGTTGAAAACAAAAAAGATGGTCCTGTCACGGCAGCAGATGTCGCCGTCAACGAATACATCCTCTATAACTTGCAGGCGTCTCTCAACAGCCCGGATTTCGGATATTTAAGCGAAGAAACCTATAAATCTCAGACACCAGCAGTAGAGCAACCTTGGGTTTGGATCGTTGACCCCCTCGATGGAACGCGAGACTTTATCGATCGGACGGGTGAATTTGCAATTCATATTGCCTTAACGCACCAAGGGCGTCCCATTCTGGCAGTGGTCGCGTTGCCAGAGGCAGGAAAATTGTATTACGCAACCAAAGGCGGCGGCACCTATATGGAAACTCGTGAAGGCCAACCCAAGCCAGTTCGCGTATCGGAACGCAACGCCCTTGAAGAACTCACCTTAGTCGTTAGTCGCACCCATCGAGATGAGCGTTTCAATCAGTTAGTGCAACACCTGCCGTTTAAAAATAAACACTATGTCGGCAGTGTCGGCTGCAAAATTGCCACCATCATCGACCACCAAGCAGACGTTTATATCTCTCTGTCTGGTAAATCTGCTCCCAAAGATTGGGATATGGCGGCTCCAGAGCTAATTTTGACGGAAGCAGGCGGACAATTCACCCACGCTGATGGCACTCCCCCCAAGTACAACCAGGGGGATGTGAATCAATGGGGTTGTCTAATTGGGAGTAATGGTCACTCTCACGACACGCTTTGCGCCCAAGCCTCAGAAATTCTGGCTCAATTGGACGTGCCCGCTTAGGTTGCACCGTGCGATCGCGTCTAAAACGCCATTAAAGCGCGCTCGCGTTTCCCACCAGTAAAACCATGAATATTTCTTAGCACCATCATCAATTAAAAATTAGAAATTAAAAATGCCAAGTTTTTAATTTTGCATTTTTAATTGATGATTGAGTAGTTTTACTAAGAATCAATTAGATTACCTAGGCGTTAGGTGTCTCCGGGGACCAATACCTGGATTGATAACGGCTGCCAACTCCTCCTCAGATAAATTCTCGATTTCATTATTCAGTTCTTGAACCGTGAAGTCATAGCCACGTTCACGGGCAATCTGAATGAAGGTTTCTGGGTTAGTGGTTGCTTTGAGTCTTGCTTGTAATGCTTGATCTTCTTTAACTGCTTTGAACAAACTGGCAGCGCTTTCCTGTGCCATGACAATACATCTCCATTAAATATGTGTGATTTAAATGCGTGATTCCGATGCACTAAAGATATTGAGATAGTGCATCGAGTCGGCATCACAGCTGAGGTGAAACAAGTCTCTACCCCGCATGTCATGTCGGCTGAACCTAGTTACCTTTTAGGATAAAGATTTCTGTGATACAAGTCACAAAATATTGACAAAAATTAAAGCTGCCAGTATCTGCAAATACCGGCAGCTAAATACACTTGTGCTAATACATACCAGTGCTAATACATACCAGCACGAAGATTTTAAATTTCGGCGGAGGCGCGTTCAATCAAGCGACGAGCCAAGGTTTGAGTGCCTGTGTGTTCGTAATAGTTTGTTGTCACATCTAGAAAGGCACCCAGATAGTCCAACTTGTCACCGGAAACTTCCACAAAATTTTGCAGGTTACTGACAACTTTTTGTGGGGTTAAATTGTGAGAGGTGACAAAACCACTCATCCAGCCTTTAACTGAATCAAAGCTTTGACCGATAAAGTTGAGCTTACCTTCCGGACTGCCGCCAGGAATCAAATCGTGGACACGCTGGTATGTCTGATTTCCTTCTAACTCTGCGGGACTCGCTTGATTCAATCCGGAGGTAGCTTTGAGGAGGAAGTCAGAGCCAAGGGGAACTAAACCATCAAAGCTAATTAAAGCCACCATCCGCATCAAAGATTCGCCACTATAATCAGCTAAAGAGGCGACAAAATCTCCAATGCTGTCTCCTGGGATGCCGTTGATTTGGCAAAAGGCAACCAACTCAACCACCAATTTTATACACAAATCAATCGTTTGAGCTTTGTCCGCTTTGGGAGTGATGTTGTTTAAAAAACCGAAAAGCGGAATTTTTTCGCCTACTTTGTTCGCCAAGGCGGCTGTACCGAGAGCTTTATCTGCACTATCAACAGTTTGATAGAGCCACATGGCTCGCTGATATCCCTGCGATTTGTCGTTGTACAGATAGACGGCGCGTTCGCCAATTTGCTGAATTAACGCTTCGTCAGTTTCGCCAGTGACAGCACGAATTGTGTTGTCAAAGCCAACAATATTTTGCCATTGCCCCGGAACGACAAAATCAAGCGATCGCAAAGCCATCGTGGTGATGTTATTGGTTGGTAGCTCATCAACCAGTTCAAAAATCGATTTGCTCACAGTCGTAGTCTCCTTGTTTTTTCAGTTGTCATTCATCAGTAGTCAGCAGTAATCAGTCATGAGTCATTAATTGCAAACGAATGACTCATGACTGATTTCTCAGGACTACTTACTTTAGTCGAGACAGACCATTGAGATTGAATTTTTGCAGCCAAGCTTCGCGATCGCTCTGAGTAAACGAAGCATCACGAGATTGAATTTTAACTTGGTAGCGATCGCCTACTAAAACAGCAGTGCCATTATTCCCCTGATTCACCGCTGGATAGCCAGCGATTGTTTTACTGCTGCTCTTAAATTTCGCTGCGGCTGTGGGGGTGCTAGTGGTATCAGAAATAGACAGTACGGCAACATCCTTGCCATCTTTTTTCAACTTATACTCAGCAAAGCCTTTTTTCTCTTGAGCTGGTACAGTTTGGAAGCCACTGCTACTTTTTGGAAAGAATTTATTAAAGCTGCTTCCCTGTTCAGCCTGTTTAGCAACTGCTGGAGGAGCATTCCTCTGAGTGCTTTCCTTTTGCGCTTGGTCATAACGAGAGGGAGTTTGGGTTGCACAAGAAGTTACTAGCAGCAACATCGAGAGCAACATCGCTGCGAAAATTCTCCGCCCATTTTGAAAAATCATTACCGCCTCCTGATAGCTTGAGGTTTCATTTTTATCACCATCTTCACATTTTTGGCATCTAGCTATGGAGAAACTTAAGCGATTCTCAAGCGGTTCACTCACTTAAGCTGTGACAAGTCTCAACCCCAATTCTTCTTCTCCCTACATTCTACTTGCGCGAGATTTTACATCAGAATTCCCCAAACCCTTTTTTCAGGGGGACACAGAAGTGAAGTGTAGCGCCAATCAAGCGGAGGGATTGGGTGCCTCGGAATCCCTGTGGAGAAAGGGGGAGGAGATTCTGCCGCTTAAGAGCGGTGAGCAATGACAGCGTAGAAAGGATCTCCCCCACTGGCACCCATCCACTGTAGGAACTTCGGGGCGGAGGATTGGTGAGTAATGACTTCTGGGGAGCTAAATCCGGGGATTGAGGTGAAGTAGCTTTTCACTAGCTCAACCCGGCTAGCTTCGGAACTATCCCGCCACGCAGCGATCGCTTTTTGATAGAACATCCGGTTGGAAAAGCTGATAATTGCGATTCCGCCGGGTTTGAGGATGCGGTAAATTTCCGCAAATACAGCATCCGGATATTGCAGATACTGCACCGAGACGCAGTTGAGAACGGCGTCGAAATCTTCATTCGGTAGGGGTAGCTTCGGATTTTTGTTGATATCTTGAACAAAATAACGATCGAAGCGGGGATTTTTCGCCAGTTCCTCTTCGTTCAGTCCGTGTCCTTCGATGTGAGAAAATTTCATCTCCTCTGGTAGATGGGAAACCCAGCTACTCATCATGTCCAAGATGCGGGTATTCGGCTTCAAGCGATCGCGGTATAGATCCGTCAGTTGTTGAATAAACCCTTCGTCTACGTGCGTCACAAAGCGCGGATAGGAGTAAAACTCTGTATCATCGGTATCGTCTAACTTAGTGCGTTGATTCGGTCGCAGCATCATCACCTAAAATTGAAGCTATCTTTACATCACCAGTTTAGAAAAATTACGAACTGTAAAGATATGCCCGTAGGCTAAAGCCACACTCTTGAGCGTGACGGCTGTTCACTTTAACTTGGCGTCCCGCTGCGCCCCCTTGGCGTTCTTTGCGTTAAAAAACCCTCTTTCAAATCCTGGCGGGGTTTCCCTTGCCAGCAACCGAGAAACAAAGCTAAATTAATATTACGTATGCTAAATAATTAACCAATGTCTTCTACATCTGCTGAGAGCAAGCCTTTTGAGCAATGGCACGAAGTAATGGCACCCTATAGTTTGGGCTACCGGATCAAACTGCTCTCCCAGGTGTTTAGCCGCAAGTTTCAGGAACGGCTGGAGCCTTTGGGACTGACTCCCTTTCACTGGGTTGTATTGTGCTGTTTGTGGGAAGAAGACGGCTTAGCCACTTGCAGTATTGGGGAAAAACTACAGCAAGTGGGAGGTACGATCACCGGGGTGCTAGATCGGATGGAAGAACGGGGGCTGATTCGTCGGGAACGCGATCTTCGCGATCGCCGGATTTGGCGCATTTGGTTGACGGAAGCAGGCAAGAACCTACAAGAAGTCCTGCCGCCAATCGCACTGGAAATTCGGGAACAGGCGATGAAGGGGATGCCGATGGCTGAACGCGAACATTTCTCTCAATTGGTAGATCAAGCGATCGCGAATCTCTCTTAAGGCTTGTAGAAGATAGGGGCAATCTTCATCCGGCTGAGTGAAGCAGGGCATTAAGGATTTATTTAAAAATATTACGTATACGAAGTAAACGCTGGCTAAGCATAACTTCACGAACATTACGTATTCGGAATGACCGCTTATTAAATACTTTGCCGAGCAGCTAAAAATTGATAACAACAAACTGAACCAAGGACAGATGCCTCTCTAGAGGATGTGCTGTTCCAGTAGCAATAAATCAACAGACAGTAGATAGGTAATCAGAACTACAAGCAACCCCTGATACTGATGTTGAAACCCAGGAAGCCACACGGCTTCCGCCCGCAGAGGGACACCCCCAATTTACCCCCAATTTAAACCCTGGCTGGGTCTTCCCTGCTAAGAAATAACTAACTTGTCCGCTATTTAAGCATTCGCTGAAAACCAAGAAATTATGAAGAAAAACGCCATCAAGTTTCTGCCAGTTTTACCGGCATTGAGATCGAGAAATTATCAGTTATTTTTTGCCGGTCAGGGGCTTTCACTCGTTGGAACTTGGATGACGCAAATCGCCACGATTTGGCTAGTTTATAGTCTCACGAATTCAGCCTTGTTACTGGGTGTAGTTGGGTTTGCAGGGCAATTTCCCAGTTTTATACTGACTCCATTTGGTGGGGTTGTAGTCGATCGAGTCTCTCGTCATCGGCTCTTAGTCATTACTCAAAGCCTCGCCATGCTCCAGTCCTTAGCGCTAGCTTTTGTAGCGCTAACCGGAATCGCCCAAGTCTGGCATCTAATTGTTTTGAGTATATTTCAAGGAATCATTAACGCCTTTGATGCCCCCACTCGTCAAGCTTTCGTACCAGAAATTATCGAACGAAAAGATGATTTAGCGAATGCGATCGCGCTGAATTCTTCCATGTTTAATGGGGCGCGATTGATTGGTCCTGCCATTGGAGGGTTGCTTGTTGCCTCAGTTGGAGCAGGTTACTGTTTTTTAATTGATGGTCTCAGCTATATTGCCGTCATTGCCGCTTTATTAGCAATGAAGGTAAAGCCCAGTAAAATAGCAGTCTCTCACGATCATCCTTGGCAAAGATTGAAAGAAGGATTTGTGTATACCTTTGGCTTTCCACCAATTCGTTCTATCATCTTGCTGCTAGCGTTAGTTAGTTTTATGGGAATGCAATATACCGTTCTCACACCAATATTTGCCACGCAAATTCTTCATGGGAATGCTGAAACTCTGGGCTTTCTGATGGCGGCGGCGGGAGTAGGAGCGTTAATTGGTGCAGTTCATTTAAGTACGCGGAAAAATGTTTTAGGCTTGGGCAGATTGATTGCTTATTCTCCGGCTTTCATGGGGATGGGATTGATTGGTTTTTCTTTGTCTCGCGTGCTGGGACTTTCTTTACTAATGATGTTACTAGTTGGCTTGAGTTTTACTTTGCAATTTACATCTAGTAATACAGTTCTCCAAACGATTGTTGAGGATGATAAGCGTGGCAGGGTAATGAGCATCTACACGATGGCTTTTTTTGGCGTCGTTCCCTTAGGAAATTTATTTGCGGGTTCTTTAGCAAGTCAAATCGGTGCGCCCAATACGTTAATGATTGGGGGAATCTTTTGTATTCTCGGTTCTTTCGTATTTACAAAACAGCTTCCTGGTATAAGACGCTTGGTTCGCCCTATTTATACGAAAATTGGCATTCTTCCCTAGCGTTCATAAAAAGAGTGGGATTGAACCGCAAAGGCGCGAAGTAAGAAGGGAAGAAAGAAAGAAAAAAGAAAAGTTTATGAATGAATTCAAATGGCTATATTGGTTGGCAATCCTTCAATTTAATCTGGAGGAAACCAGTGGCGGAACCTGATGCAGTTCGGAAGCAACGCCGGCAACGCAGCAGCGACTGGAACAGTTGACTCAGTTTTTTGTCAGTCGGGGTGCGGATCTGAGTACCGCTCAAAATCAAGCGATCGCTACGATTATGAATACCGTCCGCCGAGAAGCTTATGTGATGGCTTTCAATTAGCTCCAAGTGAATCGGAACGTTGCTCCAGCGCCTGCTGCGGACTCCACCCACACCCGTCCACCGCGACTTTCGACGATTTTCTTAACCACCGATAGACCGATGCCAGTGCCTTCAACTTTGTCCCTCGCTTCCAGTCTTTGGAAGATGCCCCAAATCTTCTGATGATATTCGGGTTCGATTCCTTGCCCGTTATCAGCGACCGAGAACTCGTAGTATTTTGGCAGCTCCCGAACACCAACTTGAATACACACATCCGAGCGTTTTGCGTACTTGATGGCGTTGCCGATCAAGTTCATAAACACCTGCTGTAGTGGCACCCGTTCGGTTTGCAACGTTGGCATAGACTCTGCAACAATCGCAACTTCCGGCGGTGGATCGAGCAGTTCGATGACTTCCGACAGCAAGGAGGAGACATTCACTGCCTCTATCTGTTGTTGCACCCTACCCGCCCGCGAATATTGCAGAATGCCGTTAATTAAAGCTTCCATACGGTGAACTCGTCCCCGCAATAAATTCAGATGTTCGCGCGAGTCGTCGGTCAGTTGATCTGCGAGGTCTTCCTCAATCCATTCTGAAAGCGTAGCGATCGCTCTTAGGGGTGCTTTTAAGTCATGGGATGCAATGTAAGCAAACTGGTCTAAATCCCGGTTACTGCGTTCTAGCGCCTGGGTCATTTGAACCAGTTCTTCCGCCTTTTTCTCAATTTCCTGACGCGATCGCACTTGTTCTGTCACTTCAACCGCGTGGGTCATAATGCCATTGACTTTACCATTAGCATCTACTAAGGGTTGGTAGACGAAATTCCAAAAACTCTCTTCTAGAATGCCATCGCTGTTGCGGTCGAACATCGCCCGCATCTCATTGCCGACAAAAGGTTCGCCACTGGTATAAACCTGGTCTAACAACTCGAAAAAGCCTTGCCCTTGCAAGTCCCAGAACGCCTCGCGCACGGGTTTACCGACGATATCCCGCTTTTCCACAATCTGCATATACAGTGGGTTCACCGTTTCCGTGACATGGTTCGAGCCACGGGTGATGGCAATTGCCGCCGGTGCTTGCATGAAGACTCGCTGTAGTTCAGCACGGGCTGCTTGGGCTTCGGCTAAAGCGCGATCGCGAATCTCCCGCTCTTGCTTGCGTTCGCTGATGTCGCGAGAAACCCCTACAATCTCCACAACGTTGCCATTGGTATCGAAAATTGGGGATTTAATCGTGTGGAAGAAGCGAGTTTCGCCGTCAGCGCGGACATTCGGCTCTTCCAGAACCTCGATTGGCTGACCTGTTGTGAAGACTTGCAGGTCGTCTTGCAGGTACTGCTGAGTGTAATCGAGTTGATTGTAAGGTACATCCGTGATGCCGTGAAGCTGCTCAAGAGTCATTCCATAATATTCGCAGGCAGCTTTGTTGGCATACACCACAACTGAGCCGGGAGCCTTACAAAACACCATATCCTGCACGGAATCGAGAATCTGGGCATAGCGGTGTTCGCTCTGTTTCAGGGCTTCCTCGGCACTTTTGCGATCGCTAATATCGGTGTGAACGCCAATCCATTCCCGAATGCTGCCGTCCGCTTCAAATACGGGGACGGCGCGCACGCTCATATATTTATAAATACCGTCGGAACGCCGCAGACGATGCTCGATTTGGTAAAGGGTGCCATTGGCAACCGCATTCAACCACTCTTGCACGGTATGCGCTTGGTCATCTGGGTGAACGGCATTGAGCCACCCCCAGCCTTTTAGCTGTTCGTAGGATTGCCCGGTAAACGCACTCCAACCCGGCTGTGGAGTGACAAATTCTCCCTCAGCTTTGGTGTCCCAGATAATTTGAGCTGTGGCTTCCACAAGCGAACGGTAGCGTTCTTCACTCTTGCGGAGTGCTTCTTGCACCGTTTCCACCTCGATTCGTGCTGCCTGTTCGCGCAATAGAAGCTGAGTTTTTTCCTCAGCTTCCTTCTCCTTGGTGATATCGACCATTACGCCGCGCAGCAACTTGGGGCAACCTTGTTCATCGCACACTACACGCACCACATCTTTGAGCCAGACAAGGCGACCATCCGATGCGATCGCCCGATACTGAAATTCGTGGTCTTTTGCTTGATTGGTTGCACTCACGCAAAAATTAACGCACCAGTCGCGGTCTTCCGGATGCAGCAAGCAATCCTGCCAGAACGTCGGCTCATTTAACCACTGACTGATAGGATAGCCGAGAATATCTTGAGCGCGATCGCTAACAAACGTGAATTTCCACGTCACGGCGTCCATTTCCCAGACAATCGCATCTAGTCCTTGCACTAGCTCGACAAAGCGCCGATGTGCCTCTGCTGCACTTCGTGCCGCTACTTCCTGCTCAGCCGCTTCGCTAATGCTAACAGCTAGCGCTGTTGTTGATGCCTCAGCGTCTCGCTGTGCCGCTTCTAACTCCGTCTCACTCATCCTCAAGTCTTCTTCTCAGTACGACCAGCTCAAGATGCCCGACTGTTTGCCCAGGCTGCAAACGTTTCAGCAGCTTACTTTTGAGTAAATGCCGGCGCAATCCGATCTGTCTTTGCCGCCATTATAAAGTCGTTCCGGTGCAAACCAGAAATCGCGTGAGTCCACCAACTTACCGTCACCTTACCCCACTCCGTCAGCAACGCCGGGTGATGCCCTTCCGCTTCCGCCGCTTCGCCCACTTTATTGGTGAACGCTAGCGCTGTCTGAAAATCTGCAAACTTGTAGGTGCGCTTCAGCCGCGATTCTCCCTCCTCTTCCACAATGTTCCAATCTGGAATCTCTGGTTTCAGTTCTGCGATATCCGCCTCAGTGACGCGTGGCGCATCCTTATGACAGGCAATACACTTTTCTTGTGTCAGATTTGCCATATTTCCCTATTTTCGGCACTTAAGTTGTCCGATTTTACCCAAGTGTTGTTTTTCCCACGTCTGCCATAATGCGGATTTTGCATGGGAAGGATGGGTGGGAGCGATCTCGCCTGGGTTACAGGGAGAGGAACGACGCGATCGCACTCTTCCACCTCCACAGCAAAACGCGATCGCATCTCCTCCAGCCAGCACTTGTAAAATAAGAAAATCTGATACCCATTACAGGTTAAAACCGTGACACCAAGTTCACAAGACACGGACGTAGAGATCAGAGAATTTCCGATTCGTTTGCGGGAAGGGGGGGAAATTACCGTTCCCCAGATGGTGCAAGATAAGCTCAACTTAACCGAAGGAGATATGCTGACGCTGTTGCAAGTAGGCAATATAGTCTTGCTTACCCCCAAACAGCCCCAAGTTCCCCAACTAGCCGATAAAATCATAGCCCTCATGGAAGATGAAGGCGTAGGCTTGACTGAATTGCTAGAAGGAATACACGCAGAACGGGAAGCAATCTGGCAAAAGCAACAAGATGCGTAGAGTCTTTGCTGACTCAAGTATTTTAATTGCTGGAGCAGGGTCTCGCAGTGGAGCCAGCCGTGCTGTACTAACAATGGCTGAAATAGGCTTATTTAAGCTGGTCATCTCCCAGCAAGTATTAGATGAGTGCGAGCGCAACCTTCGCAAAAAATTACCCGCTGCCCAACCAATTTTTGCACAACTTCTGACTGCTATCGCTCCTGAAATTCGACCTAACCCACCCTTACAAGAATCGGCTCAATGGACAGCTATTATCGAAGCAAAAGATGCACCAATTTTGGCTGCTGCTGTAGTGGCAAATAAAGCTTACCGCTAGCTATAATCAAACCATCAAAGTGTTTTTGAATCCAAATGACAATACCTCTTCCTCCACAACTTCGTAGCCTACCCAATAGCCTGCCAGTAGAAGGTGCTGTCCGAATCGAACTGGAAGAAGGAGTACCTATTTTTCGGGCTTCAAGTTTTGTGCAAACTCGAATAGAAGAGTTATTGTCTAAACAAAAAGATTCCCCTCTTAGTAAAGCAGAAGAACAAGAACTTGATAGCTACGAAGAAATTGATGATTATCTGAGTTTTCTTAATCGCACTGTTCGGAATCTTTTTCTAGCTCAAAATCAAGGATATCTATAAATTTGCCTCCTCATCGTAAAATAAGCGAAGTTGTTCGGCAGCAGGTACGTCAGCGAGCCAGTAGTTTGTGCGAATATTGTCACGCATCAGAACAATGGCAATACGTGCAATTCACAGTAGATCATGTAATTCCAATTGCTCAAGGCGGAGTGGATACTATCGAAAACTTGGCTTTAGCTTGTTTCCATTGCAATCGAAGAAAAGCCGATAAAATAACAGCGATAGATCCTCAGTTTGATGCACAAGTTCTGCTGTTTAACCCCAAACAAGATATCTGGAAGGAGCATTTCATTTGGTCTGGTGATGTACTCTCAATCGTCGGTATAACACCCACTGGTAAGGCTACAGTCCTTGCATTAGGATTAAATCGCGAATGGGTTATAAATATTCGTGCCGCCGATCGAGCAATTGGGCGGCATCCACCAATAGGCGATCCAATTCAGCAAGCTGAGTAAATGATAAACGCGATCGCATTCTTCCCAACATAATGAGCGCGATCGCATTCTTCTAATTTTTTCTCTAATTCCTTGACACTTTTAGATCGCAAACCCTAAAACAATATTTAAACTAAAGCGAATCTGTTCCCAGTATTCTTCCTCCAGGACACCCAATAAACCCAAAATGCGACGATGATCGACAGCACGAATTTGCCCGACATCAATAAAACGGTCTTGGTCTAATCCATTGGAGGGTGTTGCTTTGACATTTACAACGTAGGGGGCTTCTTTATTTCCCGGTCGAAATGGCATCACAATTGTCAGAAGTCCATACTGGTTCATAATGTCATTTTGCACAATCAAGCAAGCGCGGGTTTTTTGCGCCTCAGCCCCTACGGTTGGATCGAGTGTGACCCAACGGATTTCTCCCCGCCGATAAGTTAAATTACTCGCTGGCATTCATGCCATCCCCAGCTGCACTATCCCAAGCTGCAATTTCAGCTTGGTACTCTGGATCTTTAGCATCCTGTTGGAGGGCGGTAATCATTTGTGCCTCCCAAATACGACGGCGGTGTTCTGCCAGCAAATCGTTAATATAGGCGCTGCGGTTGCCTTTTGCCTGCCGATCTACAAATCGCAGGATGTCATCTTCTAAAGAGATTGTGACTTTCTGCATCAGTATGAGTTATGGGTATGGTAATTTCATCATACTCAAAATTCTCCCAGTTCATTTTAGGCATCGTGTGTGCAGCGAACAGATCAAACTCAGTAAATCGCATCCTTCCCCAAGACAAAGTGCGATCGCATTCTCCCCAACATCAAAAGCGTGATAGCTTGCGCTGACTTGTCAGTTCGCGCTTTTTATCGGGTCGGTTAACCATACTGGGGGATTCGCGAGTTCTATGAGCAAAGTAAGAATAAGGAGATCGAGTAGCAAGAGGTAAAAATGCAATCAACTATTGAGCGATCGGCAACCCAACTACCGCCGCTGATTCCCCGCGAGATTCTTTTCGGCAACCCAGAACGCACCAGTCCGCGACTTTCACCGGATGGTAAGTATCTGGCGTACATCGCCCCCGACGACAAGAATGTCTTGCAGGTGTGGTTGCGGACAGTCGGACAGGAAGACGACCGCCAACTCACCGCAGATAAGAAGCGCGGTATCCGGATTTTCTTCTGGACTTATAACGCCGACCAGCTGATGTATATGCAAGACTCAGATGGCGACGAAAACTTTCACCTCTATTCGGTCAATATTCACTCCAATATTGTCCGCGACTTAACGCCATTCCAAGGGGTAAAAGCACAGCCAGTGGATCTTGACCCCAAGTTCCCCGATCAAGTGCTGGTGGGGATGAACTTGAAGGACTTGCAAAAGTTTGACGTTTACCGCATCAACCTGGCTAACGGTGCGGTTGACTTATACGCCGAAAACCCAGGCAATGTCGTTAGCTGGACAGTAGACGCCCAATTCCAGGTACGTGCCGCAACTGCTGCCACGCCTGATGGGGGTTCCGATCTATTATTCCGGGAAACAACCCAAGGCGATTGGGAAACGCTGCGTCACTGGGGGCCAGATGATGAAGGCGGTGCCGTTAGCTTCTCAGAAGATGGCAAAACCCTTTATATCAGCGGCAGTCACGATGCCAACGCTAGCCGCCTGATTGCTTTCGATGTTACTAGCCGCGAAGAAACAGTAATTGCCGAAGATCCGCAATACGATCTAGGCGGCATCGTCATTCACCCAATTACCCGAGTTATCCAAGCAGTTTCCTTCTACAAAGAGAAACAAGAATGGCAGGTACTTGACCAAAGTATCGCCGCAGATTTTGAAGCGATCGCCCAAATTCGTCCCGGAGAGTTCGGCATCTCCTCCCGTGACCTTGCCGACAAAAATTGGCTAGTCGCTTTCCTCACCGATGACGGTCCGGTCTACTACTACGCCTATAATCGAGATTCCAAGACCAGCACCCTCCTGTTCAGCAACAAACCCACACTCGAAGGGTTGTCGCTGGCATCCATGCAACCGATTTCTTACCAAGCCCAAGACGGCTTGACGATTCACGGCTACCTGACAACACCTGTGGGAATCACCGCCCAAAATTTACCAACCGTGTTGCTGGTTCACGGTGGCCCTTGGGCGCGAGATACTTGGGGTTACGACCCGCAAGCGCAGTGGTTGGCAAACCGGGGTTACGCGGTGTTGCAAGTGAATTTCCGGGGTTCCACCGGCTACGGCAAAGCCTTTGTCAACGCTGGCAACCGGGAATGGGCGGCGAAAATGCACGACGATCTCATTGATGCCGTCAACTGGTTGGTGCAACAAGGCATCTCCGACCCGCAAAAGATTGCCATTATGGGCGGTTCTTACGGCGGTTACGCAACCCTAGTCGGATTAACTTTCACGCCGGATGTCTTTACCTGCGGTGTAGATATCGTGGGTCCGAGTAACCTGATTACGCTGATGCAAAGTATCCCACCCTACTGGGAACCGCTGAAGGCGAATTTCTACTATCGGGTTGGCAACTTGGAGACGGAAGAAGAATTTCTCAAGTCGCGATCGCCCTTATTTTTCGTTGACCACATTACCAAACCCTTGCTAATCGCCCAAGGTGCCAACGATCCACGGGTGAAGCAGGCGGAAAGCGAACAAATCGTCGAGGCGATGCAAAAGGCAAATAAGCCTGTAGAGTACGCCCTTTACACCGACGAAGGACACGGTTTCGCCCGTCCCGAAAACCGACTGCACTTTTACGCGATCGCAGAAGAGTTTCTCTCTAAATATTTGGGTGGACGTTGCGAACCGCTAGGAGACATCCCCGGACATTCCGGCGTACTAAATCCATAGTCCCCATTCTTACCAATAGAGGTACGCAAAGTCTAAACTTTGCGTACCTCTACGCTTACCTTTGCGTACCTTTGTGTTTAAAACCAAACCTTTTCCACGGAATAACAGTATTCTTAAAAAAACCTACTTGTTCAGGATTTAAACTGTTATGGACAACTTTATGACAGATGCGATCGCCGAAGCCAAACAGGGACTCAGCGAGGGGGGGATTCCGATTGGTTCAGTTCTGGTTAAAGATGGGCAAATTGTCGGTAGAGGACATAATAAGCGCGTCCAAGACAATGACCCCGTTACCCATGCAGAAATCGATTGCTTACGCAATGCTGGCAGAATCGGCAGTTACAAAGATACAACGCTTTATTCTACCTTGATGCCTTGTTACCTCTGTGCTGGTGCTGTTGTCCAATTTGGGATTAAAAAAGTCATTGCCGGTGAATCTGCAACTTTCTCCGGTGCCAAGGAATTCATGGAATCCCACGGTGTTGAAGTGATTGATTTAAACCTGGATGACTGCAAGCAGTTGATGACCAATTTCATCCAGAACAATCCCCATTTATGGAATGAGGATATTGGCAAGTAATTTCCCAGAAAATAGCTTTTAAATTTAAATAATCAGGGAAAACTTTTTGTTTTACCCTCTAGAAGTTATTTGTTTTTTTTGATATAATAAACTTAATAAGGAAGAACTAAACTTCAATATTTATTGAAAACGGATTTCTATTATTTAAATATACCTTAAAAAGGCGGAATTATCGTTACCAAATACGGGATTAATCATAAAAATCTACTGAATATCCTTCCCTTTTTCCACTCAACTATAGAATCCCTCTGTTTCTGAGAAATGTGTCGAACGTCTCTCTATCGGGCAGAGAAGGCTGGGCACCGGCAATGGTTGCCGAAATCGCTCCAGCGGCAGCACCCCAGATTACTGCCTCCCGGAGAGGACGCCCAGAAGCCAAAGCTGCTGCCAATCCCCCATTAAACGCATCCCCAGCCGCAACGGTGTCAACTGCCTGAACGGGGAAAGCGGGGACGAAGAATACTTCCTCCGGTGTGGCACAGAAGACACCGCGATCGCCTAGTTTCACAATTGCAGTACCGACACCCTGTTGACGTAAAGCTGCGGCTGCTTTGGCAGCGGTTTCTTGCCCATCCACCGCAAAACCCACCAATTGCCCCGCCTCAATTTCGTTGGGGGTGATAATGTCAACCAACGGATATAAAACAGACGCAAAATCTCCCATCTCGATAGCAGGTGCGGGATCGAGAATCACCTGGACACCGGCTTGTCGGGCTGCCCTAGCCGCGGCTACAACGGCTGGCATCGGAATCTCGAATTGAAGGAGCAATGCAGCAGCACCGGGTAACAAATCGCTAAGGCGTCCGACATCCTCCTGGTTCACGCGCCCATTGGCACCGGGGACGATGATAATGTGATTTTCTCCCCTCCCACCCACAGCGATCGCTGCGACGCCAGAATGAGCCGCCTCATCCACCAAGACAGCCCCAGTCTCGACCCCAGACGCTTGAAGATTGGCGAGGAGTTCGCGTCCAAAATTGTCGGCACCCAGACGCCCAACGAGCTGAGTCGGAATCCCCAGCCGCGCCACTGCTACCGCTTGATTCGCCCCTTTTCCACCCGCAGCCGTAAAAAAGTCATGACCCCGTAGCGTTTCACCAGCAACTGGCAATCGGGGCGATCGCGCCACGAGATCCATGTTAATGCTGCCGAAGACGATAACTTTGGTCATTGGTCGCTCTTGAAAGGGTTGAATTTTGAGTTTTGAAAGAAAGACATTCCTAACTCAGAACTCAACATTCATAACGCTTCCTACTGTCTTACTGCACCGTAACCGCCGATTCTAAACCCAGCGTCGCCATTAACCGCTCAATATCAAAGTTTTCAGCCATCATCTGGCGGATGCACTCGACCTTAATTGGTTCGTGTAGCCGCACTTGACCAAAGGCACGGTCGATAATTCCTACAGCCGTCAGCGTATCCAAGTCAACCGACAAAATCGGGATCTCTAAATCTTCAGCGCGGCTGAGGATAAAGTGTTGTGGTGGCAATTGTCCAGTCAAGATCAGGCACTGGGTGGAAGTTTCCAAGGCGGCTAGCTGGATATCCGTGCGATCACCTCCCGTCACCACCGCCATGTTCGTTCCCTTGCGGAAATACTTCAGCGCTGAATTTACATTCATTGCGCCAATTGTCAAGCTCTGTACCATTAAATCCAATCGATCTGGACGGCACAGAACTTCTGCTTTCAACTGGCTGACCAGTTCCCGAACGCTGACACTCCGCAGCAACTCGCTTCTTGGCAACATTCCCAACACAGGAATCCCCTGCCGCTCTAGAAAAGGTCGTACGAGCGTCTCAGCGGCTTCCAGATTAGCTGCGGGAATATCGTTTATCAAAACACCCGTTAAGCGATCGCCCAGCCGCTTTTTGGCTGACAACAGCGCATCCACCAATAGAACCGAGTGAAAACGAGCCACCAGTAAAACAGCCGCATCAACAGCGTCAGCAACCTGTCCCAGAGACAAGTCGAATAAGCTGCCTTCTTCCAAAGTTCCTGGCCCTTCTAATAAAACCATTGGGGCACCAGGCACCCGTCGATACTGCTCCAGAGACAGACGGTAATCCGTCTGGTCTTCTCCAGAAAGGCGTCTTTGAATCGTCTCTTCATCCAGAGACAGCAGAGTCGGTCTGATTCGGTTTTCTGGTAACTTCAATACTTGAGCGAGTAACCGAACATCCTCCTCCATCGCATCTGTTTGCGATTCACTTAAACAGGTGCCCAGCGGTTTCCCATAGGCGATATCCAGCCCCTTTTCTTTCAGCTGATGGGCAATCCCCAAGATCGTTGCTGACTTGCCACTGTAAGCTTCTGTTGACCCGATAAGCAAATATTTAGCCGCTTTTGGCACACCCTCACTCCTCATTTCTACAGTGTTCAACCATCTGCTCGTAGCAGCTTACGATAGAACGTGTGGGAAAAGTCGATTGTGCGAGTGCGCTTGAAATTCATAATTACGTCGATTAAAAAATCGACTAACTCTGAATTTGCCATCATCACTTCGTAACTCAGTTCCGCATTTCCATCAAACTGCAACCGACAACGGGTCAAATCCAATGGGAGCCTAGACACATACCAGGTGGCAACAAAAGGAATGCTATCGCCGCCTTCTATTTTGCGATTCCCTTCTAAAGACCCTTTTTGATACAGGCTAATTGCCAAGGGCAACATATTCCGCTTATTGCCCTGGTAGTAGGGCATGTAGACACTGACATCCCCTTGGTTTGCAGGCTGAAGTTGGTCAATTGACATTGTCTTAAATCTTCCTCAATTTCCGTCTGACTGGCAGTAGGGCGTTGTCCCTAATTTTCTGCGCTCTGACAGCCGATTGGGAACACAATAGCTTAGAGTTCTAGCCTTGGACGGTGGAGCTAATGGTGATTGTACCTTAATATACAGGTTCCCGCGTCCTCCCCAGGATAAATTCATTCATTAAAGGAATTAAGGACTATGTGGGAGGGAGAAAGAGCAGGAAAGAGTAGTAGAGAAATTTTCGTTTTCCTTCCCCTTTTTTCCCTTTGTAGCGAATTTTTTTCCCCTTTTCCCCGATTCCTGAGTAAAACTTCCTATCTGTTGCCGATTAGTTTACGCTGACTGAATAAAGTTAGGGAATTATTCACGCGAGAAATCTATGCCTCCTTTAGTTGCTAATTACTACTTAACTTATCGCTGCAACGCCCGATGTCATTTTTGTAACATCTGGGCATTAGAGCCACCCCAAGAAGCTGACTTTGCCACGATTCAACACAACTTAAAGGACTTGCGCCGGTTGGGTCTGAAGTATATAGACTTTACGGGTGGCGAACCCCTGCTACGTGCAGATGTTGGTCAGATTTACGCTGAAGCTAAAAAGCAGGGATTCTGGACCAGCATGACGACGAATACAATTCTTTACCCGAAAAAAGCCAAAGAAATTCAAGGATTAGTTGACTTCTTGAATTTCTCGCTAGATGGTGCAGATGCTGAAACCCACGACCATTCCCGAGGGGTGAAAATTTTTGACACCCTGGTTGAGTCGGTTGCTCTAGCACAAGAACTCGGCGAACAACCCGTTCTCAACCACACCGTCACCGCCCAAAATTATCAGCACATTAACGAAGTCGCAGAACTCGGTCTGCGCCTAGGCGTCAGGGTATGGCTCAACCCAGCTTTCACCGCCCACGACCACTACAATTCCAACAAGAATCCCACCCCAGACATGGTGGCAGCAATTCAAGCCGCCGCCAAGAAATATAAGAATGTCGGATACAATAAGGCTGCACTGGCGTTCATTGAAGCTGGGGGGAATGATACGAAAAATCCCCGCTGTAAAGCGGTAGATGCAGTAATTGCGATTTCTCCCGACGACAAGCTACTCCTACCTTGCTATCACTTTGCCCAAACCGGCGTTCCCATTAACGGTAAGCTTTACGACCTCTATCGCCAGTCAGAGGAAGTGGAATCCTACCGCCAATCTCAGGGCAAGCTGTCCGTGTGCGAAGGATGTACGGTATGGTGTTACCTGATCCCCAGCTTCTTTATGGGTGTAGATAAGTATTGGTGGTTGAATCAAGTAACCTATGCCGGAGAATTCCTGGCCCGAAAAAGATTCTTACAACGAGCTTGAACCGCTCGATTCTCTGTTGTCTGAATGTAGAGACGCAATCAATGAAGTTTCTACAGAAGAATTTGAGAGCGACTTTTTTCAGGGACTGGCAGGACGCCGACGCAAAGCGGCGTTCGCCTTAACGGTGATTTGGGGCAGCATCATTGCCCTAAATCTGTTTGTTTGGGGTTCGTGGTTAGTCCTAGGACTGACCGGACTGTTGGTGATTCAAGCGTTCCGCGTCGTATTCGCGCGACCCCGACCAGTCCCAGCGCCGTTGTCGGAAGCAACAAAAGACCAATGGCCTTCTGTTTCCCTACTGGTGGCAGCTAAAAATGAGGAAGCTGTTATTGGCAACCTGGTGAAAATGCTGTGTAATCAGGACTACCCAGTAGATCGGTATGAAGTTTGGGTGATTGACGACCACAGCACCGATCGAACCCCCCTAGTGTTAGAGCATCTGGCGAAGGAATATCGCCAGTTAAAAGTCCTGCGCCGAAGTGCGAATGGGGTTGGCGGCAAATCGGGAGCGCTGAATCAAGTGTTGTCCCTGACGCGAGGAGAAATTGTCGGGGTATTTGATGCCGACGCCCAAGTGCCACCAGATATGCTGCGTCGGGTTTGCCCAAGTTTTGAGCGGCAACAGGTGGGAGCCGTGCAGATGCGAAAAGCGATCGCGAACCCATCGCTGAATTTCTGGACTCGCGGTCAGATGGCAGAAATGGCACTGGACTCCTATTTCCAGGAGCAGCGCATTGCCATTGGCGGCATCGGGGAACTTCGAGGCAACGGTCAATTTGTCCGCAGAGCTGCCTTGGAGCATTGCGGTGGGTGGAATGAGGAAACCATCACGGACGACTTGGATTTAACGATCCGCTTACACCTGGATCGGTGGGATATCGAATTTCTGATCTTTCCCCCCGTATATGAGGAAGGCGTCACCAGTGCTAAGGCACTGTGGCATCAGCGCAATCGATGGGCAGAAGGTGGATTCCAGCGCTATCTGGACTACTGGCGTCTCCTGGTTTCAAACCGGATGGGCACCCTCAAAAGCATTGATGCGTTCTCGTTTTTGCTCACCCAGTATATTCTCCCCGCCGCTGCGGTGCCCGACTGCCTGATGGCGATCGCGCGGAATCGTCTGCCGATTCTCAGCCCCATCACCGGAATGACGTTCATTCTGTTTCTGATGGGGATGTTCGTCGGTCTGCGCCGCACCCATAAAGAAGAGAAATTGACTGCATCGGTCTTTTTCGTCACCCTATTGCAAACCTTACGGGGTGTCCTTTATATGTTGCACTGGATGGTAATCATCGCGGCTACTACCGCCCGGATGTCCGTGCGACCGAAGCGGCTGAAATGGATTAAAACGGTGCATCAAGGCAGTAGCGAGGAAAGTTTTGAGTTTTAAGTTTTGAGTTTTAAGTTTTGAGTTTTAAAATAAGGGACACGGTACTGCCGTGTCCCTTATTTTAAATAGGACGCAGCACTGCCGTGTTCTTACTCTAAAACCCTACATCATCATCATCTTGCCACTCATTGAGTAGCTCGTCGGCAGAATGAATCATCTCTGCGAGTGGCAAGCGCGTCGGCATCTCGGAAAGAGATGGTAAATCTAAAGTCTCCAGATTTTCCTCTCGCTCATCAGCCAGCTTGACAATTTCCCCTTTAAAAAAGTCCGCGAGGCGTTTGGCAGCGATCGCGACTTCATCGTCCCACTCTAAATCGGGCGGTGCGGGTGGTTGGGCAGTAACGGCTGGAGTTCGTGAAGCTGTAGAACTGCCGTTCTTCACCTCATGCTTTGCCTGCGGTGGCATCTTTGACGGCGGCGGGCTGGTTGAAGGGGGTGCTAAATCGTTACTAACGCCATTCCCTATCTTGCCTTCCCCAGAAGGCTGTACGGGCGGTGATTGAGGAGTCGGTGTCCCAGATGCGATCGCTCCTACGGAATTTTTACTGGGCAATGTTCCCAAAGAATTAGACCTTTCAGCGTTTGGCGGTTTTGAGGCAGGATTAAACTTCAACTCAGCCCCCCCGCTAACTTGAAAGCTGACTTTTACCTTAGATTGAAAGGTTTTTGAAAAAGCTGCTTCCACATCTGGCAATTTTGTCTGGGCTAACTTTAACAAACCCGTTGAACTGACACTCAGGATTGCTTCCCGACCATTAAAGTTTAGTAAGCGACATCGTTGACGCAAAAATTCTTGCGTCCCAAATAGCTGGACGTGATTAATTACCTGTTGCCAAACTCGATCGAGTTCGACACTTCGATCCGTACCCTCTCCCGGCTGAGAAACTGGCGCAGGAGGTTCGGTCGATTCTCTCGGTTCTGGTGGTGGTGCCGCTGAGGGCGTTTTTGGTGGCGCTTCCGGCTGAATCTGCGGAACACTAGGGGGAGCGGGTTCAATGACTGGCTTAGCGGGTTGGGCAGGGGTTGAGTGTTGAGTGTTGGGTGTGGACGCCCGATCGACTCTTGCCTCTTGCGGCTCGATACGCGGGCGACTCAGATTCACACTGCTCCCTGCCTGGGTCTGCTGACCGCTATTAGCTAATGGCAACAAGCCTAACAGCGTCACTTCTAACCACAGGCGCGGCTGAGTCGTATTTCTAATTTGAACTTCGCTGTCCTTAAGGTGCTTTTGCCCCTGCAAAATTGTCGGGATGTCCAGCTCCTCAAATTCGCACAACTGAGTCCAGGTGGGCGCGGTCACGGCTACCAAATCCGGGCGTTTGGGGGCAGTTTTGGCGATTAGTAAATCGCGGTAGAAACCGGCAAGATTTTGGAGGACAATCAGCGGTTCTCTGCCTCTGTCCATGAGGTGACGAGCTTTTTCCAGAACTGCTTCGGGATCGGAATGAGCGATCGCCTTCAACAACTCCATTAAATCTCGTTCTGGCACCGCTCCTACCAAATCCCAGACTGCCTCTACCGTCACTTGACCGGATAATAGGCTGAGCTGGTCGAGCAGGCTTTCCGCATCCCGCAAGCCTCCCTGAGCGACTTGAGACACCAAGGTAATCGCCTCGGAAGTAATGTTGATGTTTTCCAACTGGGCAATTTTTCCCAGATGCTCCACCATCGCCTCTAAGGGAATGCGGCGAAAATCAAAGCGTTGACAGCGAGAGATAATTGTCGGTAACACCCGCTGCGGGTCGGTGGTCGCCAGGACAAAGACAACGTGCTTGGGTGGCTCCTCTAGCGTCTTCAGCAAGGCATTGAACGCAGCTGAACTGAGACTATGAACTTCGTCAATCACATACACTTTGTAGCGGCACTGAACGGGGGCATATTGGGCGCGTTCGATGATCTCCCGGATATTGTCCACGCCGGTGTTGCTAGCGGCGTCGATTTCAATTACATCCAGCGCTGAACCTTTGGCGATTCCTTGGCAAACAGGACAAACACCACAAGGTTGTTCTGTCGGCTGACTATTCTGAAGACAGTTCAGCGACTTTGCCAGAATCCGGGCGCTGGAGGTTTTGCCCGTTCCTCTAGAACCCGTGAATAAATAGGCGGGGGCAATCCGTTCGGTGCGGATGGCGTTGCGGAGTGTGTGGGCGATCGCTTCTTGTCCCACCAAATCCGCGAACGTCTGAGGGCGATACTTGTGATGTAGGGGTTGGTAGGTCACGGCAGGGATTCGTCAGGCTAGACAAGCGACAGAGGTGTCGATAAAAGTGTAACGTGTTGCTCTAGTCGAACCGGATGCGATCGCCTTCTGGTTGTCTTCAGAGACTTGGTGTGGTTTTCTGGAAAGCAAACATTACGGTTAACCGATCAAAAGCTCATAATAGCCAGTAAACTGTTCAAGCCCGTTAGATAAAATCTGAGAAAGTAAGGGCGGGGGGACTCTAGCAAATGCTCAAGCAACTATGGCGATCGCTGGTAAGGTGGTTTCAGCGTTTATTTGGAACGGGCGGCAGGCGAAACCCAACACCCGCCTCGGTTCGCTCGGAACCCCCTAAACCCCTGACGGATACAGATTATGAATTTTTGTACAGCCAACTGCTCGAAGGTGTCGCGCATGGCTGGCAGCAAGACCGGGTTTTACGGTTTTTTGAGTCTCTAGGCGATCGCGGTCAATCATCCCTCTGGGTGGGGTGGCTGAACCGCTTTGGGGAAAGATTATTGGCTTCACCTGCCCCTAATAATGAGTTAGCGGCACGAATGGTACAGCTCGGACAGGTGGGCTGTGGAGAAATTGGGGAAGTTTCTTATGACATTGGGATGCAACTGCTGACGAGAAATGCTCCAGCACGAGCAGTAACCCCCCCACCCGTCTCTTCTGTCTTTGAATACGAGGAGTTCGACGCGCCGGAGGAGGAAGTCCCTGCGGTTAGTGAGGAAGGAGAGGAAGGCGAACTCAAAACAGTCACCCTAGATGAGTTGTTGGTGATGTTGCAGCAGGATAGCGGTTTACTTCAGCAAATTTCCGAGCAACTGCAAATTGAGACGACCGATCCGCAAGTGATTGTGCAAGCATTGATGAATCAATTCAATGCGGCAAATCCATCCAGCGCCGAGGAAGCAGAAAATCCATCGAGTGCAGAGGAAGCCGAAGCTTGGTTTAATCAAGGCAATCAGCAAGCCAGTGCAGGAGAATTGTCAGATGCGATCGCTTGCTACGATCGTTGCTTAGCGATTAGCCCGGATAACTATATTGCCTGGAACAACCGAGGCGTGATGCAGAAAAATTTAGGACAGTTGCAAAATGCGCTCGCTAGCTTTAACAAGGCGATAGAAATTAAACCCGACTTTTACGAAGCTTGGAACAACCAAGGCAATACTTTCCAAGACTTAGACCGTTTAGAAGAAGCGATCGCTAGCTTTGATAAGGCAGTAGAAATTAAAGCAAACGACCCAGAAGCCTTCTACAATCGGGGATTAGCGCTGGAAAACTTGAACCGCTATGAGGAAGCGCTGGCTAGTTTTGACCGGGTTCTGCAACTCCAACCCAACTATTCAGAAGTCTGGATGGTAAGAGGCGAGACCTTACACCGCTTAGCTCGATATGAGGAAGCGATCGCCAGCTACGACCAAGCTTTGCAACTCAAACTGGATGACTGGGACTCCTGGATCGGTCGCGGCAAGTCGGCGCTTCTTTCAGCGAGTTTGGACCCCTTACTGAGTTCCTTAAGTAAGGTCGCTCAAAATAATCCAGCCTTGAACCAGCGCGGCGATGAAGGGCAATTGGCAAGCTATGAGGAAGGGTTGAAGTACGTTTCTCAAGACAATAACCCAGAAGGTTGGGGCAGATTGCATCAAGCAATCGGCAATGCTTACTATGAGCGATCGCAAGTGAATCCAGAACCCAATCCGTTGCGCCAAAAAGCCATAATCGAGTACGAACAGGTGCTATCAAGCCTCCCCGAAGCCGATTTTCCAGAGTTGCATCAAGAGATTTTGCAAGACCTTCTGCAACTCCAGCAATCTTTAGGACAACCCTCTGAATAATCTGGCAGGGCAGCTTTCCCTCGCTTGGAGCTGCCCGTTTTTTGTACAATAACCATTCAACCTCGCAAAACCACTTTCATGCCCTTGACTCGGACAATCCAAAGTATCTATACCGATGGTGCCTGCGTCGGCAACCCAGGTCCTGGAGGCTGGGGTGTTGTTGTCTATTTCACCGATGGTTCGGTCTATGAAATGGGCGACGCCGATCCGGCAACCACTAATAATCGGATGGAAATGCAAGCCGCAATCGGCGCATTGAAACTCGTGAACGGCCTCGGACAACAAGAACCCATCACCCTCTACACCGATAGTGAATACCTGAAAAACGGTGTTACCAAATGGGTGAAAGGTTGGAAAAAAAAGGGTTGGAAGACAGCAGAAGGGAAACCCGTCCTCAACCAAGACCTCTGGGAAATACTCGATGAACTCAATCTTCCCCGGATCGAGTGGCGGTATGTCCGGGGTCACGCAGGAAATGAGGGGAATGAGCGATGCGATGCGATCGCTCGGGCTTTTGCGACGGGGAAGACTCCTTCGCTGCAACAACCCATAGCAGAAGAGGCAATTGTTTCACCCGCCACTAATTCTATTGATAACAAAACGATACAATCGAGTGACTTATCTTCTGACCCTCCTAACCTCGGCCTAGTCATGGTAGATTCTACTACTCCATCTGCTCTTGATTCTCAGGACAATCTGCCCCGTGAGGTGAGAGTCGCCCAGCTGCGTAATCTGATAGAAACTCTCCACGTGGCTGACGAAATTGCTGCTAAAGGCTACCTAATTACTAGCTCTGAATTAGCTGACTTGATGGATGTCAATGCCAGCGCTGTCACCAGTCGCGGAGACCACTGGGGATGGCGTAACTGGATTGTGTCGCGGGTTCGCCGCGAAGGCAATCAAATTCTCTGGCAGCTAGAACGGGTGGATGCGGTTAACAGTAATTTCGATTCTTAAATGAGTTTTAGTTTTGGGGAATTGGGAAAAAGTTTTGATTTTTGAATTTAAAGAAATCTCTGATGACTCAAAATCCAAGATTCATCGCTCTCATTCCCCCTTTGCTTGAAAACTCAAAACTATCCATAACTCCGACCGCGCCATTGCTTAGGAGTACGGATAGCAGACAGAAAAATTCGCAGCACAGCTAAAGGATCTGCCAGAGGGGAAAGATAAAAGTAAACAGGTAAAAGTAAAAAGTCAAAGTTCCTTTCCCGTTTGCCTGTTTCCGATCCCTTGAAGCTGGGGGATTGTACTTTGCTTTCATAAGACGGCGCGATCGCGAGTAGCAATGCAAACCGAATCAATAGCAGAAATAAATTTAACCCGACAGCAGCCACCACCGGAAGTGTCGAAGTTCCCATCACCAGCCAGCTGAGTAAAACCAAGGACGCGGGTAGAGGTAAACCCTGAACGGCGAATAGCAGCCACAAGTCCCCCCATATCTGACCCCTGGAAGCAGCGTCTTTTAGGTCAAGCGATCGCCCCCACTCTTTCCAAGTTTCGGCTGCCCCCTCATACATCCGCACCTTCAAAACCTTGGCTCCATCCAGAAAGCCCACCTTGAACCCACGGGAGGCAATATTGCGGGCAAGGGTCACATCGTCGCAAAAAGAACTCCGGGCACTGGTATAACCCCCTACAGCCTCCAAAACAGAGCGACGGCACAGGAAACACTGACCGTTCGCCATCACCCGCTCCGGATCTTGAGTATTTGTACCTGCCGGATCGAATCGGTAAAGTAGGGTCATCAAGAGTGCTGGTTGCAGCCACCACTCGCCTGGATATTTCAAGATAAATTGCGGCGACAGGGAGATTAGGTCATAACCCTCTTCTTTCGCTGTCCTGAGCAACCCGGCAACTAAACCGGGAATTGCCTGAGTATCGGCGTCCATTCCCAAAATCCACTCGCTCTGCTCGCAGCTGTGCAAAAATCCGGTATGTAAAGCCCAAGGACGCCCCACCCAGCTAGGCGGTAAAGGATCGTCCGTCATTAAGCGAAACCGGGGATCTTGCTGCTGTGCCGCTTTAACTAACTCTGGAGTTCCATCCTGGGAGCGACTATCAACAACGATAATCTCCCGGACTTCGTAGCTTTGGCGGGTTAGCCCAGCTAGTGCTGGGCCAATTCGCTCCGCTTCATTTAAAGTCGGAACCACAACACTGACAGCGCCCAAGAGTTCGGGCGTGGCAGTGTGGGGTTGGATAGGCGATCGCCGAGACGGCCCTTTCAATAGACGCGAGAGCAGGATCGCTACTGCTGGTGCCTGAACGAGTAGCAGCAGCAGCGATAGTGCGCTCTGGAGTGTTAACCAATCGACGTTCACTTCACCGCCACTTTGACTTGAGTCACTGGAATTTCTGGCTTCAAACTCGCAGGAGTTTCCGTTGTGGATTCGCGAATCTCTGCGGGTTGTGCCATTTGCCAGAGGGTCAAAGTTGGAATGACACCGACCAGAACGCCCAACGAGACGGGTATCCAATACCCAGCTGCCAAGCTCAATCCGGCTGCATAACCAAAGTTACTTAGATAGATGGTGAGCGGGAAACCTAGCCCAGAACGATCCAATAAAATTGGCGTCTTTCTCCACAATATTGCTCCCACACCGATAAAGAGCGAGCTAGTGCCAAACCAACCGGCATAGTTTCCGTAAGGTGTGCCAAAGAAGGCTCCTGGCTGTTCCCAATACCAAAAAGGTACCATTGTTTGACTCATCGCTGGCTCCAGCGCAAAGTCCCAAGAGGTGAACATCATAGCAGCTACAGCGATCGCGCCCACATAGCGAACCAAGCTCGGATGTTGCCGAGTTTTTAGACCCGCGCAGGCAATTAAATAAGAAACCAATCCCATATAAAACCAGGACAAGGGAATGGTAAAAGGTACCAGTCCACCAATCTTATACCCCAAGCCGTTCAGGTAGCTGTAGTCACCAAATGGAAAGCCTGTACTGGTTCCCAGTAATTCGCTTCCCAAGGACAGGCACACCGCAGGCAACATGAAAGTCAGCCAGTGCCACAGTCCTAACTTTCTATAGGCATAAATGGCAACGGCGACCGTTCCCAAGACGATATTCACCACGCCACCCCAAGTCATACTCCACTGGAATGCAGTCTGCCCAGTCTCCCCTAAACTCATAATTATTTCAGGATGGGGTACGACCAGCACCAGCCCCGCCAGTCCAAAAACCATCGTTACAATATGACCAATCAGGCAGAAACGCTCGACAGTGACAAGTTGCTTCATTGCAGAATTCTTACTTCTGTATGTTCTTAATAGTAGTTTACAAATGTTTGTCAAATAACCCCATGCTTGTGCGGCTGTCGTCGTTAGTCGTGGCTTAAGAGTCCAAATTTAGTTGGAAGTCTCCCAATCTCGTGTCAGAAGTCCAATTCACCCGTTAGCACAGCGACCTCGATCAACCTTTGGAATATTCCGAAGTTCAAGGCTGCTGCTGGACTCCAGACTTCCAGAGAAGGACTTAGAAAGAAAAAAACGACAATCAAATAAATTCTTCGCCAGTCGGCTTTTGGCTCTTCCTGGTCGGCGGTCAGTAGGGGAAAGCAGTTAAGATATTGGCAGCAACACTTAAAAGGCTTTTTCACTAAAAACCTATTGGTTGCGTTTTTAAGCTGGGCTTGCTCTCCAAGAGCAGCTCGCTCGACCCTATCGGCTTCATGGCGCATGTACTTAACATGACTTCATTTCTGCCTAAAGAAACCAAAATTGCGATCCGTCCCGTTCAATACCGCGATCTAGATGCGCTGGAACGGCTAGCCGCAGAAGATTTTGACGCAGGAGACCAAATTTACTCAACGGACAATCTGGGTAGAAAAGTTCATCAAATTCGACCCTGGTTTGGCCCGCTGAAGTTCTTGAGCTGGTTTCCCAATCCTTGTCAGCACACTTTTTGCGTTTATGTCGCGGAGCAGGATAACCAAGTTCGCGGTACGATCCAGGTTTCACCGTTCAACCGCACGCGCAGCACTTGGCGGGTTGAGCAGGTAGTTTTGGAGACAGGGGTACCGGCGGAAGTTGGCTCGCAGCTTTTACGTTATTGCTTTGAGTCAATCTTGGAAGCGCGTACCTGGGTGTTGGAAGTCAATGTTAACAACAAAGCAACACTGGCTCTTTACCGCCAGAATGGGTTTCAACCTTTGGCTCAGCTGACTTATTGGGCGATCGCTCCAGAGCTGCTTTCGTCACTGCAAGAGCGCGAACCGGATTTACCCAATCTTCTCCCAGTCAGCAATGCTGATGCCCAGTTACTCTATCAACTCGATACGGTGTCAATGCCACCGCTGCTACGCCAAGTTTATGACCGTCACATCCATGACTTCAAAACTAGCTTCGCTGGCGGGTTTCTCACCAGCTTGAAGCAATGGATTGGCAAGACGGTTAGCGTTAGTGGTTACGTATTTGAACCGCAGCGCAAGGCAGCAATTGGCTATTTTCAAATTTTTCTGTCCCGCGATGGCTCCCAACCCCATGTCGCTGAGTTGACCGTACACCCAGCCTACACTTGGTTATACCCGGAGCTACTTTCCCAAATGGCTCGGATGGCTAAGGATTACCCTTCCCAGTCCTTACAACTGGCTTCAGCCGACTATCAGCCAGAACGAGAAGAATATTTGGAACAATTGGGGGCAGAACGAATTTCCCACTCGCTCCTGATGTCTCGTTCTGTGTGGCACAAGCTACGGGAGGCAAAGCCCATTTCCCTAGAAGGGCTACAGTTGGCGGAAATGCTTCAGGGTCTCCAACCCGCTCGCAAAGCAGTACCGGGGCGGATGTCTTGGCTGAAGTCAAAGCATAAGAAGCCGCAGGTAGAACCGCAGAAGGATTTATCGTCCTCTGTGGTGTTGCCTCCAAAAGGGGGAATCGTGCTAAATTCCCAATCCCTTGATGCCACGAAAGCTAGCCGCACAGAGCGGGGAGAAGAGAATGGAGAGAATCTCGGCACTGGGTTTGGATGTCGGTAAAAAGCGGGTTGGGGTAGCTGGTTGCGATGGCACTGGATTGATTGCCACCGGAATCGCTACGATCGAACGCACTTCCTTTGAGCGGGATATGGAGCAACTGCGACGCCTGGTTGAGGAGCGACAAGTGCAAGTTCTGGTCATCGGCTTACCCTATGCGATGGATGGAACCCTAGGATTTCAGGCGCAGCAGGTGCAGAAATTTGCGACAAGAGTGGCAGCGGCTCTCCAGTTACCGCTGGAATATATGGATGAGCGGCTCACGTCTTATGAGGCAGAGGAACTGCTGAAAACAGAAAGGCGATCGCTCTCCCAAAATAAACCTCTAATTGACCGCAAGGCGGCAGCTTTGATTTTGCAACGCTGGTTAGATGAACGTCGAGCCGCAAACAAAGTCGCAAAGCAACTTGTAGAAACAACCTATATCGCGTCTGGCGCACAGATACAGACACAGGCAGAGACATCGGAAATTCCCAATTGATTCGCAATTCCCGATTCTCCATCACCGATTTCCAAATCAGATGATAATATGAGAGATTGCTGCATTCTAAAAATAGACTTTATCCATGACTCTGCCGCAACAGCGTAAACACGAAATTATGACGGAGTATCAGGTTCACGAAACTGATACTGGCTCGACGGATCTCCAAATTGCGATGCTGACAGAACGCATCAATCGTCTCAGCACTCACCTCAAAGCCAACAAGAAGGATCATGCTTCCCGGCGAGGTTTGTTGACAATGATTGGTACCAGAAAGCGCCTCCTGTCCTACCTGCAAAAGGAAGATAGACCCCGCTATCAAGCCTTGATTGGTCGCCTGGGTATTCGCGGTTAAACCGCCGATAAACTTATGTCTTCAGAAGAATCCCAACGGAATCGCTTACCGTTTGAACCCGCTAAGAAGAATCGCAAAAAACCAGCGAAAAACCAACCAACAGCCCCAAGCACTGCCAAAGCGGAAGGTCAAGCGCCTTCTCCAAGAAAGCTCGAATCTTCGGCAGTCCCAGAGGTGGTGAGCAAACGCATGGCTCGCCGGATGGCTCTTTTTTGCGGGATTCCTAGCGCTTTAGGCATTTTGACTTTTATTGTCAGTTATGTCGTGGTTAGCCAGCACTGGTTCAAGTTGCCCAACGCCGCAGTTGTACTTGTGAGTATGGGCTTCTTTGGGTTGGGCGTTCTGGGATTAAGTTACGGGGTTCTCTCAGCCTCCTGGGATGAAGAGAGACCGGGTAGTAAAATCGGCTGGAACGAGTTCACCACGAATTGGGGACGGATGACAGCAGCATGGCGCTCTGCTGGGCAAAAGGATTCATAAATCCCGCGCAAATACCAGCAGTCCAAAGGTGAGTTTTACTTATAAGTTCTTGAGAGAACGATTGCCATCGGTCTCGCTCTTTCCTGGGGTTTGAACCCCAGGCTATTTTCATTTTTTGCTAGAGAGATAAACTCGGCGGTCTATCTAGGCAAAGCTAGAGAAGTATTATCTCTGGTGATTTTTGAAAAAGGAGATTATTCGGCAGATAAGCAACCGAATTATGGATTTGGAAAAATGATTGTAGTCATGAAAGCTGGCACTCCAGAGGTCGAGATTGAGCGCGTTAGCGCCGAACTCGGTACTTGGGGACTGACACCAGAAAAAATTGTTGGGAAGCATAAGGTGGTATTAGGTCTGGTTGGTGAGACGGCTGACTTAGATCCCCTCCAGATGCAAGAAATTAGCCCTTGGGTTGAACAGGTTCTGCGAGTTGAGCAGCCCTTTAAACGGGCAAGCCGCGATTATCGTCACGGTGAAGCTAGTGACGTTGTGGTATCAACGCCTAACGGTAATGTCACTTTTGGCGAACATCATCCTTTAGTGGTGGTGGCTGGCCCTTGTTCGGTCGAAAACGAAGAAATGATTATTGAAACCGCACGTCGAGTTAAGGCGGCGGGAGCGCAGTTTTTGCGCGGCGGTGCCTATAAGCCTCGGACTTCGCCCTATGCATTCCAAGGACACGGTGAAAGTGCCTTGAATTTGCTAGCGGCGGCGCGGGAAGCGACAGGCTTGGGCATTATTACGGAATTGATGGATAGCCCTGAATTGGATGTCGTGGCAGAATTTGCCGACGTGATCCAAATTGGTGCCAGAAATATGCAAAATTTCTCCCTGTTGAAGAAAGTAGGAGCGCAGGAAAAGCCTGTGTTGCTGAAGCGGGGAATGGCGGCGACGATTGAAGATTGGTTGATGGCGGCGGAATATATTATGGCTGCTGGCAACCCGAACGTGATTTTGTGCGAACGCGGTATCCGCACCTTTGACCGTCAATATGCGCGGAATACGCTGGATTTATCGGCAATTCCAGTGCTGAGAACTTTGACTCACCTACCGATTATGATTGACCCCAGTCACGGTACTGGTAAGTCTGAGTATGTACCTGCGATGGCGATGGCATCTATCGCTGCTGGTGCTGACTCGCTAATGATTGAAGTTCACCCCAATCCGAAGAAAGCTCTTTCTGACGGTCCTCAATCTTTGACACCAGAGCGTTTTGACCGCCTGATGCTAGAGATGTCTGTAATTGGTAAAGCTGTAGGTCGTTGGCCTGAACCTGCTGTTGCTTTAGCTTAGAGTTAAAAGGGTGGGCAAATGCTCACCCTTTTTTTATGGATGCGATCGCAATTTGATTCGTGATGGAATGCGATCGTTTGGCTCTGTTTGGAAGAACAGCAAGCATGATACTCTATGCCGAAATCCTCCGAATAGGAGATTTGGATGTATTACTCCATCGACAATTTCTCCTAACAAACATCGCCTTTTACACCAGCTTGCCCATAATCATATCCCTTGAGACGAATGGAGCGACGATGATGTTTGCCTGGGTTATCGGTCATTGTACTGCTGAGGCGCGATCGCATCGCTCCGCTATTCTGTCATTACTCCCATAAAAAAATTACCCAGCTCTAGTTAGAGCTGGGTGATAGGAAAAACGGGCTAACCTAAAGTTGATTAACCCGATAGCTTGGGAACGCGCACACAAATTACTTTTGCACAACCAACTTAACGTTGGCATTTTGCAGACCGCGTTGCTTGACTTCAGCCAAGGTCTTGTTCACGGCATACTTCTGATTAATCGAGTTAATCAGTTCGGTTTGGTTGTGCTTCTTGGCGACGCCCCACAGGTCAGCAATCAGATCGAAAGAACCGTCGCTGTTGCGAGACCAACCGAGGTCATACTCGCCTTCCAGAACTGCAACGATGTCAGAACGAACCCGCTGACCGTTATAACCCCGAACATCTGCTTCGGTCTTAACACTGATACCCAGGTCGCGGAGAGAAGCTTTCAGGATTTCGGCATCGGTGATTTTGGTACGCAGAGTGCTAAAGTGAGACATTTGGATTTCCTCCAGTAGAGAGTTAAGAGAAACGACAACTTGTGGATGTGAGTCTGCCGCCTGGACACATTACTGGGCGGCTTTTTTTGTCAAACTGCTAGCAAACTGCTAGCCTTTCCTCCTGTTGGGAGCAGGAGAAAGCTTTTAGAACTCCAGTCGCTGATACTCGGCGACGGAGGACGCAGCAGGTCGCGCTCGCTGTCTGGCCCAGTCCCTCAGGGCCGTTACCTGCTCGTTCATGGTTCGGGAAAGCGGCAGAGTAGCTTTTATTGCCGCGATGATATCAAGCTGGGTAAATTCTCGGTCTTGGGCAAAAGCTTCGTACATTGCCGCGACCAATCCCTGCTCAATTTCTGCCCCGGAAAATCCATCGGATACCTTAGCCAGCTGGTCGAGGTCAAAACGAGAAATGTCTCGCTTCCGCTTGCTAAGGTGAATATTGAAAATCTCTTTGCGTTCTTCCGCAGTCGGCAAGTCTACAAAGAAAATCTCGTCGAAGCGTCCTTTGCGGAGAAACTCACCCGGTAGACGTTCAACCCGGTTGGCAGTTGCCATCACGAACACCGGAGACGTTTTTTCTTGTAACCAGGTAAGGAAAGAACCAAAGATGCGGCTGGAAGTACCCCCGTCTGAGTCAGCAGACCCAGAAGTACCGGCAAATGCTTTATCCAGTTCATCAATAAAGAGAATCGCTGGGGAAATTGATTCAGCCGTTTTCAGGGCATTCCGCAAGTTAGCTTCTGAGCGCCCCACCATTGAGCCGTCGTACACTCGGCCCATATCTAGGCGCAGAAGTGGCAGACTCCAGAGGCGGGCAGTGGTTTTGGCAATGAGAGATTTGCCACATCCCGGTACCCCTAGGATTAACATCCCTTTGGGTTGGGGCAGACCGTATTCCCTTGCTTTCTCTGTAAAAGCATTGGAACGTTGTCTCAGCCATCGCTTTAGCTCTTCTAAACCGCCAACCGAATCAATGGTTTCATCTTCTTCGATAAATTCCAAGATGCCGTTGCGGCGGATTAGCTGCTTTTTCTCAGAAAGAATAATATCGACTTCTGTTTCCGTCAGACGCCCGGTTTTGACGAAAGCTTTCCGATAAACTTTTTCGGCTTCATCCCGCGTCAGACCCAAGGTTGCTTTTAGCAGTTTTTCCCGAACTTCAGTTGTGGTGCGGCGAGAACGGGTTTGCTCTAACTGGCTAGATAGCACTTGGTTCAGTTCTGCCAAATCTGGCAAAGGATAGTCTAGAACGACGACTTCCTTTTCCAGCTCAATGGGGATTTGCTGAACGGGTGACATGAGAATGATAATTTTCTGTGTCCCTTTGAAGCTGGCGATCGCATCCCGCAGCCACCGCGTTGTTGCCGGTGAGTCAATAAAAGGGTGTAAGTCTTTAAAAATAAAGATACCAGGCTCTCTTTGGCGTACTACCCATTCAATCGCTGCCTCTGGGGAGACGGTGTTGTGCTGGGTAATATGGCGGGGTTGACCGTACTCGACTATGCCGTGGGTGACAGTCCAAATGTAGACGCGCCGAGCCAGGGATTTTGTCTGAGCAATATTGGCAATTGTTCGCTCCGCCCGCTCTTCTTCGGAAGTTACTAGGTAGATGAGGGGGTATTGAGCCTGAACCAGAATATCTAGCTCTTCTTTCATATCTATCGACCCATTAGAGACGGCACAACCACTAGCCAAACATTTATCAACCGCAACCAACGTGAGCAAGCGAGGAATTCAAGCAGTCTGGAGGATTTGGAACTTTAACAGGGAACCAATGCCTCTTCTCCCTGAGAATCCGTGCCGAGTTCACCTCTGGCATTTTCAAGGGTAGTCAGCTCTTCAGCGATTACACCTGGTTGATTATCCAGGGAAACCATTTCTCCATCTCGCAGTACCACAGAGCTAGTACACTCCGGACAGGAATAGACTCGATGAGTCCTTCCCTGGATTGCTTCTACCTCATCAACCACTTCTGGGTTAGCCAAGTAGAAGACGATCGCTCTTTCGACAATTGTTGACATGGGTTCCGTGTCAACAGCTGAGCGAATTTTGAGCTGGCGATGGAGACCTGGAGGAAGATACAACGTAACCTTTTGCTTGTCTTGCATATAACTTTTCAGTTGTTCTACCCGGGTATATTTCACAGGTTATCTGCCTTATTCCGGGCTGTCAAGACATCATGCCAGCATGACGGCAATATTGTTACATTGCTTAACAGTTTCCGGCAGAGTCGGACGAACTGGCGTAAGGAATATAAGCAAGCAGAACGGAGATAGGTTTCGGCGGTGTCCATTGCTAAATAACCTTCCCAGAGGGGTCCGGCGTCCTAGATCGGTTGTTAGAAGTCAGAGAGTCGAAGCTTGTTGCAACTGGCGTGTTGTTGTTTATGCGATCGCACTCTGTGTAATGCTGTGGAGTTGTCGCGCCTCGGATACCCAGCCGCCAACCTGGAAAACGTATAGAAATCCGCGTTATAGCTTCGAGTTTCCTTATCCCAGTAACTGGATTGCTGCGCCAATGCCAGACAATCGGGATGGAAGAGCTTTTAGAGATCCTCAAGACCCAGAGGTGGAAATATTAGGAGTGGCGGGCGATCGCTTGCCAGAAATTGAACTTGCGCCATCAGGGCAAAAACCCCCCCATCAATTCACGCAGCAGAACTTTACTACCCAACAAGGAGTTACTGGAAAACTTTATGTAGAACTGCGTTCAGATATCAGTTTGATGCGATTGACATTGATTCAGGGAAGGATACGCTACTACTGGCAGGGGCGATCGCCCTCTAAACAATTTCCCAATTATTATCGCTTCTTCTATTATGTTGCCGGACAATACCGCATCCCCTTGCAAGTGGAAGGAAGAGAGGGAGATTCCAGGCAGTAATCAGCGCAAAATACTATAAAAATTCAAAATCCCTCAAAAATATAGGGCTTTGGCAATTTTTAATTTTAACTTTTACTTTTTAAATTCCGGAAGGGATTAGGATTGGTCTGAGGAAATCCGCTTTATCCGAATTACCTGCCAATCCGCGTGGTTTTACCATAAGTGTAAAGTGCCATTTAATTCCATGCCCTCCGAAACAGAATCACCCCAGAATCTACCAACCGAGTCAAAGCCATTGCGAGTTTTGATTGTAGAAGACGATCCCATGATGCAGTTGGGTTTGGAGCAGTCATTAGCCGCTCATCCGCAGTTCACGATTGTCGGACAAGCCGAAGATGGCTATTTAGGCGTTGAAGCTGCTCTTAAACTGAAACCGGATCTGGTGGTTATGGATATTGGTCTGCCAAGACTAGATGGAATTGCCGCCACCCAGCAAATCAAGGCAGCGCTTCCTGATATCCGGGTAGTGGTATTGACCTCCCATACGACAGAAACCGAGATTATTGCCGCCCTTTCTAGTGGTGCAGATGCTTACTGCATCAAAGGTGCCAGTGTAGAACGCTTGCTCTCTGCGATCGCTGCCGCCCAAGAAGGTGCTACCTACCTCGATCCGCAAATTGCACGACGAGTAATTGACCATCTTAAACCGCCTTCAGTGACCGGCAGTGTTTCAACGCTATCGCAGCGCGAGTTAGAGGTATTGAAATTAATGGTAGAAGGCAAAAGCAATCCGGAGATTGCTGCCGCCCTCTACCTCAGCCCCAACACGGTCAAAACCCATGTCCGTGGCATCATGAACAAACTGTCTGTCGATGACCGGGTTCAGGCAGCTGTTGTCGCGCTTCGTTCTGGACTGGTGTAAACCAAATTCTGTAGGAATGCGATTCATTGTATTTCTACAGAAATGTCCGACGCTCCAAGTGATAAAGTTGTGCGATTTGATGTCTACTTTCCGTAAACTGTGCTGACTGTTGGTGCGTCGAAACCTGTAGTTTTGGCTCAATTAAAGACTGTCTGCTAGTCAGACGGGGAGTTTTTGTAATTGCCTCCGGCTGAATCAAAATAAACCCCATGCGTCGAGCGTATAAGTAGAATGACAACATGACCATGCACCCTTGAATTCAGTGTCAGGTCTCAGGTTAAGACGATTAGAAGCGATCGCACTTCATCCCCTTGTCTCACCCAACTGGGTGAACATCAATTCTGTCTTAAGCTAGATGAAAGATTGCCAAGGTTAAGCAAACTAACTCACGAGTCTTTAGTTTAATCGTGTCCAGCTACTTAGATGGTCAACAACACTTTAAAAAAAATCCTATCTATACAATTCAACTGTTTAAAAAAACAGTAGTTATCAAAATAATATGATTTATTTTATCTACCTCATGCTCTTGATTCACCCGAATGGATGATTTCGAGAAATGCCAAGCATTAGCACTTAAATAAAAGCTTTTTTAAAAGGTGGTAAGAATCAACATCATCCAAAAGAATGAGCTAGTTGGGTGAAGTGGAAGCTGAGAGCTAAACATTACCTTAGTAAGTGTAAGGAACACCAAATCACTTCAAGGAACACTAACCATGCAAGCTCCAATTAATACTCAAGCAAATGCTAACATCCAGACCAACAAACCTGTACTTCAGCGCGGTTCCCAAGGAGCATCGGTTGAGGAACTACAAAGACTTTTAACTCACTGGGGAAGTTATAACGGTGACATTGATGGAATCTTCGATATCGTCGTTGAAAATGCAGTGAAATCTTACCAGCACCGCGTCTTTTTGAAAGAAGATGGCATCGTAGGAAATCTGACTTGGCAGGCTCTTTACAAGGGTGCGCCCGTCAATATGCCAGTGCTGCAAAAAGGTAGCAAAGGTCAAATCGTAGTCACGCTTCAGCGTCTTTTACAGACAACTGGCGATTTTACTGCTGCAACTAGCCCAAACTTCGGCCCAGCAACAGATGCAGCGGTGCGCTCTTTCCAAAGGCGCTCTGGTTTAATTGCGGATGGAATTGTTGGCGATCGCACTTGGCACGCTTTGAGTAAGATTCCTCACTAAAGAAGGAATGTCACTCTCTTGACGCCTCTCCGTAAACGGAGAGGCGTCAAGAAATTTTTCTATAAGGTTGATGAATTAACCGGATTCGATATAACTTCAAAGACTAAAAGGCTAAGAAGCATCCCGATTTAGAGGTAATGTAAACCACAAGGTTGTCCCTAATCCAGGACTGCTATTCGCTCCAATTTCCCCGCCGTGGGCTGTGATAATTTGCTTGCAAAGATACAATTTTAAACCAGTGCCAGTCGAGCAACTGGATCTCGGATCTCGGATATAAAGATCGAATAAGCGATCGCACTCTTGTTGGCTCATCCCGATACCGTTATCCTGAAGCGTACAGCGCAGTCTTTGAGACTCAACGGTGGCGCTCAGATGTAGGCTCAGTTTGGGGGGATTATGCTTCAAAATATGGTTGAATAAGTTTTCTAAAACTCGCTGTAACTGAGCTGGATCGACCATGACCAAGGGTAAATCAGCGGAAACAAGATTCGTTAGTGTCGCTTGATTTTGCGACAGCGTTGGCTCTAAGCCTTGGAGAATCTTTGCAAACAGAGTCTTTATTTGAATAGGCTCGCGATGGAGGATAATGCCCTCTTCCTCGCTAGAATGAGTTTCTAACAAGGAATTAATCATTCCCAATTGCCGCTCGTTCCCTTGAATCATGCGTTCGACAATTGAACGAGAAAGGGTAATTTTTTCCGCTGGCTGATTGAGCAAATTTTTTAGCACCATTACAGTTCCAATTACCGAAGTCCGGAGTTCGTGGGAAACTGTATGTAAAACAACGTCCTTGAGTTGGTTCATTTCTTGGAGTTGTGCCACTGCCTGCTGTAACTGGGCAGTGCGCTCCTCGACAGTCCGCTCTAGACAGGTATTCAGAGTGGATACTTGTTCGTAAAGTTGTGCTTGTTGGATAGCGATCGCGACTTGGGTTGCTAGCGAACAGAGCAATTCAATTTCAAACTGCTGCCAATGACGCGATCCGCTGCATTGATTAGCGATCAACATTCCAAAAAACTCGTTTCCCACCAGAATAGGAACGCATAAACTGGCTTTAATTTGATATTGAGCGTAGTAGGCAGTATGAAAGCGAGATTTAACGACTTTCTCTGTATCATCAATTGCCTGAACCTGACCTTGTTTAAAGAAGGATTTAAGTTCTCTGAGGTAACGGTCACTTGTCACCCAGCCGAGAATCGATCGACAATCCGGTACCACTGATTCTGCTACAACTTTGCCTTGAGAATTGGTATCTAAGTGAGCGATGAAAACTCGGTCAGCTTGCAGAAATTGCCGAACCTCCTGAACGGTGTTATTGAGAATTTGATCGAGATCCAGCGATCGCCGAATTCTCAGCGCAATCTCTCCTAGTAAGCGAGCCGCACTCAGAACGCAGATGCTAGCGCGATCGCGTTCTCCCGCAGCCCGGAGTTGGACTTCCGCCTCCTTTCGCTTGGTGATATCGAGAATATATCCTTCGTAGTGGGTGATGTTCCCTTGGTCATTGCGGACAACACTGGTGAATTCATAAACCCATCGCACCTCGCCATCAGAGCGAATCAGGCGATAGTCCTGTTCCTGAAAATTTAAGCCAGCCGCATCATACGCTTGAGTCTGAGCCTCGACTTGAGCTAAGTCATCGGGATGGATAACGCTACCATACGTCACCCTGCCACTAATAAAGTCATCCGGTTGATAGCCCCACTGACTGATGTTGGGCGAGACGTATTCCACGGGTCGATTTTCTTGGGCAACCCAGCGGAAGACCGTAACCGGCCCCCTGATAAATAATCTGCGTTCTCGCTCTAGTGCTGCTTCGGCTCGCTTGCGTTCTGTCACTTCCATCAGCAAGCCATCCCAGAGAATATCACCGTTTGCCTGCTTTTCCGGACGGGAGGCGCATTGTACCCACTTAATTTTGCCAGTCGGCGTGACGATACGACCTTCCCAAGCCCAAGGTTGCAGCGTGGCGGCAGAAATATCTACAGATTCTTCATACCCTTTGACATCATCGGGATGAATTAAATCCTTAAGCAGTTGAAAATTCGCCTGAATATGTTCTGGTTCTAACTCAAACAATTCTTGGTAGCCGGAACTAGCACAGACGATAGACTCACGACCATCCGGGCACCGCAGATATTGGTAAATCATGCCCGGTATGTTGGCAACCATTCTTTGAAATCTTGACTCTTGCTGTCTGAGCTTGTCTGTCGTTTTTTGAATCGTTTCAATCTCGCCGTCAGCCAGAATTTGTTTGAGCTTTTCAAAGGCGGCTTCGTCCCGACAACACTCCCGGATGGCTTCTAGATATTCAGGCATTAGCAATTACTTCACTTCTTTTTAACTCAACCATTTTTCAACAATTTCACCAGATTAACAGGCTGAAAACCCTAAAAAATGAAGTCCGAAGTGTGAAAAGCTACGCTTTGCGGTAACTTTCAACTTTTCTGGTTTTTCATTTTTTTATAGCCTTCATCCTTTAGTATTCCCATCCCTACTTCAAAAATGCAGTCCATAGGTGATTGTAAGAAAACTGGCACAGAAAATGTAAAGCCTAATCTCTTTCTTCTATCAAAAGTAATAATTTTTTTGCCACGATAACAAGCAAAACTTGATTTTCAATTATTTTCACCGATTGAGCGATCGCTCAAAGGTTTATTTTCTAATTTAAGAGGGAGTAATACATTTAACTTTCTTTTAACGAATCACCCAATCGGGTGATTTTTAACTATGCTTTAGTTATTGGTTAGTAGCCATCGTTAAGGATGTACTAGGATTCATTCATCTGACATCTTTATCTAGTCAGCATAGGTATCTAGCCAGCATAAGAGTCCTATTATTGTGTTTTTCGGTTGGATTGAAGACGAAATACCCAACTTCTCTAAGAAGTTGGGTATCTAAAGGACTAGCATTTTATAAATTCAATCAGATTGGTCTAGTAAGCAGGCATAAAACAGCTCTTAGACTAATAACATCTTTCTGTTTATGGTGACATTGCAAAAGGTAAAGTAAACCAGAAGGTTGCACCAGCTTTTGGAGAACTAGTCACGCCAATTTTGCCCCCGTGAGCTTGTACAATCTGCTGACAAAGATATAATCCCAAACCAATACCAGTTGAGCGTCGTGCTTGCGAACCACGGGCATAAAGTTCAAAGGCGCGATCGCATTGTTCTGGATTCATCCCAACACCGTTATCTTCAATAGTGCAGCGAATCGTCTGTTCTTCAACGGTCGCCTTAAGAATCATCCTGAGTCCGGGTGGGTTATGGTTAAAAGCATTCGTGAGTAGATTTTCAAACACACGCCGCAGCTGAAGCGGATCGGCGTTCACTGTGGGCAGTTCAGAAGGAATTTGATCGATCAGAATTGCCTGATTTTTGACACACAACGGCTCAAAATCCTCAACAATCTCTTGAATGAGAGAGTTAAGTTGAACTGGTTCGCGCTGCAAGACAAAACCTCCCACTTCGCTGGTGTGAACTTCTAACAAGGAGTTAATCAAGCGGAGTTGGCGATCGCTACTTTGAATCATCCGCTCTAAAATTGACCGAGACACTGGAATTGTCTTTTGTTCATTGCCATTCGCTGTTAACAAATTCTGCAACACCAGTAACCAGCCGGTGAGCGGCGTCCGCAGGTCGTGGGAAACGGCATGGAGGAAGACATCCTTCAGTTCGTATAGTTCTTGAACTTCCTGGATTTTTTGCTCTAGTTGAGCGGTACGTTCCCGAACTTGGCATTCTAAGTTGGTATTGAGTTCCTGTACCTGTTGGAAGAGGCAAGATTGCTGAATGGCGATCGCAACTTGGGTTCCCAATTGTTCTAGCAAATCAATCTCGATCGGTTCCCAGCGCCTCGCTCCACTGCATTGATTAACAATTAATGCACCCAATAACCGATCGCCTTTCACGCGAATTGGGACAGCCACGGCGGCTTTGACGTGATAATCGCGGTAATAGGATGCGATCGCTGGATGAACCATCGCTTGGGTTGTATCCTCAACGACTCGAACCTGATTCGCCTCAAACAAGGTTCGCATCTCCTCCAGGGAACTTCGATCGTCAAGTACCCAGTTCATAATCGGCGGGTAATTGGGTTCTACGGATTCAGCCATTACCCTGCCTTTTCCCGTCGTATCGGAAGCGATGAAGACCCGGTCGGCTTTCAGAAACGACCGGACTTCTGCCACGGTAGTGTTAAAAATTTCGTCCAAATCCAGCGATTTGCGGATTCGCAGCGCCATTTCTGCCAACAAGCGATCGCGTTCTTGCACCAAGCGCTGCCTCATTTCCGCCTGCTTGCGTTCAGTGATATCGTTCCCAATTGTCAGCAAACACGGCTCACCCTCCAAGTTGATGATTTCTGCACAGAAAAGCCCTATTATTACCTTTCCTGACTTGTTGCGAAACTCGCATTCCTGGTTGCGGACAGCACCTTCTTCCTGTACCTGCTGGATAACTTTGATGCGGTCTTCTGGATTCACCCAGATATTTAATTCCAATGTCGTATGACCAATAATTTCATGGCGTTGGAAACCGGAAAGATTGAGGAAACTTTCGTTGACATCAATGTATCGTCCCTCTTTGAGGGTGGTAATCGTTATTGAGTCAGGACTGGAACGAAAAGCGGATGCGAACTTCTCCTCTGAACTTCGCAGCGCCTCCTCAGCCCGCTTTCGGTCGGTAATATCCATTACCAACCCATCCCAGAGAATATCGCCATTGAGTTGCTTCTCTGGTCGAGAAGCGCATTGAATCCACTTAATTTTGCCGCTGGGAGTCTGAATCCGACCTTCCCATTTACAAGGTTGCTGTGTCACAGCCGAAACTGCGATGGATTGTTCATAAGCCTCGCGGTCGTCGGGATAAATTAACTCCTTGCCACAATTTGCCTGAATCGCCTCCGGCTCTAATTCAAACAGTTCGCGGCAACCGGAACTGGCATAGGGGACAGCCTGGGAACCATCCGAACGCTGAAGGAACTGAAAAATCATCCCCGGTACGTTAGCGGTAATTTGTTGCAGCCGTAATTCGCTCTGCCGTAGAGTTTCAGTCGTTTGCTGATGAGCGATCGCTTTCCCGAAACTTGCTGCCATCGTTATCAAACAAGCTTCCTCATCCTTTGACCACTGGCGATCGTAGCGGCGATCGTCAAAGCCAATTAAGCCCCAAAGTTTGCCATTACAAGAAATTGGGACAACTAATATAGAGGAGATTTGCTTGTTTGCCAAAACTTCCCGTTCGCCATTTGAAAGTTCGCGAATTAAACCCCGAACTGCCTTCCCAGCTTGCAAATCTTCGTACCACCGACTGATGCGACAAGCCGCCAATTCCTGGTTCTGTAAATTGGGATTGTGAATTTGAGGCGTTACAAACTCTTTTGTCCATTCAAATCGGTGGCTAAAGGCTAATTCACGGGTTTCTGGATGAGGATGAATCTCAAAAATATAAGATCGATGCACTCCCGTTACTCTGCCTAGAGTTGCTAAAGCTTGATTCACGCCAACTGCAAAATCGCGATTTGTCAGCAGTTGATGGGTCGCTTCCGCCACACTTTGTAGGAGATTAGAGCAATACATGGGGCTAGTTTTCGCATACAGTCTAGTGGAAACACGCTCTTCTGGATAGGGAATTTTTTGACTCTGACTTATGGTTTTGCTCACTCTTTAACCCTTTTGTTCGATTGCAGTGGAGGCTTTCATCCTTCGCGCCGATAAAAGTCTTTTGATGGGTTGAAAGCCAAAGGCAGTAGTCAGAAGAACGAATTTTTCAGAAGCATCATTAAAAATGATGAATTGGGAACAAATTCATCATCTAATCTTCAAGATTTATCTTTCCGATTTCCGAAAAAATACGGATCTATCACCCGATCGGGTTAACCAATCTGTAGGAGGGCGATCGCGCCTGCGCCAAGCGATCCTATTTATAGAGGCTCTTCACTTGAGACGCTGGCAGGCACTTCAAATGGCACTAACGACTTTAATTCCCCAAAAACTCCTCTCCAAAATTCCCCCTTTTCAACCCGTACAATTCGCGACCACTTTAGGAATTTTGTCTGCGTTGCTGCTGAATACATCTACTTCGACGTTAGCTCAGCCAGCATCCGATGTGTCTTCAGAACAACCCAACCAGCAATTGACTGTAGAACAGCAATCAGGAACGTGTCCCGCATCAGTCGGACTTTGGACAGTCTTGTTGCCTTCTGAAGGTGCTGCCGATCATACAGTTGTCGCTGACACGAAAGCGATCGCGAGTAATGGGAAAATTTCATCTTCAGGCAATACGTTTGTGGAATATGAAGCTCCACTGCAAGAAGCTTATGCCTCCTGTGTCGGTCAGGCCAGTTCTCCAGATTTACACTCCTACAGCTTCGAGTTTCGCAATGGCAAAGTCTATTTTCGCGTAAATCTTAATTGGGTTCCTGGCTATACCAAGATTGTTTCTAAAACCGTGGCATCTGGGCGTCCTTTCGTGCATTGGCAAGCTAGCGAATAAAGGCGTGCAAAATCGCTCAAAATCGCTTTATCTATCAGCTTTTGAAATATCGCTCGTCTTTGTGAAGTCTAGTAGTAATCAGTGCCAGTTGCGGGCCTTTGCTACTGGAGATTAAGGAAAAAGCGATCGCTTCTTGTCACATAGGAAGCGATCGCTTTCATGAATCTTATCAACTAATTTTATTAATCCTTGCCGAACCACTCTTGCATTTTCTGCTTTGCAGCTTCTTTTACTTCAGAGTTGATATTCCAAACAATCATACCTAGGGCAGTCGTTAAGGAACCTATATCATCCCCAAATCCTACAGCAGGAAGAAAATCAGGAACAGCATCTACGGGCAATATTAAGTAAGCTAATGCTCCATATACAATTAGTTTTTGGTTAGTTGGAGTGTTTGGATGCTCAGCAGCATAGAAAAGAATTAAAGCGTTTTCAACAACATTTTTTCCAGCTTGCACTGCAAAATTTCCAAGCTTTTCCCAAAACAGCTCATCTGAATAAGTAGTTTCAAAACTTGTCTGGGTATTTGCTGTTTCTGATGAAGAGAAGGGGGTGACGGGAATACCTGCTTTTACGAGAACTGAAGTTGCTTCTTTCATGGCATTAACTGCATAATCATCATTTAATCCACGTTCTCGAATCTCTCCCATCTTCTGAACAAATGCCTGTATAGCTTGCACCTGCTCATCTGTGATTTTCAGTTCTGCTTGAGCTAGCTTGATTGCTTTTGCTTCACCAGGGTTAAGAACCTTATCCACCCAAACAAGGTTCAGAATATAGAACATTAAACCAAAGCGAAGCGTATCATCTGCCTTAGACAGTTTTTTTAAAGAGTCCTCTAAGGTAGGCGGATTAATAGCATAAGACTGCACCTGACGCTTTGCAGATTCAGACATATTATCCAGATCGGGAGTATTTAAAATTAGGTTCAACTCCTCTGGATCAATTGAGCCATCTGCTGCTGCAACTGCAAAAAACACACCATAAAAGGCTAAGCGATCATCCTCAGACGTTTGGGGTAAACTTACTGGCTTTCTGGTAGTTTTTCCAACCGCCATAGCCGTTTCTGTTACTGCTTTACTCGCTTGTGATACAGCACTGCTAACAACTCCCCCAAAGCCTGTCGCTGTTTCTGCTGCGGCTTGAGTTGCTTGCGATGCAGTGTTGCCAACAGCTTCTCCAAGATTTGTTGCTGTCTTAGTAAGTGATTCCCAAAAATTTGGTGGTGTCATGAGTAATAGGGGAGTAGAGGTGGGATGTAACCCTTGACTCAAAGGATATCCCCCTCTCAGCAAACAATGGCTCAGTGTTTTCACCTATGTTGCAAGCGATCGCGCAACTATTGTCAGTAAAAATAATCGCTTGGAAGCGCGATCGCATCAAAAAAAAACCGTTTTCTTGAAGAAAACGGTTTTTAAAAATGCCAACTTCCACTCTAATAACCAGTAGCTGCCAAATCCAACTCATGCGCGTAAGCAACCCGTTCCACCCTAGTTTCAATCCTGCCATCTGGATACAGATTAAATAAACGAAATCCTGGCGCTTCCTCATCTAAGGAAAACTGGTGGCTATGCGGTTCAAACTGAATTGACGTAGAGGGACTACCCAAGTAATGAACCTCACCGCGCCGCCGATAAAATTCTTGATGAATATGACCAAAAACAACCAACCGCACCTGAGAATGGCGATCGATGACGGCAAATAGTTCCTCTGAATTTTGTAATGAACTGCCATCCAGCCAATCGGAATCGACAACAAAAGGGGGATGGTGTAAAGCAATTAGGGTAGGACGTTTATCTGCACGCTGTAGCTGCTGGTCTAGCCAAACTAAGCTTTCTGAAGATAGTTTGCCATAGACGCAACCTGGTACGTGAGAATTGAGCAATAAAAACTGCCACCCTCCCGCTTCAAACGACTTCTCCGGACAAATCGGAGCCTCATTTAATACCTCTTGCATAACCAATGGTTGGTCATGGTTGCCCGGTAGCCAGTAAGTAGGAATTCCCAGAGGACTCAGCAGTTCTGCCAACCGCGTGTAAGATTGCGGCTTACCATCTTGGGACAAATCTCCTGTTAGCAATAGCAAATCCGGCTGAGGGCACATTCGGTGCAATTGCTCTAAAACTACATCAAAAGACTTGGCAGTAGGAAGCCCTAGCAATTCCTTTTTGGTATCTGCGAACAAGTGAATGTCTGTAATTTGAGCAATCAGAAGCGGGTTGGCTTGAGTCATAGTTTCTGTAATGAAAAGGTATTCTGGTCGCTGCTCAAAAAAATACTTAGCAAGTCAGTACACCCAGATGGCTGTTTTTGGTCAAACCAAGGCGATTCTCCGCTTAGAGATAACCAAAGCTGACGAACTTCCCCAGCAGTAGGCGAACGTCAACCATTCCGTAAATCCACTTACATTTGGAGATTCGTATTAGATTAGCGTTTCAGATCATCAAAGACTTGCGATCTAGGAACCCCGTTCCTGTGATCGTCATCACATCAGATAACCTGCATCAGCTTTGAATATAGCGACTAGTCTTCCAATTCGTACAGAGTCAATGCGTCCGGAAAAAATTTTGGTATACTAAGAATCTGCAATTGCGGCGGCATAGCCAAGTGGTAAGGCAGAGGTCTGCAAAACCTTTATCCCCCGGTTCAAATCCGGGTGCCGCCTTTTTAATCTGGGATTCCAATCAGACCCCCGCTACCAGCGATCGCTTTGCCGATGGCATAGGCGGGGATATTTTGGGATTCAAACCAGCTGATGGTTTGGTCGGCTTGGTTTGGGGGCACGAGGACGACAAAACCGATGCCCATATTGAACGTATTAAACATATCGGCGGGTTTGACTTCACCAGCGTCAGCAAGCCAATTAAAAATAGGCGGAATTTTCCACGATTGAAGATCGATCTGGATAGATAAATCGGCACCAATACAGCGAGGTAAGTTTTCTGGCAAGCCGCCACCCGTAATGTGAGCCATGCCATGAATGTCAAGCCCAGCCTTCCGTGCCGCTAAAACGGGTTTGACGTAAATCCGGGTGGGAGTTAATAAAACTTCCCCAAAATTCTTACCGTCTAAGGGCGCAAAGCCTTCCCCCCTAACATCGGTTGGGGAGGCGTGCAAGTCAACGCCGCTACGTTCAACAATCTTCCGCACCAGACTAAAACCATTGCTGTGGAGACCTTGACTGGCAAGAGCGATCGCCACATCTCCCTCTTTCACCAGAGAACCATCCAATATCTGGCTCTTTTCTACAATCCCCACACAAAAACCCGCCAAGTCATACTCGCCCAGTTGGTAAAAACCCGGCATTTCTGCGGTTTCTCCTCCCAGTAGGGCACACCCTGACTCACGACATCCCGCAGCGATGCCATCAACCACCTGAGTGAGCTGCTCTGGGTTTAGTTGCCCTGTGGCTAAATAATCTAGAAAAAATAACGGTTCTGCACCACACGTCAACACATCGTTGACGCACATTGCTACAAGGTCAATTCCCACGGTGTGGTGGAAGTTGAGCTGATGGGCGAGTTTTAGCTTGGTGCCTACGCCATCCGTCCCTGAAACCAAAACCGGCTCTTTGTATCCAGTTGGCAACTGAAACCAACCACTAAAGCCGCCTAAACCACCCAATACTTCTGAGCGGTGCGTACTTTGCACCAAACTGCGGATTTTCTCTACAAAACTCCGCCCCGCCTCAACATCTACACCAGCGTCTCGATAATCCATGAATTCAAACCTGTTCAGCAGCGATCAAGAGACGTATTTTACTTGGCTAACGCGACAGATAGGACAGCGATCGCAATTTTGTACCGTTGGGCAGCACTATGCCCCGATTGCTTCACCAATTATTCACAAACTGGCTTCCTCGTTTGTGAAGTTCTGATAAAGTTCCGGAAACCTGATTTTTGTCTCAAACCATATTGACTTCAACATCATAACCGCATTTTTTCGGAAATTACTGTGTGAAGGTTTCATAAAGTTGTTGCTTCCTAGCGGAAATCCCCGATCCCCTTTTCAAAAACTTCATGGTAGTCTGTTGCAGTTCCACAGACCAGGGTGAATACAGAACGAGTACGAGTTATCGATTGGGCAAATGAGCCGTCTGGCGCTACCACTGGCATTTGGCTCTACGCTCGACCTCCCAGTACTTTTCACAAGGACTCTATGAACCAAAGATTTTGTTTCGGAATGTTTTCAACCCTTTTAACGACTGCCCTCCTGGGTACGACTACATCTAGTTATGCGGAGTCAATCAAGGGGGTTAACCAAGCTTCCGAATCCCGTGTTTCTCAGGCGCAACAGACAAGCAAATCGAGAGTAACTAAAAACGACCTTCGGCAAGCAGTCTCTTCGCCCTTACTCTCAACACCGTCAAACCTTCAGCCGACCAACGGTGTCAAATTGGGAGAATACCAGTCTCAATCCGCACTCCGGTGCTTAGTAAAACCTTGTCCAAGTGCAATGGATCGGGCGGTTGTTGCTAAAATTCTTCCCCATGAGTTAAACGGGTATCAGGCAGCAACACTCTATGTCCGCAGTATTCCAGTCTTAACCTTTCTCGGCTCCCGTCAAGCTCCCGCAGAAAGCACGAAAGTAGGGGAAGCCCAGAGAACTTCAGACGGATCGCGTCAAGCGGATGCCAACACTTCTCAAGACAATCCGGTTTGGCGAGCCACTGCTGTTGCTGCGAAGCTGAATCAGTTGAGCCGAGATCAAGTGGATGCGAAAGCGATCGCGGTCGTTTGGAATGGTGACAAGAGCAACTACAGCATTAAAGTGAATGGCGAGGAACTGGTGGAGGTAAACGGGAAAACAAGATTGCCCGACACCACTCGTAACGTTGCCACCGATGCCTTACAAGCAACCAATCGGCTGAGACGCCTGATGGGGAACGCGCCGCCGCTACGGGCAATTGCAGGTGTACCCACATCTAAGCCCAAGCCGCGCCAGATTGCCAAGCGCCCTAGCGCTTCCAGAGTCGCGAACGAGCGATCGCGCGTCGTGCAACAACCATCGAACGCCATTGCCTACAGACCAGTCATCTCCGAGCTTAAGGGCATGGCATCCTGGTATGGTTACGCGGGCAATGGCACTCAAAGTGCCAGCGGTGAAAGATTTAATGAGAATGCAATGACCGCGGCTCACCGTACCTTACCTTTCGGAACCCAAGTGCGCGTGACTAACACAAACAACGGGCGTTCTGTCGTCGTGCGAATCAACGATCGCGGGCCTTTTATCCGGGGTCGGATCATTGACGTGTCAGCCGGGGCTGCTAGAGTTCTAGGCATGATCAGCAGTGGTGTGGCACCCGTGCGTGTAGAAATTCTGGGCAAACCGCAGAAGGTAGCAGTTGATGACAACTAAACTTTTAGCCACAAAGGTGTTAAGCCCAGACTCTTGACATTGAACCTCCTGTTCACCTAAAACGCCCAATCCTCTTTTCTGGAGATAGACTACTGGGCAGAGAGTAGTGTTAGTGGTTAGTAGTTAGTTGCTCGAAAACCAATTACTAACCACTAACAACCAAAAAAGGGGGGTTTGGTGCGCCTGTTTACGACAACTGCTGGATTGCACTGCTACTTGGATTTATACCGGCATCCCTTGAAAATCGGTTTTGTACCGACAATGGGAGCATTGCACGCAGGGCATCTTAGCTTAATCCAACACGCTCGACGCGACAACGATCGGGTCATCGTCAGCATCTTCGTAAATCCGTTACAGTTTGGCCCGACAGAGGATTTTCAACAATATCCTCGTCGGCTAGAGCAGGATTGGCAATTGTGCGAACAAGCGGGGGTAGATGCGATTTTTGCCCCCGCTCCTGAAGAAATGTACGGAATGAGGAATGTGGAAAGGACGCTTGCGCCTGTTCCCGATTCCCAATTACCCATTCCCAATGACTTAACTCAGGTAGTTCCACCGGAGAGCATGACCTCATTGTTGTGCGGTCGCTCTCGTCCCGGACACTTTCAGGGAGTGGCGACAGTGGTGGCGAAGCTATTGAACCTGGTACAACCAACTCATGCTTATTTTGGCGAGAAAGATGCCCAGCAACTGGCGATTATCCGGCGTCTGGTGGCGGATCTCAATTTGCCGGTAGAGATTGTCGGGTGTCCCATCGTCAGGGAGGCGTCGGGACTGGCACTCTCGTCCCGCAATCAGTATCTAAGTGCTGAACAGAAAGAACAGGCGTCTGTCTTGTATCGCGGCTTACAGCAAGCGCAGAAGAAATTTAAATCGGGAGATCGCGATCGCATTGTTCTCATTGAGGCAGCTCAAAAGGAATTTGCACTCGTCCCAGAGGTACAGATCGAGTATATTGAACTGGTTCACCCAACAACTCTCATGCGATTGGAAAAAGTTGACGAGGCGGGACTGTTAAGCATCGCGGCGCGGCTAGGAACAACCCGTTTGATTGATAATGTAACTTTGCGCGATCGCCAGCCGATTCTGGCGATTGATGGCCCTGCCGGAGCAGGAAAATCGACCGTAGCCCGCACGGTTGCCCAGTCTTTAGGACTACTTTATTTAGACACCGGGGCGATGTACCGCGCCCTGACTTGGCTGGTTCTGGAATCAGGAACCAGCGTCAAAGATGAACCCGCGATCGCCGAATTAGCGAGTGGTTCTCAGATTCAGCTAAGCACCAGTGACGACCTCCAGACGCCAGTGCGGGTTTGGATTCATGACCGCGAAGTCACCCAGGCAATTCGCTCGCGAGAAGTCACAGCTCAAGTATCAGCGATCGCTGCTCAACCCTACGTCCGCCGAGAACTCGTAAAACAACAGCAGCGCTGGGGAGTAAAAGGAGGCGTCGTCGCCGAAGGACGCGACATTGGCACCCACGTTTTCCCGGATGCGGAACTCAAAATCTTCTTAACCGCCTCCGCTCACGCACGGGCGCAACGCCGTCAGCAAGACCTGAAAAACCAAGCTCAGCCAGAAGTCAGTTTAGAGCAGTTAGAACGGGACATTCAAGAACGCGATACCCGCGATAGTACCCGCGCCTTGGCACCCCTGCGAAAGGCAGCCGATGCCATCGAGATCCAAACCGACGGTCTGAGCATAGCCGAAGTCACTGCACAAATTGTCAGCCTTTATCATCAAAGGCTGTCTGTGCCTGTCTAGCGGCTGCTTTCTGAATGTACGGTTTAACAAAAATACAAGGTCAGTAAAAACTAACTTTAACCCGGATTAACTTCTGGTTGGTGAGTATTCTGCTGTAGCCTGCAACAGGGCAGACTTCACTGCCCTGTACAAAAAATAAGCAATTTAACGATAAATGATATAGTTTCTAGCTTTTAGCGCTCTAGACAGGGATTCTAGAGACGAACAAAGGACAGTAGACGCACGTCCTCTAGCTAGCAGTCTTGCTCGCGCAAGTTGCGCCGCTAGTTGTGAAAAAATTTTTGAGAAGCATGGTGTCTGGAAGTGGCGGCAGATGAATTGCCGCCCGGATGAAAGGAGGAGTGGAGGGGACTTAACGTGGCAAAGTATGACAGATTTCTCTGGCGGGAAAAAACAACATTAATTGCTCTGGCTGCGGCTGCTAGTAGTTTTATTGCTGGTCTCATGTTGCCAGTAAACCCACAAGGTAGCGATCCAGAAATTCTTCTATCCCCTACTGAAAAAATCGGGCATCACACCCCCGAAAAAAGTGGCATCGATATCCAAGCCTTAAAAGCACAGCGAGATGAGGCATTTGTAAAGGTATTCTCTCGATTGGAACAGGAGGCACAAGACAGACGCCTAATGGTTTCTGTACCTACGCAATTTCAGGGCAAAACCTTTCAGGAAGTAACCCTCAGCAGCAAAGAGAAAGTCATTGCCCTGACATTTGATGACGGACCTTGGCCTAAAAGCACGTTGGAAGTGCTGGAAATCCTCAAGAAAAATAACATCAAGGCAACGTTCTTTATGGTGGGGAAGAACGTGAAAAATTTTCCCCATTTGGCGCGTCAAGTTTCCCTGGATGGTCACGCGATCGGCAATCACACTTGGAGCCACCTTTACCATCGCTTCAACGAAACTGGAGCTTCCAGTGAAATTGACCGTACATCCGACATGATTTATCAAACTACAGGCATCAAGACAACTCTATTTCGTCCACCCGGTGGTCATCTTAAAAACGGATTAGCCGCCTACGCCCATAAGAAGAACTACGCGGTTGTGATGTGGTCTTCTGATTCAAGAGATTATAGCCGTCCTTCGGTGCCATTATTCATCAAGCACGCGCTAACTGGAATCACACCAGGCGGAATTGTCCTGATGCACGACGGCGGAGGCAATCGAGACCATACGGTGCGGGCTTTACCCCAACTAATCACCGAATACAAAAAGCGTGGCTACAGGTTTGTTACTGTGCCAGAACTGATGGAGATGCAAGACAAAGAAGTTAAGTTGGCAGCCGCTGCTAAACGAGTTCCTCCAAAAGTTCAATCGGCTGTTCCAAAACCTGAATAAGGGAAGAGAATATTTCCTCTTTTCAGGTGCGATACAAAGGTGGCTGGTGATTGGGAAAAAGTTTTAAGTTTTGAGTGGTGAGCCTTGAATTAAAGAAATTTATTTTCACTCATCAATCGTCACTTTCATTACTGCTGACCTGTACGATGTAGCGGCATTTATAGAATTTATAGAGAAAATTTCTTCTCTATGATGCTGGTAAGGGGAACCCGATAGTTCCCCTTGACTTTTTAGTGCTTACTGCACCGAGCTAAGCACCTTTTCTGGTGTTGCTTCAGGATTGGCTTCTGGAGAATCAGCCTCGGAAGGAGGCACAACTTGCCAGAATTTGGCTAGAGACTCAGCCCAGTTGGCTAAAATATCTTTCGCTTTCTGGCTACCTGTACGTTCGGCGTGCAGCTCAATCAGCTCTTTGAGTTGTTGCTCACCGGCAGGTGTCCTGACTCGTTGCAGCTTGACAATTTCTGGGTTTACCTTCGATGTAAAGCTGCCATCCTCATCGAGGAAGTAAGCTAAACCCCCGGTCATCCCCGCGCCCACATTGCGTCCGACTCTGCCCAAGACGACAATCGCGCCGCCAGTCATGTATTCGCAACAGTGGTCGCCTGCACCTTCGATCACCGCCATGCCCTTGGAATTGCGAACGGCAAAGCGCTCACCAGCTTGACCATTGGCAAGCATAATGCCGCCTGTGGCACCGTAGAGACAGGTGTTGCCGACAATCACGTTCTGGGCTGGATCGTAGGTGGCTGACTGGGGCGGCTTGATGACAATTTCGCCACCATGCATCCCCTTGCCTACGTAGTCATTTGCCTCACCTTCTAGGTTGAGGGTGATGCCAGGGAGGTTGAAGGCACCAAAACTTTGACCCACACTGCCTTGGAAGTTGAGGGTAAGACTGCCACTCCAGCCGGTGTTTCCATATTGAGACGCGATCGCTCCGGCAATCCTTGCCCCAACTGTCCGGTCTGTATTTACCACGGTTACAGCTTTGGTCACGCTCGCCTGATTTGCGATCGCATCCTTAACTTCCGGGTCGTTGAGCAGTTGATCGTCCAAAACCGAGCCATTGCTATGAACTGCCTCGTGAACCAACCAGGAACGGTCTTCGCGGGTATCGGGAAGACGGGTCAGGCAATCTAGATTCAGCGCCTGTGTCTTGGTAAGTTTCGTTGGGCGCACCTTCAAGAGGTCGGCTCGACCAATGATGTCGTTGAGCGACCGATATCCCAACCGTGCCAAGAGACTCCGCACTTCTTCTGCCGCAAAGTAGAAGAAGTTGACGACGTGTTCTGGCATTCCGGGGAAGCGCTTCCGCAAGTTTTCTTGCTGAGACGCTACGCCTACAGGGCAGTTATTGGTATGACAAATCCGCGCCATAATGCAGCCTTCGGCAATCATGGCAATCGAGCCGAAACCGTATTCTTCTCCGCCCATTAAAGCGGCGATGACGACATCCCAGCCGCTCTTGAAGCCACCGTCTACTCGCAGAATTACGCGATCGCGCAAGCTGTTTTCCATGAGGACGCGATGCACTTCGGTTAACCCCAGTTCCCAAGGGCTTCCGGCGTGTTTAATCGACGACAGCGGAGAAGCGCCCGTACCCCCATCGTGACCGGATATCTGGATAATATCGGCATTTGCTTTGGCGACCCCAGCCGCGATGGTACCGATGCCAACTTCTGCTACCAGCTTCACCGATACTCCCGCTTTCGGGTTAATTTGGTGCAAGTCAAAAATTAACTGCGCCAAATCTTCAATGGAATAGATATCGTGGTGCGGCGGCGGCGAAATCAACGTCACCCCAGGCTTGGAACGGCGCAGCATAGCGATGTAAGGGCTAACTTTTGTCCCCGGTAGCTGACCGCCTTCTCCCGGCTTGGCACCTTGAGCGATTTTGATTTCAATTTGCTTGGCGCTCATCAGGTACTCAGGGGTGACGCCAAAGCGACCGCTAGCAACCTGCTTAATCGAAGAAGAAGCCGTATCCCCATTCCTTAATCCTTTCAGATGCGGTAAGACCTGGGAATGACCCATTTCATCGACATCATCGAGAACTTTGTAACGAACTGGGTCTTCGCCGCCTTCTCCAGAGTTGGATTTACCGCCGATGCGGTTCATGGCGATCGCGAGGGTTTCGTGCGCTTCCCGCGACAATGCCCCTAGAGACATCCCACCTGTAGCGAAACGCTTGAAAATTTCCTCGACTGGCTCTACTTCTGCCAGTGGAATAGGGGCGCGATCGCTTTCTAGATCCAGCAAATCTCTGAGCGCCGTTACGGGTCGCCCTTGCAAGTGCTTTTGATAAACTTCGTAGTGGTCGTACTGCGGATTCTTCACCGCCTGATGCAGCGACTTGGCAACTTCCGGGCTGTTCATGTGGTACTCGCCCCCCGGACGGTACTGCACAAAGCCACAGTTTTCCAGCTTTTTGCGCGGCACTTCTGGGAACGCCGCCGAATGGAAGGACATCACTTCTTGGGCAAGTTCTGCTACGCTCAAGCCACCGAGGCGCGACGCCGTCCCCGCGAAGCCGAGCTTCAGCAAATCTCCTCCAATACCAATTGCCTCAAAAATTTGTGCCCCTTGATAGCTAGACAGTAGAGAAATCCCCATTTTTGAGAGAATTTTCAACAATCCAGCTTCTACCGCTTTGCAGTAATTTTTTTGAGCCTGCTCTAAGCTAATACTCTTGATTCTGCCCCGCTGCATCATATTTTGCGTCTTGCTGTCGCTCCACCAATGACGCACGGTTTCCAGAGACAGATAAGGACAAACCGCAGAAGCACCGTAGCCAATTAGACAACCAAAGTGGTGCGTACTCCAACACTGAGCGGTATCGACAATTAGGGATGCCCTCGTCCGCAGACCCTGCTGGATCAAGTGATGGTGTACTGCTCCTACAGCTAGGAGCGGTGGAATATAGCTGGATTCGGCACTAATACCATTCGCTATGCGATCGCTTAGAATGATTATTTCTTTCCCAGCACGGACGGCTTGAGCCGCTGCTTCGCATAAGCTTCTAACCGCTGCCTCTAGCCCTTCTGGCCCTTTCTCAATTTCAAACAGCGTTGAGAACTGCTCTGTCTCGAAAGAAGAAGCGCAGATTTGCTCTAGTTGTGCTTCATTTAGAACCGGAGACTCTAACTTCAGCAACCGGGCATACTCTGGTTTCACTTCCAAGAGATTTCCCCGCTTACCCAGAGAAACCGATAGCGACATCACCATGCCTTCGCGCAGGGGGTCAATTGGCGGATTTGTCACCTGGGCGAAGCGCTGCTTGAAATAGTCATAAAGCAAATGCGGCTTTTCTGACAGCACTGCGAGGGGAATGTCATCTCCCATGCAAAATGTCGGTTCTTTTCCAGAAGACGCCATTTCCTCAATGATCATTTCCACATCTTCAGTGGTGTAGCCAAAGGCAATTTGCTGGCGCAGCAAGGTTTGATTATCCAGCTTTGGTTCTGGTGCAAAAGGCTCCGCTGCTAGATTTTGTCGGTGAGACGCTAGCCACTCTCCATAAGGATGGGTAGCCGCAATCCGTTCCTTAATCTCCCAATTTTTTTGAACTTCGTGGGTTTCCAGGTCAACGGCGATCATTTGACCTGGCCCCAAGCGACCTTTTTCCAGAATCTCTGCTTCGGGCAAATCGACTACACCGGCTTCGGAAGCGACGACGACGTAGCCATCCCGCGTGATGCTGTATCGAGCCGGTCGCAGACCGTTGCGGTCGAGGGTCGCCCCTACTTTTTTCCCGTCGCTGAATACTAGCAGTGCTGGGCCATCCCAAGGTTCCTGAAGCCCGTTGTAATATTCATAAAAATTAACAATTTCTGGACGCTCCAACAATTCCGGCTGATTTTGGTACGCCTCTGGCACCATAATCGTCAAGGCTTCCAGAGGACTCCGACCCGTGCGTACCAGTAACTCTAGTACGTTATCAAGAGTTGCCGAGTCGCTATTATCGAGATGAACGAGTGGCTTGAGGTCGTTGATGCGTTCTCCCCAAAGCGGGTGCTTCAGCTCTGCCTCTCGTGCCATCATCCAGTTAATATTTCCCAACAGCGTATTAATCTCGCCGTTGTGCCCCAAAAGCCGCATTGGTTGGGCTAGAGGCCATTTGGGCAGTGTGTTGGTGCTGAAGCGGCGGTGATAGACCGCAAAGGCGCTCTTATAAACTGGATTTTTTAAATCTGTATAAAATTCTCCCAGCACGGCGGAGCGCACCATGCCCTTATAAACGATGGTGCGGCTAGAGAACGAACAGACGTAAAAATCTTCCGACCATTCTAAATCGAGGTCGCTATTGGCTTTGAGTGCCTTACCGATACGGCAGCGAGCCAAATACAACTTTCGTTCCAGTTCATCGCCCTGTAAATGGGTCGAGGTACAGATCAGCTGCTCGATTCGTGGCTGGTTCTCTTTTGCCTGTATCCCAAGCACCTGGGGCTGTACTGGCACCTCTCGCCATCCCAAGACAGTTAATTCTTCCTGTTCGAGAGTTTTCCGAACAATGTCCTTGGCTCTGCTGGCAGCTTCGGTATCTTGGGGTAAAAATACCATTGCCACCCCTGTCTGCTGAGTCGGGGGCATTTCTATGCTTTGAGTTGCCAACCATTCACCCAACAGTTCCCACGGAATGGCGGTCATCAAACCGGCTCCATCCCCAGAATCCTGGTCAGCACTACAACCGCCCCGGTGTTCCAGACAAGCCAGGGCAGATAAAGACTTCTCGACTAATTCATGCTCTGGCGTTCCCTGCGGATTGGCGATGAAGCCGACGCCGCAGGCATCGCGTTCCTCTACCAACCATCGCGGGCCAGGAGAGGTTTCTGCCCCCTTTAGCGTTCCCTGTAATTGATGATTATCATTCACACTCCTGTTCTCCATGAGCTGATCCACGTTTTTCCTTTACTTACTGATACAAATTTCCCGTTCTCAGGTTGCTAACCCTGTGGCAAGACTTTACTAAACAACAGGATTAAAAATTGTCAAACGATGACAAAACTCGTCGTCAATGTATTTAAACACTCATTTCAGTCTTCTCTCGCCGAGACTAGGTGATGCCTCCAAAGCCTGACTTATCTAGATATAGATGCCATTTGACCATGAAGGCTGCAACTGAATGACATTACTACTTTTTCTGCTTTTTTTGCGCTAGAGCCAAGGGTGACAAAACTGGTTGTCAGAGCGATCGCTTCCCGCAAGGTGCTGTTAAGAACCTCGTTCTAACCCGATTCCTATCCCAGCAGCCTGCAAGAGTGACGGATTAGACATCTTATCATTTTTTAATGACGCCTAATATAAATCCCCGACGCTGGTCAAGGGACTGGTAAGCGACCCCAAGACATAGAGCCAGGACAAACAAATTGTAGGGGCTATCGTCAACACCAAGTCTAGACTGGGCTATGTTTTTAGCCGCTACTTTGAGAGCGAATGCTTCGCCCTATTGAATTGTTGAATAAAGCGTCTTGCCGAACCCTGCGGTTATGCTTTTTATTATGAAGCTAAAAAAGCAGGCTTGAGAAGATAAAGTCATTGTTTTTTGATAGTTGTGCTGCTGACGCGCTGAGTTATTTTAGAAGTCGTGACTCTGTAGACACGCATCCAGCGCTATCCAGGTGTATGGCAAATACGCCCCTACAGAAGAGCCGCCCTATTTTTATTGATGTTGTCGAATGATCAGGAGAACGACGTCACAGAGTGAGACGTTCGATGGTGTGGCGGGCATAATTGCCCCCGGTCGCCTAATCGCTTTCTCGCTCCCGTCCATTATTGCCCTCTCAGTTTACATGGCGACTTCTTCCCCGGTCGGAAGCACTAAAGAGCCAGTGTTAAAGGCACGGGAGAGCGAAGAAAAGAGCCAGATAGCACCACCGACTGCCAAGCAGATACCTGTAGCCCCCCACAAGCTCCCCCCCAAAGGATTACAGTTTTATGCCGCTCTCAGCAGGCCCAACAAGTTGCCCAGTCAAGCGTTGCCTGTTGCAGCTCCCACTGGGAAGCTTCAAAAATTACCGGCACCGGAATTGCCCCTAACCACACAGGCGTTGGTGCCTTCAGCATCGCCTCAGATTTCTCGGTTGGGTTATCAAGTTTCTATCAACGGTCGCACCTTGCCAGCCACTTGGAGTCAGTGGCGGGTGGGAGAGTCTGTCCGTACCGGAATTAGCGACGCCGGAATGAGTCAAACATTGGGGGTAGAGCTTTTAAATACTGGAGATGTCACCAGACAGCCGGTACAGTGGTTTTCCCAACCGGCAACGGAGCCGCTAATGTTAGCGACGCAGGCAGTGGGGTCGTATCGCTATCTAGATATTACCGATTTCGCCCAGAGAGCCGGTTGGAAGATGGAGGTAAAGGGCACCAAGCTCTTGATTTCCTCTAAGCCAGCGCAAGTGGCAGATATTCAACCAGCACTGCAACCGAGGGGTTCGCGCATGACGATCGATCTCGATCGTCCGACGCCGTGGCAAGTGAGAAAAGAGGGTGAAGAATTAGTCGTCACAATGGATGCAGTGGCTATTCCCGCTCTCCTCCAGCGTTTTTCTTCCGCTCCAGTACCGCTGCTACAGGCTCCGAAGCAAGGGAAGGTCGCAGAGAAGGACAGGGAAACAGAAGGAGAGATTCCCTCGATAGTTCCACTTCCCCATCGCTCGAAATTACCGACTCCAGTGGTGGAATCAATTCAGAACCAAACCCAAATCCGTATCAACATTCCAGCCGGTCTGTCTCCTCGCTTTTCCTCCCTACCCAACCCGAATCGATTGGTTATCGATTTTCTACCAGAGGCGATGGTAGAGCGAGATATTCTTTGGGCGAAAGGAATCCGCTGGAAACAGCAGTATGTGAGTTTGGGTTCTTCCCGATTTCCGGTAGTTGGGCTGATATTGAATCCCCGTCTTCAGGGGGATGTCAACTTGCCCTTTTTTAAGATGAAACCGATCTGGAGCCATCCTTCCAAGATGGTGGGAGTCGCTCCCCTGAGCGAGACAGCCCAGATGTGGCACGCCTCGGCGGCAGTCAACGGGGGCTTCTTTAATCGCAAGAACCAGCTGCCTTTAGGCGCAATTCGGCGGGATGGACGCTGGTTATCCGGGCCGATTCTGAATCGAGGCGCGATCGCCTGGAATGATACGGGAGCAGTAAAAATTGGGCGTCTGGCGCTCCAAGAAACTTTAATGACCGCAACGGGTGCGCGGTTGCCAATTCTTTTCCTCAACAGTGGCTACGTCAAGGCAGGCATTTCCCGCTATACCCCGGAGTGGGGAGCAACCTACACGCCTCTCATTGATGATGAAATCATTGCCGTTGTCCAGAACAACCAAGTCACGAGCCTTCTACCCGGAGGGATTGCAGGGAAAACTGCATTTCCCATTCCCCGCAATGGTTTCTTACTCACCCTCCGCGCCAACCGAGGGCCAGCCGCTTCTCTCTCGCTTGGTACGAAAGTATGGGTAGAGGGTGCTACTGTCCCTGGTGACTTTAACCGCTACCCGCACATTGTCGGTGCTGGTCCCCTTTTGTTGCAAAATCGGCAAATTGTGCTGAATGCCAAAGGCGAGCAATTTAGCGACGCTTTCGATAAGCAAGCCGCAATTCGCAGTGCAATTGGAACGACCGCAGACGGCAACCTGATGATTGTTGCCGTTCATAATCGCATCGGGGGAACCGGGCCTACCTTGAGAGAAATGGCTGCCTTGATGCAAAAAATGGGCATCATTGACGCCCTCAACCTTGACGGTGGTAGCTCTACCAGCCTCTACTTAGGAGGACAGCTCCTAGATCGTCCTCCCTCTACTGCTGCCCGCGTTCACAACGGTCTTGGTATCTTCTTCCCGCCCACCCGGTAGTCGCTGATTTAGGATTTTTTTACGATTTAGCCAATTTGTCAACCGTTAAAACTTCTATGAAGACTTGATGTAGATTGCGAGGATTCAGTAGTTTACGGTTACAACAGCCTGGTTTGATTTGCTATGTTTGGCAAAGATTCCCTCAATGTGTCAGCGATCGCTCACTACAATCGTCCATTCTCAAAATGTATTCACCATGCTGACAAAGCAACGGTTTTAAGGAGAAACATCAATGGCTCAGGCGCAAGAAATTTCTCAAACTTCTGCCTTCCCTTTACCCAGTTCGATAGCCACCAACGGAATTGCTGCAACGGAATTGCGCCCTTGGGGTTCTTTCACGATTCTGGAAGAAGGGCGAGGCTACAAAATCAAGCGCATTGAAGTAAAGCCTGGTCACCGGCTCAGCCTGCAAATGCACTACCACCGTAGCGAACACTGGATCGTGGTTTCAGGCACAGCGAAGGTTGTTTGTGGCGAGCAAGAACTGACCCTTAGCAGCAATCAATCGACCTATGTTCCTCAATGCCATACTCATCGCCTAGAGAATCCTGGTGTCATTCCTTTGGTATTAATCGAGGTTCAGAATGGGGAATATTTAGGAGAAGATGACATTGTTCGTTTTCAAGATGACTACTCCCGCAGTCAGCAAAAAAAGTAGGCTAGGGTTCAAAGTTGGGTAGCTCGACGAGCGACTACCCGATTTCAGTATTTTTTTGAAATCAAATTTTCTAGGGCGTTCTTCCATAATCAGGTGGGAGTCGCCCTAAATTGTTTCCAAAGGGTATGCGATCGCGCCGCAGTCCAATTCTATCTTTCATTCATCTATTGCATTCCCACGGCTCTTGTCATTCCCGGACGAGCCAGGAGTCATCTAAAGCGAGACGAGTGTTTCTACTGAGTGAGACCTGTGAAACTGGACAAGTTTCCTGATTTCTCTTGCAGGGGTAGCGGTTGGGCGTTAAAACATCTAAGGCTGGCAAGCAAAACCAGAGCCTTGGGGACTAATCTAGAATAACTGCCAGAACACTGCATCTACCTCATGCTGGGAAAAACGCTCAGTGGTCGCTACCAAATCATCAAACACTTGGGAGGCGGGGGGTTTGGTCAAACTTACCTTGCCGAAGATCAGCAGCTACCGGGCAATCCACAATGTGTCGTTAAGCAACTCAAACCCAAGGCTAACGATTCATTAACGTTGGAGGTAGCTAGACGTTTATTCGATCGGGAAGTTCAAGTCCTCTATCGCTTAGGTAATCACAATCAAATTCCTCAACTTTTAGCTCATTTTGAGGAGGAGCAAGAGTTTTATTTAGTACAAGAATTCATCGAAGGGCACGAACTCAAGCAAGAATTACCCGTTGGGAAGCAACTGAGAGAGGACTTCGTCATTGTTCTTTTACAAGACCTCTTAGAAGTCTTAGCGTTTGTCCATCAGCAAGATGTCATCCACCGGGATATTAAACCGTCAAACTTAATTAGGCGCAAGCAGGATGGCAAATTAGTCTTGATTGATTTTGGAGCCGTTAAAGAAGTTGGCACTGAGACAGTCAGTTCTTCAGGAGAGACAACTTTAACAGTGGTAATTGGTTCCCCCGGTTATATGGCAAACGAACAACTCAGCGGTAAACCCCGATTCAGTAGCGATATTTATGCTGTAGGGATGCTGGGAATTCAAGCCCTTACCGGATTACCGCCATCTCAACTGCCAGAAGACTCCAGAAACAGTGAAATTTTATGGCGCGATCGCCTGCCAGTCGGGACGCGGTATTCTGTGCCCCTACTAGATGTTTTAGACAAGATGGTGCGCTATGACTACCGCCAACGCTACCAAACAGCAATAGAAGCGTTGCAGGCGCTCCAGCAGCTCAATACTGACTTAGTAACGCAGCCGATGACACCCCCTCCTTATAACGTCAGGTCATCACCTACTGCTTCTTTGCTACCCGTCACGCAGACGCTGTCGATTCAAATCTCATCAGCAAGGCAACCGACAAGCCAGAATTCTTCTGTGGCGACATCGGTTATTCAGGAAGCACCACCAAAGTCTGAAGAAGAAGGGATTTCTACTATCCAAAACAAGGCTCCTGTACTCATCAGAATTGGTGCAGGTATTGCTACGGCTTTAGTTCTGACAGTCGGAATTTTCTATTTTCAAAGACCTCATACCATTGGAGAAAAACCACAAGAAATTGCTTTAGTCAACACTCTCCCCGGCCATGCAGGCGGCGTTACATCGATTGCAATTAGCCCGGATGGTCAGTTCCTTGTCAGTAGCAGTCTCGACCAGACGATTAAGATTAGAAACGTCCGCAGCAAAGAAATCATTCACACGCTGACCGGGCATTCAGGATATGTTTATTCTGTTGCCATCAGTTCGGATGGTCAGACCCTCGTGAGCGGGAGTGCCGATAAAACAATTAAGGTGTGGAACCTGCAAACAGGGGAACTGCTTCGCACCCTGAGGGGGCATTTAGGGGATGTGTATTCCGTTGCGATTAGCCGAGATGGGCGAACCCTTGTTAGCGGTAGTCAGGACAAAACCATCAAGGTGTGGAACCTGCAAACAGGTGAATTGGTGCGATCGCTGATCGGGATCAAAGAAGGGCTAGATGAGGGCGTTCGGAATGTTGCCATTAGTCCAGATGGACAAACGCTGGTCAGTAGTAACGTTTATGACATCAATGTGTGGAATTTGGAAACGGGCGAACTGCGCCGCACCTTTGGGGGACATATCGAGGCAGTGAGGGCGATCGCGATTAGCTCGAATGGTGAAACCCTAGCCAGTGGCAGTCCAGATGGAACTACAAAATTGTGGAATTTACAAACAGGCAAACTGCTGAATACGTTTCCTCATGGATCTCGATTGCCAAATGGCTCTTTTTCTGGGGGAGTGTATGCGGTTGCCCTCAGTCCAGATGGCCAGATGCTCTTTAGTGGCAGTGGTACTAAGGAAAACAGCCTAAAATTGTGGAATCGGCGGACTGGAGAATTGATTCGCACCCTGACGGGACATTCCAACACGATTTTCGCAATTGCGATTAGTCCGGATGGGCAGACGATTTACAGTAGTAGCCTGGATGGAACCATTAAGGTTTGGAGCGTGCCTTAAAGCTAGAAGCTTGGGGAAATAAGGGTAGAGAATCAAGGCTGAGGAAACAAGAGGGCGAAAAGCGATCGCGCTCATGCGAAGCGAGGCGTTAGCCTAGCGCTGACTTGTCAGTTCGCGTACTCTGTGGATTTCCCGATTCCCAAGGCTAAACTATCAGACAACTACACTGTACAAATGTCATGCTGGGAAAAACGCTCAGTGGTCGCTATTACATCGTCAAACACTTGGGAGGCGGGGGTTTTGGTCAAACTTACCTGGCTGAAGATCGGCAGCTACCCGGAAATCCACTGTGTGTTGTTAAGCAACTTAAACCCCAAGCTACCGACCCCTTAACTTTACAAGTATCACAGCGTTTATTCGATCGAGAAGCCCAAGTCCTCTACAAGCTGGGAAAACACGATCAAATTCCCCAACTTTTGGCTCATTTTGAACAAGAGCAAGAGTTCTATTTAGTACAAGAATTTATCGAAGGGCATGAACTCAAGCAAGATTTACCTGTTGGTAAGCATCTGAGTGAAAATCAGGTAATGACTCTCTGTGGAGACATTTTAAAAATATTAGAATTTGTTCATCAGCAAGAGGTCATTCATCGCGATATCAAGCCTTCAAATTTAATTAGGCGCAGACAAGATGGAAAGATCGTTTTAATTGACTTTGGGGCAGTTAAACAAGTTAGCGCTCAAAAAACTAACTTTGAAGGGAACACTACTTTAACGATTGCGATTGGTTCGCCCGGTTACATGGCGAACGAACAACTCGGTGGCAAACCGCGATTTTGCAGCGATATCTATGCAGTGGGAATGATTGGTATTCAAGCAATTACAGGAATACCACCCAGCCAGTTACCAGAAGATCCGACAACCAGCGAGATGATTTGGCGGGATAAGGTACAAGCCAGCCAGCCGTTCGCAGATGTTTTAGACAAAATGGTGCGCTATGACCACCGTCAACGCTACCAAACAGCAACAGAAGCTTTGCAAGCACTTCAATGGGTTAATTCCCAAATGTCAACGGGGGCTTATCATGTGCCACCCACACAAACCCTAACGCCTCGAGCAGCCACGACTCAACCAATTGTCACTTCTACACTATTACCTCAAACCGACCCATCTCAGCCACAAACAATCCAGGATGCTGTTGCTGAGTTATCAACATCCTCGGTCGATACACCCATGAGCAATGCTGGTGTTGCGACTCCAAATAAACCTCATTGGCTGATCGGAATTGGAGTCGGTCTTGCCACTGCTTTCGCGCTAACAGCGGGGATTTACTACTTTCCGAAACAAAATAATTCATCACCCTTATTACAAATTGCAAATAGTCCATCACAGTCGTTGCAAAAACTCAATAATTCTTGGGATCGGGTAGAAAATATTGCTTTAGCCAATACTTTTATTGGAAATTCAAAAAATGTTTATTCGGTTGCGATTAGCCCGGATGGTCAAACCCTCGCAAGCGGTGGTGATGACAACACTATCAAGCTGTGGAATTTAGGGACGAGACAACAACTGCAAACCCTCAAAGGTCATTCAGACTGGGTTTATTCCCTTGCCTTCAGCCCTGATGGGCAGAAGATAGCAAGTAGTAGTGGTGACGGAACCATTAAAGTGTGGAATTTGCACTCTGGGCAACTACTGCAAACCCTCAAATCAGGGCCTGAAGACCGGGTTTTTTCGATTGCGATTAGCCCAGATGGACAAACTCTCGCTAGTGGGAGTAAGGATCAGACAATCAAGCTGTGGAATTTGGGCACGGGGCAACTGAAAACTACTCTCAAGGGTCATTCAGGCTTTATTTTATCGGTTGCGATCGCTCAAAATGGACAAACCCTTGTCAGTGGCAGCGATGACAAAACAATCAAAGTGTGGAATCTGCCCACAGGTACCCTGATTAGCACCGTCTCCGAGCCTTCAGACAATGGTGTTCCTGCTGTCGCCATTAGCCCAGATGGTCGGATTCTCGCCACTAGCAACATTTCTGACAAAATTTATCTATGGAATCTGCAAGAGCTTTTGAAGGGTTGTAAAGGCGCACAGCCATGTGGCCCTACACGGACTATCTTTGCCCATAAAGACTATGTTAATTCGGTTGCTTTCAGTCCCGATGGGCAGACTCTCGCGAGTGGAAGTCGGGACAAGACAATCAAGCTGTGGAATCCACAAACAGGAGAGCTAAAAAGCCCGATTTCTAACCATTCAGGCGCTGTTAATTCTGTTACTTTTAGTCCTGATGGGAAAACCCTGGTCAGCAATGGTGAGGAGGGGAAAATCGAGGTTTGGCAATCGTCGCCCTAAAAGATTGAGGATCTTGAGATAACTTTTCTAGAAAGCCTAGAAAGCGATCGCCCTAAAACATTCATCGCTTTTCTTGCAGCTTTTCTAAATCCTGGATAGTCAGACTCATGGGAACCTCCTTCTGCACCGAGCTGAGGCTACGGCTATCGTATCCTCAATCGCTAGACCTACAATTTGCCAAAATGGGATTGTGAACCATTCCACGAAACAATTGACTCAGCGCCCTATTTATCTCGATTGCCACGCGACGACACCTCTTGATGAGCGGGTGTTAGCGGCAATGCTGCCTTACTTTACCGAGCATTTTGGCAACCCTGCCAGTATTACCCATGTCTATGGCTGGGAAGCGGAAGCTGCTGTCAAACAAGCGAGAGCAATTTTGGCAGACGCGATTAACGCGACACCGGAAGAAATTGTCTTTACCAGCGGTGCGACGGAGGCAAATAATTTAGCAATTAAGGGTGTCGCGGAAGCTTATTTTCAAAAAGGACGCCACATTATTACCGTAGAGACGGAACATAATGCGGTTCTCGATCCTTGTGATTATTTGCGATCGCTTGGTTTTGAGGTGACTTTCCTCCCCGTGCAAAGCGATGGACTTATTGATTTAACCCAGTTAGAGAAAGCGATTCGTCCGGACACGATTTTAGTTTCGGTGATGGCGGCGAATAACGAAATTGGAGTTATACAGCCGTTAGCAGAGATTGGGGCAATTTGTCGCCAGCATCAGGTTCTTTTCCATACTGATGCAGCCCAAGCAATGGCCAAAATTCCCCTAGATGTAGCGGCGATGAACATTGATTTGATGTCAATGACTGCCCATAAAGTCTATGGCCCTAAAGGAATCGGCGCTCTTTACGTCCGACGCCGCAACCCTAGAGTCCAAATGGCACCCCAAATGCATGGAGGCGGTCATGAGCGGGGGATGCGCTCTGGTACTCTTTATACACCGCAAATTGTTGGGTTTGCCAAGGCAGTAGAACTGGGACTCACGGAAATGGAATCGCAGACGCAACGCCTCGTCCAGTTGCGGGAACGCCTATGGCAGCAACTAAGCGGTTTGACAGGGATTCATTTAAATGGACATCCCACCCAGCGACTACCCGGAAACCTTAATATTAGTGTCGAGGGTGTAGATGGAGCGGCGCTATTACTGGGATTGCAACCAGTGGTGGCAGTGTCTTCTGGATCGGCTTGTACTTCTGTCAAAGTGTCTCCCTCTCACGTTCTGACAGCGCTGGGACGCTCGGAGCTGCTGGCTTATGCGTCGGTGCGGTTTGGGATTGGAAGGCAGAATACAGCGGAGGAGATCGATCGAGTCGCACAGCACGCGATCGCGACGATTTCCAGTCTGCGTAGACAAGCTTCGATTGTCGGTTAAGCAACCAAATCTGCAAACTTAGGCTGAGAAAGTTCTGGCTAACGCCACTGCCAATCTAAGTTACGTCCGATCGGCGTAACAGCGCGATATAATACATCACAATAGAAGCAATTGCGGATCGAGGCTCCATCGGGTTGCCCCTCGTGTGAACCTGTCATGGTGGCGCTCGCGCAGCTAGCTTTTCTTTGAGACTTTCTGTTCATTCTTGGCAAAGTCCAGCGTTCAACCTTTTTGAAAAAGGATGGCACTGGCAACTTAAATTCATCGGGGAAGAGTTGACCCAGCTTGTCGGTTACTGATTCCAGTGACTATGGGCGATCGCACCTTTATTCTCTCTAGGTAGGGGCGGGTTTAGAATCTATCCCTGCTGTCATTGAACCAGAAGGTAAAACAAAACCGGCCCGTACAGAGTTGTTTCAGGCTGACACTGTTATTTTTTTTGAGCAAAAGTGAGAGTCACCTCGAAAGGATGAAGGATGTGGGGCGTAGACCGAAGGTCTTCTCGAAGAGCCGCTCTTCGTTGTACCTCGAAGGGTACGGAAGGATAAATGAATACATTCCATTCCGCCTTCTGCCAGTGAGCAACTTCCGCCTGTCTGTTGTGCTATCAGCTTGCTGCAAATTTTGAGGAAATTGAATGCCAAAGCAAATTATCATCGCAGAGCAGCATCGAATCGCTGCCGTATTTTGGGAAGATCAAATTCAAGAACTCGTCGTTGCGACTGGCAACCATCAAGTTGGAGACATTTATCTGGGCGTTGTTGAAAATGTCTTACCTGGGATAGATGCCGCCTTTGTAAACATTGGAGATACAGAGCGCAATGGCTTTATTCATGTTACTGACTTGGGTCCGTTGCGGCTAAAACGCTCTGCGGGTGCGATTACAGAACTGCTGACACCCCAGCAGAAAGTCTTGGTACAAGTGATGAAAGAGCCGACGGGCAACAAAGGCCCCCGGCTTACCGGAAACGTCAGCTTACCCGGACGCTATGTAGTGTTGATGCCCTTCGGACGGGGTGTAAGTCTGTCTCGGCAAATCAAGAGTGAGAGCGAACGCAACCGCCTAAGAGCGTTAGCGGTTCTGATTAAACCCGCAGGTATGGGGCTGATCGTGCGGACAGAAGCAGAAGGACGCTCGGAAGAAGCCATCATTGAAGATTTAGAGTCTCTGCAAAAACAGTGGGAGGCAATTCAGCAAGAGGTAAACTCCACCAGGGCACCAGCGCTGTTGAATCGGGACGATGATTTCATTCAGCGCGTCCTGCGAGATATGTACAGTGCGGAAGTCAATCGCATTGTGGTAGATTCCCACACGGGAGTCAAACGAGTCAAGCAATACTTACTTAGCTGGAGCGGAGGGCGATCGCCTGAAGGGGTTTTGATCGACCATCACCGCGAGCGTCTCCCGATTTTAGAATACTTCCGCGTCAATGCCGCGATTCGAGAAGCCCTCAAGCCCAGAGTTGATCTTCCTTCTGGTGGCTACATTATCATTCAACCGACGGAAGCATTGACGGTCATCGATGTTAACTCCGGTTCCTTTACCCGCTCCGCAACAGCCCGCGAAACCGTCCTCTGGACAAACAGCGAGGCAGCAACGGAAATTGCCCGCCAACTGCGGCTTCGGAATATCGCCGGTGTGATTATTGTTGACTTTATTGACATGGATCAGCGGCGAGACCAGCTGCAAGTGCTGGAACACTTTAACAAAGCACTGAAAGTAGATAAAGCAAGACCGCAGATTGCTCAACTCTCAGAACTCGGCTTAGTAGAACTGACCCGCAAGCGCCAAGGTCAAAATATTTACGAATTGTTTAGTCAGGCGTGCCCGACCTGCGGCGGCTTGGGGCATCAAGTTCGCCTTCCCGGTGAGCCTGCCCGAAATGGCGGGGAAATTTCCGAGCATTCTGTGCCAGTGCCTGTAAGGGAAGTCCGGACGGCACCTTATCGAAACGAACGAAACGAACGAAACGAACTTGGCGTCCGGGAAATGCCCCTCCCAGACATCCGTGAAAGTCGCAGCGAAGCCCTAGATTTAGCTGTTGATGATGATGATGATGATGACGCAATGGATTTGATGCATCATCCCAGTTATCAGGAACGGGGAGGAGTCAATAACAATAATCGCCGTCGTCGTCGCCGCCGTATTGGCGAACCTCCTGCAAGAGAGGAAATCACTAAAAATCCCGTTCGAGTCTCGACTTCTCCGCCACTAGTGAATCATTTCAGACAGAGTCCGGTGGCAGAACCAGAAGTATCGAGAGATACCGAGGTATTTACAGCAGCGCCATTGCCCGTTTTACCCGCTGTGGAAGAAGGTCGTCGGGCGTCAAGACCGGAGCGACCTAAACCTTCCAGGCAGGAAGTTGAACCGCCGGAGATTGTTTCGATTGAAATGACCCCAGAGCAACAAGATATCTATGCTTTAATGGGAATTTCTCCGTTGGTACTCCTGAATCGGCAGGTCAAAAATCCTAAATCAGCGATTGTTTCTGTCACCTTACCCGGAGAGTCTGCCCAAACTGCACATGCACCGTCTGTAGAACCAAGCAGGGAAGCTGTCAGCGTCATAGATAACATCATAGATAGGGATATTCCTGGCGTAGAGTCCGCGCTTGACGAGAAATTCTCTTATATATCCTCCGCCTACGAGGAAGATGAGATGAGAGATGGGGGAGATGAGACAACGGACGAGGAACCACCAACTCAGTTGGTGATGCCTGTGGTGATGTCCGAACCAGAAGCCCCTAGGGAAGAAGACACTGTGGAGAGTGCTTCTTCTGCATCCTCTAATGAAGCCGAAAGTAGCCCCGTGATAAACCGGCGGCGTCGTCGTCGGTCTTCTGCAACGGAGGCTTCTGAAGGCTGAAGGATGTTAGCGAAGCGGCGCTAATGCGCCGGATGAAGGATGAAACGAGAAAGACTGTAGGTATTTACCTAAAAATTCAGTTCCATACTGTTATGATTCATCCTTCATTCGTCAGAAGCTAAATTCTCAAGGAGTCAAAGATCGTGTCGCCGGAAGTGCAAAATGCCCCCGCCGTCGTAAAGCGAATCCGTAAACCGAATTTCAACCTAGCAGATCTGCCAGAGTTAGCTGGCGATTGGGAACTGGTTGCCGGTGTGGATGAAGTGGGGCGCGGAGCCTTATTTGGGCCGGTGGTAGCGGCGGCTGTAATTCTACCCAAGTCTGCTTTTGAGGAACTTGCAGCCGCTGGGGTTAGAGACAGCAAACAGCTGTCTAGCTATCGGCGCAGCAAACTGGCAGAACACATTCAAGCGATCGCGCTTGACTGGAAAATCGGCTATGCCAACAATCAGGAAATTGACCAGATCAACATCTTGCAGGCGTCGTTATTGGCGATGAAGCGGGCTGTCACTAAGCTAAAGGTGCAGCCGCAGATGTGTCTGGTTGATGGGAAGTGGTCGCTGCCAGACTTGGCGGTACCGCAACAGAATCTTGTGAAGGGTGATGAGCGATCGCTGGTCATTGCTGCGGCCAGCATTGTTGCCAAAGTGTGGCGCGACGACTTAATCATGCGTTTCGCCACCCAGTATCCTGCCTATCATTTAGCAGCTAATAAAGGTTACGGTACTGCTCCGCATCTCTTAGCTCTGCAACAATACGGTCCTTCGCGCTTGCATCGAATGTCTTTTAGTCCCTGTCGGGTGGGTAATCAATAAAAACAATTTACTGATGCCCTACTCCTGAGCAATTGAGTACAAGCGGGTTTATCCAAACATATTGCTGAGACAACAGATAAAACGAGCAAAACCGCTCTAATAATTTCAAAACTCAAAACTTTCAGAAGGCTGATTGCTAATTGCAGAGGACTGAGAATTAGTAGCGTTTGCCCACCGACGATAGTCTAAAAGTAACTGATGCATCAATCGTTGTTTGATAGTTAACAGTACACTTTTGAGTAGAGCATTTCCAGTCGCTTCTAAAAACGGCTTAGGGGTAAACAAAAAAGGCGGCGGCAGCTCTACTTTGACCTCTAAATCTGCTTTTCCTTTGAGATGAGTTGTTCCATTCAATTCGCACGGAGAAAGCTTACCAATTAAATTGAGAGCAAAGCGTTGGTTGATATATTCAACACCACGCAGTTCGCAATTTGTAGATGTTAAATGAACTGTTCCATCCGACTCTGCCCATACTCTTAAATCCACAATTGGTTGAATGCTCAGGGTCATAAAGCTTAAGGGACGCATTTTCAAACGAAAAAGCTCGTCACTGAGTTGTTCAATTCGAGTCGGATCGACTAGAGCCTGCACAAGACGTTGGGGCTGGCGCAAATAATGCTGAATGGGAACAGGTTGTTCCGGAACAGCAATTTGAACAGATTGGGAGGCAACAAATTGAGTTTGCATGAGAGGATGGTAACAGAATGTAATTCTGTACGCTAAATTAAATTAATTTTACTTTACAGTTCTTAAAAAAGCGGACAGAATTTTTTCTGGAGCTAAAATCCGTCCTAGTAAAGAAGGCATCAACTAAAGCATTCTGTAATTATAAAAATTTATGAAGCAGGTCTCCTCTTTCGGAGGCATAAGAAATAGACACTGGGATAGGGCATAAAGTAGCTCCACTCTATCCCTTGCGAGGGACAGCCTCGTTAGCACCGACTTTCTGAGAAAGGTAAAAAAGGTGTCAGAATGACTATCACGGAAAAATAAAGGGCTAGCTTTAATGGTCGTATCCGTTGCACACTTAGGACCTCCTGGCACTTACGCAGAAGCTGCTGCTTTGGCTTATGTTAGCTGGCTAACCCAGATGGGAAAGGAAGCGTTGTTATGTCCCTATCCCAGCATTGCTCAGACACTCCGAGCCGCAGCGCAGGGACAAGTGGATCTAGCTGTGGTGCCGGTAGAAAATTCGGTTGAGGGCAGTGTTACGACAACGTTGGATACCCTGTGGCAGTTAGATACGCTGCAAATTCAACAAGCTTTGGTACTGCCAATTTCTCATGCTCTGATGTCACGAGCGCCGAATTTAGAGGCAATTCAGACCGTTTATTCTCACCCACAGGCTTTGGCTCAGTGCCAGGGGTGGCTGGAGCGGTTTCTGCCGCAGGTGCAGCTGGTGCCAACAAATGCGACGACAGAGGCGCTACAGTATCTGGATGAGGACAAAACAGCGGGAGCGATCGCTTCCTCTAGAGCCGCTCAACTCTACAATCTACCGATTCTGGTTTGCCCGATTAATGATTATGTTGACAACTACACGCGGTTCTGGGTGCTGAGTTTACAACCCGCTACCGGAGGCAATTGTACTTCTTTGGCGTTCAGCGTTCCTGCCAATGTGCCTGGGGCACTCGCCAAACTGCTTCAAGTGTTTGCCAGTCGCGACATTAACTTGAGTCGAATTGAATCTCGCCCGACGAAGCGGAGTCTTGGCGACTATCTGTTCTTTATTGACTTGGAAGCGAACACTACAGAGGCATCGGTTCAATCTGCCTTAGAAGAATTATCCACCTATACCGAAACGCTCAAAATCTTTGGTAGCTATTCAATTCTGCCGGTAGGGAAACTCTAGCCTTGGGACTGTAGTCTCTAAAACTCAAACCAGACGCTATATCGAGCGTCTCTACAAAATCCCAAACTTTTATGTTTCAATCTGCTCAAGGCATTCCCGGATTGCCCGATTTAACGCATCCGGCTGAGCTAATGAAATTTGGGGGGCAGGTACTGAGTACCTTCCTCATCATTGTGTTTCTAGTTGGTGCGTTGGGAATTGCGATCGCGCTGCTAAATTTCTCTCTCCGTCGAGATCAACCAGAACAAGCGCTTTTCATGGGTGAATGGGTGGTTCGCTACTCTCGATTATTGCGAAGTTTACCCCACGCTGCCTTGGTTTTAATTCTAATGGTGGGAGGATTTTTTCTTAGCTCAACTTTAGGCAATCGCTACCACCACTGGGAACAAGCACGGGTCGCTCAGGTAGCTGCCAGTGTTGCCGGTGACAGGCTAGAGCAACCTGCACCCCAAGTGCGCTATGTCCTCAAAGAGCCTTACACTTATACCACTCAAGTTGAGGGTAAAATCGTCAAAGTCAACGATACGCGAGAAGTTAGCCGTTTGCTAACTCTGAGCGAATCGCAAGTTCAGGTAAAAATTGACCAAAGCACAGATGCCCAAGATCGTCACGCAATTTATCGCGTTGACTACAGTGCCGATTATAAAGTTACCAACCCGCTGACCGATGTTAGCAATTTTTTCTTTGAAGTCCCGCCGCCTGCCGGTTACTCACTGCTGCAAAGCTATAAGGTAGAGCGGGACGGGACTCGGCTTCAGCAAGCGAATCCCGGTGACTATGGTTTTCCATTCCGTCTCGAACCTGGACAAGTAGCTAGTTTTAAAGTCAGCTATAAAGCTCAAGGCGGGCCGCGCTGGGTTTATAGTGCCACCGGGCAATTACTCTCCAATTTCCGCCTCACCGCGCTGGCGAACTTCCCTGGAGCGGATTTTGCTAGTGGGATTATCCCCACAGAAAGTAAGGTTGAGGGACAAGGCACTCGATTCACCTGGGTATTTGACGACAACGTTTCAGTCCAAAATCCATTTGGTGTCTTTACTTCGACTGGCCCAATTCGCAACACAGGTATCCTTCCCCGGTTGCTGTTACTCGCACCAGCCGTATTCTTGTGGTGGATATTATTGCTTTATATGTCGCTACCCATGAGCCTCAGAAATGTAGCGATCGCTGGCGGTATTTTCTTCGCTTGTCTGCTAACTTTGACTTATCTTAGCCGCCTGATTGATGTCAAGGTAGCTTGGACTCTCATCTCTATCGTCTTGCTAGCCTTAGCGTGGGGATTGGGGTCAAACCGCCGTGCGTCTCTTGCCGCCGTCATTTGCACGATTGCTGGTGCGGTTGTGCCAGTCTTAGGACTCGTCGTTCCTTACACGGGACTCACTCTCAGCGTAGCCGCTCTCTTGGGCGCTGTATGGCTTGCAGTTCGTCACTGGTATGGCTGGTATGACTTGCGAGCAGATGCTCGTGTTTAGTCCTTAGTCATTAGTTCTGAATCAGTGATTAGTTAAGGTTTTTGCACTGAACTAATCATTGAAGACTAATGACTAACAACTAATGAAACTTACTGGAGCGCATCTTTGAGGACGGTACGAGCCGCGAGATGATTGCGAGTAGAAGTGAGAATTTCGGCTTCTCGCTCTAGGCGGGTTGTCGTATCTTGCATTTCCAGAAGGGCTTGCTGTTCAGATGCCACCCCGTAAAGATTGCTGGCAACCCAGTAGGATAATTCTCTGGGGAGGGTGGGCAAGTCTTCTGGTAGCTCCATGTCTTGGTCGGTCAACTTGGATGAGAGCCGTACCACATCTCTGAGCAGTTGTTCAACCTCAGAGGCTAAGGTTCTGAGGTCTTTTTCTGGTGGATGGTCTTCAATCCATTCCACCAAACCGACGCGATAAGGCTTTTCGCGGACGTACTCTAAGACCCTAAACCGCTGCTGTCCCAAGGTCAAGATTTTCATTCGGTCATCGGGAAGACGCTGGAAGTGGATAATTTCAGCGCAGCATCCCACGGCGGCTGGTTTACTTTGAACTGGGTCCCACATCAAAACCCCAAAACGGCGATCGCTCTCCAGAATCGTGTTCATCATGATTCGGTAGCGAAATTCAAAAATATGTAGCGGTAAAGGTCTCCCTGGAAATAGCACCACTTCGGGCAGTGGAAACAGGGGGAGTTCTCGAACTGCGATTGAGGAAGAGGATGCCATTGTCCCTATACTTGCTGTACGTGCGATTCTTTACTTACTTTAACCGATCTCTTTCCTAGATTCCCAACGACAAAACCCTTTAGAGATACCTCTAAAGGGCTTCGTCGAATGCAGACTCACAAGAGCGTGTATTTAAAGTTTGACTTCAATATCAACGCCTGCTGGCAAATCCAGTTTCATCAAAGCGTCAATTGTCTTGGAGGTGGGCTGATAAATGTCAATGATGCGGCGGTGAGTCCGAGTTTCAAAGTGTTCCCGCGAATCCTTATCAACGTGAGGAGAGCGCAAAAGACAGTAAATTTTCTTCCGGGTTGGTAAGGGAATGGGACCAATAGCTGTTGCCTGTGTCCGGTTTGCCGTATCGACAATCTTTTCGCAAGAGGTGTCAAGCAAACGCCGGTCAAAAGCCTTCAAGCGAATGCGAATTTTTTGCTGCTGGATAGTTGCCATTTTCAGTTGTCCAGGTTCTAATTAGTGGTTATTTGTTAGGTTTTAGTTGCTACTAGAACGGCGGTTTTTTGCCGTACACGTACAGCTCTTGGAGTTTAGCATCTGATTTCAAGGACATAGATAAGGAGCAGAAAAGCATATGCTTTTCTGCTCCTTATTTGTTGGTCAAAATCCTACTTTAGGATCTTGGAGACGACGCCAGCACCAATGGTGCGACCGCCTTCACGAATCGCGAAGCGCATCCCTTGCTCAATTGCGATCGCGTTGATCAACTCAACGGTCATTTTGATCCGGTCTCCTGGCATCACCATCTCGGCGTTAGAGCCATCATCCGAGGTAAAAGCTTTGATGGTTCCAGTTACGTCGGTTGTCCGCACGTAGAACTGAGGACGATAGCCAGCAAAAAACGGTGTTTTCCGACCGCCTTCTTTTTCCTGAAGGATGTACACTTCAGACTCAAACTGAGTGTGAGGAGTAATTGTACCAGGCTTGGCTAGCACCATACCCCGCTCAATATCTTCCTTCTTCAAACCCCGAAGTAGAACGCCGACGTTATCGCCAGCCATCCCTTCATCCAAGGTCTTCTGGAACATTTCCACGCCAGTTACTGTTGTGCTCCGAGTGTCTCGAATTCCCACCAGCTCAACAGTTTCCCCAACTTTGACTTTGCCCCGCTCAATCCGGCCAGTCGCAACGGTACCACGCCCTGAGATGGAGAATACGTCTTCCACAGCCATCAGGAAGGGCTTATCAATATCCCGCTCTGGAGTAGGAATGTAAGCATCGACCTCATCCATCAACTTGTAGATTTTATCTACCCACTCATTCTCACCCCGTGGGGTCTTGGGATTGGCAGCCATCGCTTCCAACGCTTGTAGCGCCGAGCCGGCGACGATGGGAATATTGTCACCGTCGAATTCATAAGAACTTAGCAGTTCCCGGACTTCCAGTTCTACCAGTTCCAACAATTCTTCATCGTCCACCATGTCTTGCTTGTTCAAAAAGACAACTAGCCGGGGAACGCCAACTTGCTTAGCCAGGAGGATGTGTTCCCGCGTCTGAGGCATGGGGCCATCTGCCGCCGACACCACCAGAATGGCACCATCCATTTGAGCTGCACCCGTGATCATGTTCTTCACATAGTCCGCGTGACCTGGGCAGTCCACGTGGGCATAGTGGCGAGATTCGGTTTCATACTCAACGTGGGCGGTATTGATGGTAATACCGCGAGCCTTTTCCTCCGGCGCTGCATCAATGTCGGCATAACCCTTTGCTTTCGCCCGACCCATTGCTGCCAGAGTCATCGTAATGGCAGCGGTTAAGGTCGTTTTACCGTGGTCAACGTGACCAATCGTGCCGATATTGACGTGGGGTTTAGTGCGTTCAAACTTTGCGCGTGCCATGTATTACCTGTTCCTTTTTCCTTTTTCCTTTGCCAGTTGTCAGTTGTCAGTTGTCAGTTGGCTTTTCTACTGACAACTGACCAAAGACTACAGACCGATTTATGTGTTCCCTTTGCTCTTGGCGATGATGGTTTCAGCCACGTTGCGAGGAACTTCTTCGTAATGGCTAAACTCCATTGAGAAGATACCCCGCCCTTGAGTCATCGACCGGATATCCGTCGCATAGCCAAACATCTCTGCAAGCGGAACTTTGGCTGTTACTCTTGTAATGCCTTGTTCCGAGTTCATGCCTTCAATCTGACCGCGACGGGAGTTGAGGTTTCCCATCACATCCCCAAGGAAGTTTTCTGGAGCTTCCACCTCAACTTTCATCATAGGCTCCAATAGCACTGGTGAAGCCTTCATTACAGCTTCTTTAATCGCCATTGAGCCTGCGATTTTGAAAGCCATTTCTGAGGAATCTACCTCGTGGTAAGAGCCATCCACCATCGTCGCCTTGAGGTCAATCACCGGATATCCAGCTACAATACCCGATTCGCAGGCTTCTTTCATCCCTTGCTCTGCTGGGTTTATGTACTCTTTAGGTACTATACCCCCAACAATTTTGGAGACAAACTCGAAACCAGTCCCCGGCTCTCCTGGCTCGACTTGAATCACAACGTGACCGTACTGACCTTTACCACCGCTCTGACGGATAAATTTCCCTTCAGCTTTGACAGCTTTGCGAATGGTTTCGCGGTAGGCAACTTGCGGCGCACCAACGTTGGCTTCTACTTTGAATTCTCGCATCATCCGATCTACGAGAATCTCTAGGTGCAGTTCGCCCATCCCCGCAATTACTGTCTGGTTAGTTTCTGGGTCAATGTGAACTCGGAACGTCGGGTCTTCTTCTGAGAGCGATTGCAGAGCCTTGGAGAGCTTCTCCATATCCTGCTTAGTTTTGGGTTCCACTGCTACGGAGATTACAGGTTCTGGTATAAACAGAGACTCCAGAATCACTGGTGAGTTTTCGTCACAGATGGTATCGCCCGTATAGGTTTCTTTCAGACCTAAAGCTGCACCTAAGTCACCAGCCCGCATTTCATCTACTTCGATTCGTTCGTCAGCTTTGAGAACGATCAAGCGGGAGATACGTTCCTTTTTATCTTTGGTTGAGTTGAGGATGTAACTGCCCTTTTTGATTACGCCAGAATATACCCGAATGAATGTCAAGCGTCCATAGGGGTCTGCCATAATCTTGAAAGCTAAAGCAGCCGCTGGTTCGTCATCGCTAGCGTGCCTTACTACCTCAGTGCCATCTGGCAATAGTCCTTGAATTGGAGGAACGTCAATAGGAGCGGGTAGATAATCTACCACGGCATCTAACAGCAGCTGGACACCCTTATTTTTAAAGGCAGAACCACACAACAGCGGGACAATTGTGCCAGCAATTGTGCCTTTACGCAACGCCTTTTGAATCTCTGGTTCGGTTAGTTCTTCGCCTTCCAAATATTTTTCCGTCAGGGCATCATCGGTTTCTGCTACAGATTCGATGAGCTTAGTGCGGTACTCTTGGGCTACCTCCTGAAGGTTTGCAGGAATGTCTATTTCCTCAATTTCTTTGCCCTGATCGTCTTTGTAGAGGTAGGCTCGCATCCGAACTAGGTCTACAATTCCCTCAAAGTTGCTTTCAGCACCAATAGGAATTTGAATGGGGACAGCATTTGCCCGCATGCGATCGCGTATCTGGTTATAAACTTTGTAAAAGTTCGCTCCAGTCCGATCCATTTTGTTGATAAAAGCGATCCGAGGCACCTTATACCGATCTGCCTGTCGCCATACAGTCTCAGATTGAGGCTGCACGCCTCCCACCGAGCAGAACACAGCAATCACGCCATCCAACACCCGCATTGAACGTTCTACTTCAATCGTGAAGTCTACGTGACCAGGGGTATCAATGATGTTGATTTGGTGATTCCGCCAGCTCGTGCTAATCGCAGCGGCGGTAATGGTAATACCTCTTTCCCGCTCTTGCTCCATCCAGTCAGTCGTTGCTGTGCCTTCGTGGACTTCGCCAATTTTATGAACGATACCGGAATAGAACAGAATCCTTTCTGTTGTTGTTGTCTTGCCCGCATCAATATGGGCAGCAATTCCGATGTTGCGTGTTCTCTCTAGCGGGACGGTACGTGCCACAGCTACCTCCTTCCTCTGTGCCGCATAGCTAGTAATGTGCTATGCGTTCTATCTCGTTTAAAATTGTATACTTTATTTAAGATTTTCAGCTCGTACAGACGCGAGCAAAACAGTCGCAATAACCGATCTCGCGTCTGTAGTAGTGCTTAGTATCGATAGTGGGCGAACGCCTTATTCGCTTCAGCCATTCGGTGAGTTTCTTCGCGTTTGCGAATCGCATTCCCTGTCTCATTAGCGGCATCAAGCAGCTCATTTGCGAGCTTCCCAGCCATTGTGCGGCCTGGGCGAGAACGAGCAAACTGAATTAGCCAACGCAGCGCTAGCGCAGTTCCACGGTCAGGGCGGACTTCCATTGGCACCTGGTAGGTGGCACCACCCACTCGACGAGCCTTGACTTCCACCAAAGGGGTCGCATTCCGAACTGCTTTCTCAAAAGTCTCTAGGGGATCTGCTCCAATCCGTTCTTCGATGGTTTTTAGCGCATCATAGATAATCCCAGTCGCAATAGATTTCTTGCCACTATGCATAATCCGCCGCACCATCATACTGACAAGACGGCTGTTATACATCGAATCAGGGGGAACAGGACGCTTTTTAACAACGGTACGACGAGACATACTAAGCCTTCAATGAATAAAATACAGAATTTTTACGATCCCTCCCAATGTTCGTGCCTGAGATGGGATTTTTTTCAACAAGTCTTTGCGGGTTCTTGAGAGCCGCCTTCTACTAAGGTAGAGATTTCGCCCGACTGTGAAACTCTTCCCTACCTACATTGAGGACATTGAGGTTTTCCCTAAATGCCAGCAACGGTTGTCTCCCTGGCGCATTAATTTCCCAATTTTTTGGTTTGAGGAACTGAAGCAACCTTCTACGGATTTGGATACATCCTACTGGATTCGCATACACTCGCTTTAACGGGTGCTTATCTACGTGTTTACAACATCTCTGATGCGTCTTCCCGCACGGAATCCAGTAAAAACATCCTCAATTCAACTCTACCACCTATACCGGGGGTTCATCGGCATCCGCTCGTAAGCGGATATCTTCACACATTTCCTGTGCAATTGGCACGAGATTTGGGAGCTTTCGAGCCGTATGAGCGTTTTGTCTTTTCTGCAAAACGGAAGCCATCAATTGTGACTGTACCAATGCAGATAGGCACTCCGCTTACTTTGCCTTGGGACGTTTTGTACCGTACTTAGAACGACCCTGACGGCGATCCTTAACCCCGGCGGTATCTAAGGTTCCGCGAATAATATGGTAACGGACTCCGGGCAAGTCCTTAACCCGTCCCCCCCGAATCATCACAACCGAGTGTTCTTGCAAATTGTGACCGATGCCAGGAATATATGCCGTTACTTCAAAACCTGAAGTCAAACGGACTCTTGCCACTTTCCGCAGGGCTGAGTTTGGCTTTTTAGGCGTCGTTGTATATACTCTGGTGCAGACACCACGACGTTGGGGGCAGCTTTTTAGGGCTGGTGACTTAGTTTTCTTCTGTGTACTTAGGCGCTCGTTACGAATGAGCTGCTGGATTGTGGGCATGAGTTACTGGGGTTACTGAATCCTTGCTAGTTCCAAATGCAGACAAATTCTGAGTGTATCATCTGTCAGGGGTTCTGTCAATTTAAAGGAGCTGGAGATTAAGCTTCTGGGGTGGCAGAGTCGGCAAGCGGCTCATTAATAGAGAAAGAATTACCGCAACCACAACTTTCTTTAGCGTTTGGGTTGTGGAAGCGAAACCCGCCACCCATGAGATCCTCTGAGTAATCTAAGGTGAGACCATTGAGGTAGGCTAGGCTTTGAGCATCAACCAATACTCTAATGCCATTGCATTCATACAGTCTATCGTCCGGCTTCACAGCTTCATCAAAGCTGAAAGTATAGGAAATGCCAGAACAACCACCTGATTGAACTGCTAGACGAAATAATAGAGCGTTGGCGTTTTGACGCTTGGATTGCAAACGCTTTATTTCACTAGCTGCTGCTTGAGTGAGATCGATAGTGGACTGAGTGAGTTTCACAGAGCTTTCTATAGAGTGCTGAACCAATGCTACAGCCGGTTGCGGGAAAGCTTGTCAATTTTTAAAGGAGAAAATCGAGCGTTCGGTGTTCCAGCTTGGTAGTTTTGCTACTTGTACCTCAGGATGCTTGATTTTTATCACCCCAATAGATAATAACTTGGTAGCAGAGTCTGTTCTTCACTTTTTGATTAGAAAAAGCAGAACTAGAAGAAACACTCCCATAACCAACCAAGACATCAAGTTGTTGTCATTCCCAAAAATTGATATGAATCCTGAAACTCCCTCTTCTGAAAGTAGGCTCGAATCTGAAAATCCTTCAGTAGAAGTCAATGTACAAAACGTAGAAGCAACACCTTCGGAGTTACAAGTGTCGTCTACTCAAGCCTATACTGGGCAAGTGCAGCAGGTGTGGGCACAAATCGCTAGGTTTTTAGAAAAGATGCCAAGTTATGCGGGCAACTTTTTTTCCTCCTACCAGCGATCGCTCGTTACCCTTGGACTACTCTTAGCAGTGTTAGTCACATTAAGAATAACAGTAGCTTTGCTGGCGGCGATTCATAGCTTGCCGTTGATAGCGCCAACCCTACAGCTCATTGGCATTGGATATACGGCTTGGTTTGTTTATCGTTACCTACTTACTGCTGAAAGCCGCAAAGAACTATCTCAAGACTTCCAGACCTTAAAACAGCAAGTTTTGGGCAGAGGAGCTTCAAACAGCTAAGAGTCCTAATCTTCGATTCGACTGAGTTTGTTTAGCCTGTGTAGGCAGGCTAAGTTTCTTTATAGCCGCACCTGAAGGGGTCAGGCTGGAATCATGACATACGCAAAAGCTGCGTTAGCAAAGGGTGGGCGAAGCGCAGTTGCTCTTGGTAGCAACCTCGGCGACTCCCGCGCCACTCTAGAGGCTGCTCTAGAAACGCTGAACCGAACTCCTGGAATTACTCTGCAAGCCCAGTCTAGTTGGTATCAAACGAAGGCTGTAGGGCCACCTCAACCAGATTATTTGAATGGATGTGCCCTGCTGCACGTTCAGATGAAGCCTCAGCAATTGTTAGAGACCCTGTTGGCAATTGAAGATCGCTTTGGTCGCGTCCGTCATGAGAACTGGGGGGCGAGAACACTTGACCTTGATTTATTGCTCTTTGATGATGTGATTTTGGACACTCAGGGTGGGGAGGTTCCGCCTCTCCAGTTGCCTCACCCTCGGATGAGAGAAAGAGCGTTTGTGCTGGTGCCTTTAGCGGAAATTGCACCAGATTGGCTCGATCCAGTTTCTGGATGTGCGATCGCGCAACTCGTTCAGGCTGTAGACTGTTCAGAAGTCCGTCGTTTGTAGTTTCCTATGGCACTGGGTCAAGAACCCCCTGAAGTCCTCAAACAACGCTTGTTCTACCAGGGGCGTAAATTTAATTTTGAAGTCAGCCGTCTGCGCCTCCCGAACCAAGTAGAAGGAGACTGGGAATGCATTCGGCATCCTGGTGGTGCGCTTGCTGTTCCTGTAACCTCAGAAGGGAAGTTGATCCTATTGAGGCAGTATCGTTTTGCTGTACAGGGGCGTCTTTTGGAGTTCCCGGCTGGAACGATAGAACCGAATGAAGCTCCAGAGGAGACTATTAAGCGCGAAATTGAAGAAGAAACCGGATATCGCGCTCACAAATGGCAAAATTTAGGTAAGTTTTCCCTTGCTCCCGGTTATTCAGATGAATTTATTTACGCTTTTTTAGCGCAAGATTTAGAACGTTTGGAGATACCTCCCAGTCAAGATGTTGACGAAGATATTGAAACGATTTTGATGACTCCCCAGGAATTAGAGCAAGCAATTCTGGCGGGTGAACCAGTAGATGCTAAATCGATTTCTAGTTTTTTCTTAGCTCGTCCTTTTTTACAATAGTTCGTTAGGTTAAAGTCTGCGACTACACAAAATTAGCCAGTTTAAGTTGGCTAATTTTTTATATTTTAATAGCCAGATATAAGATTATTTCAATTCTCAATTAGGTGCGATACATCAGTAGGGACATGGCATTGCTATGTCTCTATTGAGCATTAGAACTGCAATATATTCCACCCACCTGAGAAACGCTATATAGGAATCTTGTTTGATTTGTAAGATACCAGCGGTTCAGATCCGCGACTTCTTTAAAGTCGCGGATCTCGCCTTCACGAATCATTGAGGATTGTTATAGCCGTTTAGTTTGCAGTCACTCGCAGGAGTGATACACACGCTGTTGTCACCTTTTAAACTGTCAAACATAAGCAAGTTATTTGAAAAGCAAGGATTGAATGTCTGACCTGATTTTGTTTTGGCACCGCCGCGATTTACGCATTTCGGACAATTTAGGATTAGCTGCTGCACGGCAGCAAAGTCCAAAGGTGGTAGGGGTTTTCTGCTTAGATCCGAATATTTTGAACAGGGATGATGTGGCACCAGCCAGAGTGACTTATATGATTGGCAGTTTGCAGTCACTCCAAGAACGCTACGCGAAGGCTGGTAGCCAGTTGTTGATCCTTCATGAAAATCCGACTCAAGCCATCCCAGCTTTGGCGGCGGCGCTGAATGCGAAGGCTGTATTTTGGAATTGGGATGTCGAGCCTTATTCAAAAGAGCGCGATCGCGCTATCAGCGAAGTCCTGAAAGAAAAGGGTATTTTTGTCCAAAATCACTGGGATCAGCTATTACACGCACCAGAGGAGATTCGCTCAGGTTCTAATCAGCCGTACACGGTTTATACTCCGTTCTGGAGAAATTGGAGTAGTAAACCCAAGGCTAAACCCGCAGCAGAACTCCACAATGCCGAGGGACTCTCACCAGAAGAACAGGAGAAAGCGCAACAAGCTGGTGCGCGTGAACTGCCTACGGCTCAGGATTTAGGATTTATTTGGGAAAATAAACTGGTGAGTGCGCCAGGAGAGAAGGCGGCGCAAGAAAAACTGGCAGCTTTTTGCGATCAAGCGATCGCAGAATATAAAGAACAACGGAATTTTCCAGCAGTTAGCGGCACCTCTCAACTCAGCGCCGCTTTGAAATTTGGCGTAATCGGCATTCGCACCGTTTGGGATGCCACGCTAAAGGTGTTAGAACACAGCCGCAGCGATGAAGAAGACACCCATATCCGCACATGGCAACAAGAACTAGCATGGCGAGAATTCTATCAACACGCGATGTATTGGTTCCCAGAATTAGCCGAGGGTGCCTTCCGGGAAACGCTCAAAAATTTCCCTTATGACAACCATCCAGAACATTTCCAAGCTTGGTGCGAGGGGAGAACCGGCTACCCGATTGTCGATGCAGCAATGCGCCAGATGAATCAAACAGCCTGGATGCACAACCGCTGTCGGATGATTGTTGCCAGTTTTCTCACTAAAGACTTGCTGATCGATCCGCGCTTGGGGGAAAAATACTTCATGCAAAAGCTTTATGACTGGGATCTTTCGGCGAATAATGGCGGCTGGCAGTGGAGTGCTTCTAGCGGGATGGACCCCAAACCAGTCCGAATTTTTAACCCAGCTTCTCAATCGCAGAAATTCGATCCAGACGGGGAATATATCCGGAAATGGGTGCCAGAACTCAGGTCTGTAAATACAGAATATCTCGTCAGTGGGAAGATACCGGCGAATGAACGCGATCGCTGTAATTATCCCGCTCCGATTGTGGAACACCAGCTACAGCAACGTCTGTTTAAACAGCGCTATCAGCAGCAAAAAGAAGCACTAGGGGACAAAGATAAAGAGTAAGAGTCTGGTGGACAGTGCCCGCCGGACAAGCGTGCTTTCAATACCCTAAAGTGTCACAATAACCACAGCCAATCCTTCAATCAAGAAGATGATTTGAGTATTCATCTTTAGGGTGGCTGCCGATGTCATCTTCACATGACCGCTCCATCAACATTAAAGTAACGATTAGCAATTCGCAGCCTCAGTTATTGGAAGGACTAGATGTTTGGCTGCGCTTGGGTTTGATTTCTGAGGCTCAGGTTAGCGATTTAAGTCAAAAATACTTGGTTTGTGCGTTGCCACCCGCTGCGGTAACGCCCAAACCAACGCCTGAAGTAACGCCTCAAATTACGATATCTTCTGATTCGCAGTTACTACCAGGTGCTGCTGGTAAGAATGCTTCTCGCCAACATCCCAAAGCGATCCCAGGGATATGGCAGTCGCTGATGGCAGAACTCAGCGTCCGGTGGCTGCTGTTTTTGGGAGTGTTCATGGTGGTGGTGTCCTCCGGGGTGCTAGCCGCCACTCAATGGGAAAGATTTCCTGCTGCTGGGCAGTATGGGGTTTTATTAGCGTATACCTTGATTTTTTGGCGGGTAAGCGCTTGGGCGAATCGCCAACCCAGTTTGCAATTGACGGCGCAGACGTTGCAAATTGTCACCCTACTGTTAATGCCCGTGAATTTCTGGGCAATGGATAGCTTTGGGTTGTGGCAGAATCCCGTCAATCTGATAGTAGTTGCGATCGCATCCGTTGTCCTGACGGGGATTACTTTCCAAGTATTGAAAAATTGGCGATTGGCGACTTCTGGACGGCTGAAACTACTAGAAGCGTTATCAGCATTGAATATCCTGGGACTCAGTTACCTGCATTGGGGCTGGAATTTGTCAGGCTTTCCAGTCATCGCCATTTATCTGGGAATGGTGGGAACGTCCCTCCTCGCGTTCTATCAAGTTCGTCACCGACAGCCTGCGGGGACTATCGAAAAAAAGGGAATCGGGATTGAGTTGCCAGCCGGGGTAGTGATTTATGCCTTGGTGGTGCTGCTGGTACGAGCAATTTTTATTGTCCAAGTACCTGTAACGCAGTTGGGGTTAGCCCTTGGTATCTGTGGCTGGCTGGTGGTGTGGTTATCGCAACAGCAACCGGAAACATCCACCGAATCACTCCCATTGCCGTGGGAGAAAGTTGGCGGTAGTTTGTTGTGCCTCGGTTGGCTGGTTTCGGTAGGAACAACGGTTCCCTGGCAAGCAACAGCGGTTAGCGGATTGGGTTTGTGGTTTTTCTTCAGCCGATTGCAGCGTTTTTGGCTACAGGTTGATCTGGCAGCATTTTTAGGGATTGGCTTACAGACGATTTGGCTGGTTTGGCGGTTAGTTCCTGCTTCCGTGCAAGAATGGGCGATCGCAACTGGCACTCAACTGACGGGTTCGGAAACAGTTCCTTGGGCTTTGCTGAGCCTGGTTTTATTTCCCTACATTATTTTTATCGTCGGGGTAAGCGATTGGCTGCATCGAGCTTCTAAGACCGATTTAGCCACTTTTGGCGAACAACTGGCACTCACTTTTGGGGCGGTGCTGAGTTTAATTAGTTTACTAAATCCCACATTGCGATCGCTCAATCTGTTGTTTTCGACTGTGACACTGGCAATTGTGACACAGCGCCGACTTCCCACTAGGGTCAGTCTGGTGTATTCCACTCACTTGGTGGGGTTGCTGACGCTATTCTCTACAATTGACCGCTTTTTTCCCAATCTGCCCCAAGAAGTTTGGGCAAGCATTTTGTTGGCGGTGATGGTTGCCGAATGGACGCTTCACGTCCTCCTACCCTCCTCAGCACTTCTGTGGAAGCAAAGTGCTTGGCACATCGGTTTAGGGCTGGCGGGACTCAGTTATCAATTATTGTTAGCAAATGTTTCCTTATTCGGGGACGATGCCTTTAGCCGTCAGCAGTGGGCAATTTTCTGGCTAATTACACCTTTGGCATTAACCGGAGTTGCCAGTCAAACTGCTGGAAAGCAACGCACATTGGCGAGTTGGTTGAGTGTCGCCAGTTTGGGAATGCTACAAATTCTCACATTCGTGCTACCTGGAGGTAGATTCATTAGCTTAGGAATGGCAACTGGGCTGATGTTGGTGAATACGCGCTATTTGCGGCATCTGGCAGCAGCCGTCATTACAGTCGGGTTTAGCCTGAGTTTTCTCGGTGTGCTGCTGGGGGATGGCGTGCCTGGAGTGCCGCCCCTTTCGGTACCGGGTTGGTTTTTAGCCGGAGCGATCGCGCTGGTGGGTTTATGGCTTGCCAGAACCTGGCTGATGCGTCGTCATGGGACGTTAGCGGCACTTTATGCACAAGCGGTTGAGAGTTGGGCGATCGCGTTATGTATTTTTGAGCTGTTGATGCTAACGTTGCATTCGCTTTTTCTCTACCAAGGGGTTGTTTCTCCAAGTGGGGAATATTTACTTGCGGTTACGTTGACAATTGGGGCGATCGCTTATCGCAGTTGGCAACAGTCGAATCATTGGGCATTTTATGGACTGGGTTGGGGTTTAGAACTGTTGACAGCCGAGACGCTGGGCTTCTTGGAACACTCGGTGATGAATTTAGCGATCGCAAATATCGTCTTAGGTTTAAGCACGCAGCTTTTGGGAGAAGCATGGCGGCGGCGATCGCAAATCGAAAGTGTTCCGAACAGGTGGCATATCCTGCCGCTACTATACGGCGTGTTGGGGGCACTTCTGCGGTGGGATACTTTTACCAGTTGGACGGGATTGTGTACGCTTGCGATCGCGTTCATTGCGATTGGAGTTGGCAGACGACGGCAGGAACTTAAACCCATCCTCTATTTGGGACTTCTGGGAGTATCCATTTCTGCCTACGAACTTTTGTTCTATCAACTTTTACAAGCATCAGGTGGAGCTTTGGGCGATGGGTTCATTGTCATGTCCGCCCTCGGCACCAGCATCATGTATGCCTATCGCCTGCTATTCCCCTGGCTTCTAAATTACTTACACCTTACTGCTGAAAAACTGAAAGTAATTGCCCATCTTCATTGGGCTTGGAGCAGTTGCTTACTCATCGCGGCGATTGGTAATCCCATTGCAGCTAGCCGAATTCTCGGATTAGGAACTGGCTTGTTTTTAATCCGATACGCGATTTTTCAAGGTCGCAGATTTCCCCTTTCTTCCCTCCCAAAAAACAGGGAAAGTTCCCAACTCCCTTTAAAGACAGAGGAAAATTCAGCACCTTCCTTATTCAGTGAAAACTGGAGGATTACCATTGCAGAAGTCTGGGTTTACCTAGGTTTATTAGAAGTAGGTGTCATCAGAATATTTTGGCTTTATACAGCCATTGAGCAGTTCTGGGCTGGGCCATTAGTTCCCTGGAAAGCCCCGATTTCTTGTGTTTGGGCTTATTTTCTGTATATTTTGCCTTGGGAGAAGTGGGGATGGCCTAAAAGACCTTGGCTGCACGCGGCATATATTCTGCCACTGGTGATGATTTGGGAAACCAGAGTAGAAATTCACCCGATTAGCTTGCTCATAACAGCGGCATTTTATATCTTTATTGCCAAATTATCCAATCAAATTCGCTTTACTTATATCAGCCTAGCACTGATTAATTGGGCACTTTTTCGGTGGTTTTTGGAATTACAATTTTTCGATTACTTGTGGTACGTTATGCCGATTGGCTTATCCTGGCTGTATATTGCCCAAGTCGACTCTGGGCTGACGCTACCAAATCGCAAACAGACTCGCCACCTATTTCGTTGCGTAGGCGCTGGGGTAATTTGTGGAGCGGCATTTTTGCTACACCAAGAAACTGGATTGATACCGGGAATTTTGAGTATTTTATTCATTTTTGCTGGATTGGCTTTCCGAGTCCGGGCATTTCTCTACGTTGGTACCGCCACTTTTTTACTGACTGCTTTTTATCAGTTAGTGATTTTTGTTTTCCGTTACTCCTTTTTCAAGTGGGTGATCGGGTTGATAGTCGGTATCAGTTTTATCTCGATTGCCGCTAATTTTGAAACTCGACGCGATCGCTTTATCACTTTGGTTCGGCACTGGTTGTCGGAATTGGAACAATGGCAATAATTTCCACTGGTTCAATCCCAAAATGATTAAATTTAGCCCTGCTTTGCTCCCATCCATCAGGTATCTCTTGGCTAACTTAGACATTTGGTAATTGCGTGGCATAATGAAGTATTTGCTTGCCTTATACGATTTGCCCTGTAAATTTACTTGGTTTCAGATGTGAAATCGTCCCTGAGGATAAGCTGCTGGATTGAGGCGCTGCCCTTAGTCAGGGTGGGCGTAAAGCCTGCAATTTAGCAAGATTCAAGAAAACAAAAACAGGAGCGCGAGGCGAACGTGAAGGTTTTGGTTGTTGGCAATGGGGCACGCGAACACGCCCTGGTATGGAAACTGCTGCAATCTCAACGCATTCGGCAGATAGTCTGTGTTCCTGGAAACGGCGGCACAGCTTCTCTGGATCGTTGTCAGAATCTCCCTTTAAGTGTTGATGATTTTGAGGGAATAGCACGATTTGCTCAAGTGAATAACATCTCGCTGGTGGTCGTCGGGCCTGAAGCCCCCCTGGCTTTGGGGATCGCAGATTACTTGCAACGCCAAAATCTCAAGGTGTTTGGTCCCACCAAAGCGGGAGCGCAAATTGAGGCGAGTAAGTCTTGGGCAAAGGATTTGATGCGGGAAGCGGGTATCCCAACCGCCAACTCAGAGGTGTTTACAGAGCCAGAAGCTGCAAAAGCTTATGTAGCAGCGCAAGGGGCACCGATTGTTGTTAAAGCCGATGGTTTGGCAGCGGGTAAGGGTGTTACGGTAGCGGCAACGGTGGAAGAGGCATACTCTGCGATCGCAGATTTATTCTCCAGTCGAGTCAAGACTGTAGTAATTGAAGAATATTTAGCGGGTCAGGAAGTCTCGGTTTTGGCGCTGTCGGATGGCTTGACCGTTCGCCAGTTGTTACCGGCTCAAGATCACAAACGCATCGGTGAGGGCGATACAGGGGCAAATACGGGCGGAATGGGAGCCTATTGTCCTGCTCCCATCCTGACACCTGCCCTGAGTGCGCGAGTTCAGAAAGAAATTCTGGAGCCGACTGTTGCCGCTTTAAAAGAGAGGGGCATCGACTACCGGGGTGTCCTTTATGCTGGATTAATGATTACCCCCCAAGGCGATCCGAAAGTTTTGGAATTTAACTGTCGCTTTGGCGATCCGGAAACACAGGCGATCTTGCCTTTACTCGAAACCCCTCTAGAAGACTTACTGGTTGCCTGCGTCGGACAGAAACTTGCCCAACAGCCTCCGATTGCCTGGAAATCAGGCGCTTCCGCCTGTGTCGTTGTAGCGGCGGGGGGTTATCCCGAAAGCTATAAAAAAGGTCACGTCATTACCGGCATTGAGCAAGCCGAGGCAGCAGGAGCAAATGTGTTCCATGCAGGCACTCAGAAGAAGCAGCAACAAGTGGTGACAGAAGGCGGTCGGGTGTTGGGAGTCACCGCCATTGGAGAGGATTTTGATGCAGCGATCGCTCAAGCATACACGGCGATTAATTGCATTGAGTTTGAGGGGATGTACTACCGACGGGATATTGGTTATCGCGTCCGCACGGCAGGGAAACTTTAGCGTTTAACGTCATGTGCAACTGCAATCCAATCGCTCCTCGTTTCCAAAGCTCTGTAGCCTAAGCTAGAGAGTTTTGGAAAGTTGCACATCACGTAAATCTTTAAATTTCTTCAAAATCTTAGTCAAGCTGCATCCAAAGATACATGAGAGTTCCAGGGGGAACTTGAGAAAATAGAAGTGGATAAATATAATTGAGAAACGTTCAAAAATCCACCTATCCCTGGGAAGAATCCTCTACAATTTTTGATAAATCTCTAATTTTTACCATTTTTAGTGGCAAATTTACCTTGCTGGCTCTATTAAAAACCCTTCGAGAAGTTATTGCCCATTGGTGGTCTGAGTTTACTCTCCAGACGCGCCTGATGGCGGCTGCTACCTTAGTCGTCTCCTTGGTGATGAGCGGTCTGACCTTCTGGGCAGTGAATACAATTCAGCAGGATGCTCGGCTGAATGATACTCGCTTCGGGCGCGACCTGGGTTTGTTGTTGGCGGCGAATGTCGCGCCTCAGATTGCTGAAAAGAATCTGACGGAGGTGGCACGTTTTTCTCACCGCTTCTACAGCAGCACCTCCAGCGTGCGCTATATGCTCTACGCCGACGAAACTGGCAAAATCTATTTTGGAATTCCTTTCTCTGAGTCCGAGGTACAAAACTCGCTGACAATTCAGCGTCGGATTCAATTGCCAGAGGATTACGCTGATAATTCCGACTTACCAATGGTGCGTCAGCACCTAAGTCCGGATGGGGAAGTTACGGATGTCTTTGTTCCCCTGTCGCACGATGGCAAAAATTTAGGGGTTTTGGCAATTGGGATTAACGCCAATCCAACCGTGGTGGCGTCGTCCCATCTGACACGAGATGTCACGATTGCGGTATTTATTTCCATTTGGGTGATGGTGATTTTGGGGGCTGTTTTTAATGCCTTAACCATTACTCAGCCAATTAAAGAACTTCTCGTTGGGGTTAAAAATATTGCCGCTGGCAACTTCAAGCAACGAGTTGACCTGCCACTCGGAGGAGAACTGGGCGAACTGATTTACAGTTTCAACGAGATGGCAGAACGGCTGGAGAGTTATGAAGAGCAAAATATCGAGGAACTGACAGCAGAGAAAGCCAAGCTAGAGACGTTGGTTTCTACGATTGCTGATGGAGCGGTGCTGATAGACACCAACTTTCAGGTGATCTTAGTCAACCCGACAGCGCGACGAATTTTCGGGTGGGATGGCGTTGATGTGGTGGGATCTAATGCTCTGCATTGCTTGCCTTCTCCAGTAAACTTGGAGCTAGCGCGACCCCTGCATCAAATTGTTGCTGGCGAATGCGAAGGGGCAGAGTTTCGGGTGACGCTATTCCAACCGGCGAACCGCACCGTCCGCATTCTCCTAACGACCGTCCTCGACCAGTACCGGGAAACCATCAAGGGAATTGCGATGACGGTACAGGATATTACTCGTGAGGTAGAGCTGAACGAGGCGAAAAGTCATTTTATTAGCAATGTTTCCCACGAATTGAGAACGCCGCTTTTTAACATCAAGTCGTTTATTGAAACGCTCCACGAATACGGCGAAGATTTGACAGAAGAGGAACGTCGGGAATTTTTAGACACTGCGAATCGAGAAACAGACCGCCTGACTCGCCTGGTAAATGACGTTTTGGATTTATCTAGGCTTGAGTCGCACAAGCGCTATCACTTTGAGCCTGTAGATATTGCCCAACCTGTGGAGCAAACGCTGCGGACTTACCAGCTAAACGCCCGCGATAAAGGAATTGAACTCATCCAAGAGATTGAACCGAATTTGCCAGCAGTCTGGGGCAACTATGATTTGTTGCTCCAGGTGTTTGCTAATCTGGTCGGTAATGGACTGAAGTTTACTGAGACAGGCGGACGGGTGGCAATTCGCGCCTATTTGCTGGAGTCGAGGGATGAGCGGAGTCAAGGCGGAGTCTTCCCTTCCGGCGCAGAGGAACGCGGGAAAATTCCTGCAACGAACAATCCCAAATTAGTGCGGATTGAAATTTCTGATACGGGAATCGGCATCGATACAGAAGACCAAGAGGCAATCTTCGATCGTTTTTTCCGAGTAGAAAACCGAGTTCACACCCTTGAAGGAACAGGTTTGGGTTTGTCAATTGTTAGAAATATCATTGAGAAGCATCACACCAGGGTTCACTTGGTTAGCGAGGTCGGCGTCGGTACAACTTTCTGGTTTGACTTGACGGTTTTTCAAGAAGCAGCACCCGTTGAGGAGTTGCCTCTAAAAGAAGCAAAAGAAGCTTCAGGAACCAGTTCGGTTACGGCGAAGGTTGTCTAAATTATTTGCTTGCATAGAAAGCGATCGCTAAACTTACCACAATGAGACCGAATAGCAGCAGCAAAGGCTGGTTTCGCTGACACCAAAGTTGAAGCGAGTGACGCCAGCCGAGACTGTAGTGAGTGGCAGTCATCGGGTGAGATTCTTGAGAGCGATCGCTATACATCGTACATTCCTTAGCGTAAGGACGCTTGGAAAAGGTACAGGTATCATCTTCGTGGTAAGTGCAGGTGTCGCACAGAAATTCCTCCCCCGTTGCTCGATGTAGGGGAATGCCAGGATGACCGTAGGCTTTTAGCTCGGTTCGGCAATAAGGACAGGTCGTTACCTGGGCATTGACGGGTTGATGGCACTTTGGACAGTTCGGCATGGATAGCAGCACGGTAATTCTAGGTTTCTATCCAGTCAGCAAGTCGCAATCTAAAAAGACCTCTAGATCCAGTTTAAGCTTGGGGAAACTTTCGGATTTGATATTCTGCTAACTGAACGATGGGAAAAGCCTCTCCCATCGCTTGGACAAACTGCCGCTCGATTTCTTCCAGGCTTTCTAGCTCAACAGACTTCCACTGTTCCCGCGTCGCCCACCGAATGACTAAAATGACCTCTGTTGGCTCGTTTGGGTTGAGCCAGACTTCTTTACCCAAAAAACCCGGACATCTGGCGAGGAAAGCCGTCCAGATTTCGCCATCCTTCTGAATGTATTTTTCCCGCAGTTCGGGAGCGACTCTTACCTGAAGCCACTCAATTACCATGAGCTGGAGTATAAGCTGCTTTGAAGCTGTAAATAGACTCTTCAATCATCCATCAGAGCGATTGATTTTGCCACGAGCAAAGTCTGGAAGATGAGCGGCAGTTGTTGAGAGAATGTCACAAAATAGAACTGTAGGCGAAAAATCGGTAAGATTTTAGCACCGCTTTATGATACGTGTTTAGCCGCTCAAAGTCGCGGCGGAGTGACAGGAAGGGAAAATGGATAATAACAACTGGCTTAAGCAGCTACTAATGATGGGTGTGGGGACTACGTCTTTGGTAGCCGACAAAATCCGCGAAGTGAGCGATGAATGGGTCAAGGAAGGCAAAATCAACCCCGAGCAAGCTAAGGGGATGGTAGATGATTTGATGCAGCAGCTCAAGTCAGATCAGGGGAACTTGGAGATCCAGATGCAACGGCAAATGCGGAATATGTTGCAGGATCTGGGGGTTCCTCGCCAGTCGGAAATGGATGAATTGCGGGGACGCATTGACCGGCTCGAACGTCAGGTGCGTGATATGGAAAATAAGCTCTGGCGGTAAGTAAAGCTGATAGGATTGAAAATCTAGTGGGACAATCAATTTTGGATTTTGGATGGGGAATTTTGGATTAAATCGAAAATTCTCTCAATCTAAAATCTAAAGTTTTGAGGTCTTAGAGGTACGGAGAACGGATGAATGAGAGAAATTCTAATCAGCGTTGGGGTAATGTTTACCTGTGTAGTACTCTTGATTTTTGCTCAAGTTACGAGCAGCAATCAAGGAGATGCAAAAGCAGCTGAACTAACCAAAACTGAAACCGCAGTTGTTGCAAAAACTCCCAGTAACGATCCTAGTGCTGATATTACAAGGCTTATAACGATGAATACCAACCCAGGAAGTGATGAAACTGCCAGTGGCGAAGTGAAGACAACGCCTTCTGGTCTTAAGTACACTGAGTTAAAGGAAGGCGAGGGGGCAACTCCTAAAACAGGCCAAAGGGTGGTAGTGCATTACACCGGCACTCTAAAGGATGGCACGAAGTTTGATAGTTCGCGCGATCGCAATTCTCCCTTCGAGTTCAAACTCGGCGTTGGACAAGTCATCAAAGGCTGGGACGAAGGACTCAGCACCATGAAAGTCGGCGGACGCCGCCAGTTAATTATCCCTCCTGAATTGGGATATGGCTCTCGTGGTGCGGGTGGAGTCATTCCTCCCAACGCCACTCTAATTTTCGACGTAGAATTGTTGGACATTAGATAACTAAATCCTCAGTTTTTAGAACCCCGATTTCTCCAAGAAATCGGGGTTGTTTTTCGCATAATCAACAAGAGTATATGTTGAACTTCTTCTTGGTAGGAGAATATACAATTACTTGCTAGGCAAAAATGTAGTATTTAAACAACATCCAGCGTAAATTCAGCGAGCACGATCGGCATTTACGTGACAAAATTCATTAGGAATGCCAAAAAGTGTGAGGAGAGACCGTCTTGAAACTGTTTGGTGCCCCTCTAAAATTTTGCCTCGCGGTGCTAGTTAACGCTTTAGCGATCGCTAGCATTGCCCAAGCAGCAGAATTTCCAACTGTGTCAGAGGAAACCCATCCCTTTGCCCAGGATACTGACGCTCTAGTTGGGGCAGATACCGTTTCTCAGGGAACTGAAGAGACTGATGCGATGGATCGAGTCAGCAACGTGTCGCAGTTGCGAGATGTAGAACCGACGGATTGGGCGTATGAAGCCCTGCGATCGCTTGTTGAACGTTATGGCTGTATTGCAGGATATCCGGATGGCACCTTTCGTGGCAATCGGGCGCTGAGTCGTTATGAATTTGCGGCTGGGATAAATACCTGCTTGCAGCAAATTGAGAAATTGATTGCTGCTAGTTCAGCAGATTTTGTCACCAAAGACGATTTAGGAACCTTACAACGGCTGATTGATGAATTTGGAACGGAACTGACGGCGCTGCGGGGTCGAGTGGATACTTTGGAAGCTCGAACAACCCAACTGGAAGCTCACCAATTTTCTACAACCACTAAATTAGGCGGTGAAATTATCACCTATGCAGGCGATGCTTTTGGTGAGAATGCTAGCGATGTAAATAACGCTACTCTCGGTCATCGGACTCGCATTGATTTTAACACTAGCTTCACTGGAAAAGACCGCTTAAGGACTCGTTTTCAAATCACTAATTTGAGGCAGTTTGACACTGGGGCAACATTTGGTGGCGGGCCAGATCCAGGCTTAACAGGTGAAACTCGGTTTACTCCCAGTAGCGTATCTCAAAATAACGAAGCCAGAATTAGCCAGTTAGAGTATCGCTTTCCAGTCGGAGACAAACTCAAAATTTATATTGAAGCGGGTTCAATCGATCCGTCGTATGTAACAGATACAATTGCTCCTTTTATCGACACCTCTACGGGTGCTATTTCTAATTTTGGTCAAGTCAATCCTGTGTATTTTCCCTTGGGAAATCGAGCTGGGATTGCAGCAAATTATGCCCTTAGCGAAGCCCTCAGTTTAGATGTTGGTTACTTTGGTGAAGACGCCCCTAACGGTCCTAGTAACCCAGGCAGAGATTCAGGTATATTTAATGGTGGTTACAGTGCTTTTGCCCAGTTGGTTTATAGTGGCGATCGCTTGAAACTTGGCTTGCTTTACCTAAACTCTTTTTCTCAAGCTTTTGGTGTCGATACTCTCGCAGGTAGCAACGCTGCCAAAGTCATCGATCTCACCGATCCTGATGGCAATCCTGTGGTCGGTAATGGTTACGGCGCACAAGTTAATTACCGATTTAGTCCCCGCTTTGAACTCGGTGGGTGGGTGGGCTACACTGCCGCCCGCGCTCTTGGTAATATCAAGGGGGATGCAGATGTCTGGAATTATGCGCTAACGCTGGCTTTCCCTGATTTGGGCAAAAAGGGAAATTTAGGTGGCATTGTGTTAGGGATGCAACCAAAGTTAACAGGGACTAGCAATCGTGCTTTAGCAGAGGCGATTGGTTTACCTCCCGGACAAAGAAGCGATCGCGATACCGGATATCACATCGAAGCTTTCTACAAATATCAATTAACCGAAAATATTTCGATTACTCCTGGTTTCTTTTGGCTAACAGCACCTAACCATGATGAGCGAAATCCCGATGCTGTGATTGGTGTGGTGAGAACGAGTTTCGTCTTTTAAAATCAAACAAACCTAACCTGCTGACTTTCTCCTCTTAGGAGAGGGTTAGAGGGAGGTGAAGAGGGTTTAGAGTAAGGTTAACAAACCTATGTTTTTTTATGAGCTTATTTATCATAAAAATTTTGAAAATGTAACTTTATGTAAGCAAAATATCATCCTTAAGATAGTAGAAATGGTCTTGTGGTTTGAGTGTTAAATATTCATACATCAAGACATTAAGGACTTACTAGCCATGCCAAAAAGGAAATGGCTTTTTGCCATCCTATTTTCTATTGCATTATCGATAAGTTTACTTTTTGGGGGTTGGGGAAGCGATCGCGTATTAGCCCAATCACCTCCCTATCAAGGTAAAAAATTTGTGATGGTCACGTCAGCGGACTATCCACCTTATGAATTTCGAGATACGGCTAGCGGTAGCGCTGATATTGTAGGTTTCGACGTAGACATTGCCAACTATATTGCCAAAGAGCTAGGGTTTCAACTTGATATTAAAGATACAGATTTTAGTGGCATAATTCCGGCTGTGCAATCCGGTCGGGCTGACTTTGCGATGGCTGGGATGACACCGACAGCAGAACGGAGAAAAAATGTTGATTTTTCCGATATTTACTATGAAGCTAAAAATACAATTGTCGCTAGAAAAGGTAGTAACCTAACGACACCTGAAAGTTTAGCTGGAAAAAAAGTCGGCGTTCAATTGGGTTCTACTCAAGAAAAAGCTGCTAAAGAAATAAAGGGCGCGAATCTGGTAGCCCTTAATAAGACTGGTGAAATTATCCAAGAAGTTAAATCAAATCGTATCGACGCTGCAATTATTGAAGATACCATCGCTAAAGGTTTTATTGCCAATAACCCAGATTTAGAATTTAATACGGTTCCGAATACTGGGGAAGCAGGGAGTGCGATCGCTTTCGCCAAAGGTTCGCCTCTAGTCAATGATTTCAACCGCGTTCTGGCAGAAATGAAACAGAACGGTGAAATAGAAAGGTTGGTGACAAAGTGGTTTGAAAATAATGGAAAAACTGAAATTCCCGCCAGCAGTTCCAGCTTGGCTTTTGCTAAGATAACGCCTCGGATTCCTTTTATTCTAAAAGGAATATTAGTAACTCTCCAATTCACTGCTATCTCAGCAATTTTGGGCTTTATTTGGGGGACAATCCTCTCTTTATTTAAGATTTCTACCTTTAAACCACTGGTTTGGTTTGCAACAGCCTACACCTCTATCTTTCGAGGAACGCCGCTACTATTGCAAATCGCTTTAGTTTATTACGCAACGCCTCAGTTGATTGGCTACAATATTCCGGCATTATTAGCCGGTGTCATTACCTTTACTCTCAACTCAGGCGCTTACATTTCTGAAACAATTCGCGGCGGTATTCTTGCCGTTGATAAAGGTCAACAGGAAGCTGCTTTGTCTTTAGGAGTTCCCTATAGACCGATGATGCTGGATATTATCTTGCCACAGGCGATAAAAAATATTTTGCCAGCATTAGTAAATGAGAGTATTGCACTACTCAAAGACTCAGCATTAGTCTCTACAATTGGGGTAACTGACTTGTTACGCCGTGCCCAAATTGTGGGTGCAGAACAATATATTTACTTTGAACCTTTGCTATTTGCAGGTGCAATTTACTATTTAATGGTCATGAGTTTAACATGGGGGGGTTATGTACTCGAACGAAGATTACAACGCAGCAGTTAAGGTTGAAGATTTGCATAAATCTTTTGGAAATCTGAAGGTTTTGCAAGGAATTTCGACTGAGATTAGACACGGGGAAGTTGTGGCAGTGATTGGCCCTTCGGGTTCTGGTAAGTCCACTTTCTTGAGGTGCATGAATTTACTGGAAGTGCCAACTTCGGGTAAGATTTATATACAAGGAGCAGACATCACCTCACGAAAAACCGACATTATGAAAGTTCGGCAAAATGTCGGCATGGTGTTTCAACATTTCCATTTATTTCCTCACAAAACCGTCCTTTCTAATGTGACGTATGCACCTAAAAAGGTAAAGGGCATTTCTTCGGAAGAGGCGCGGCGAGAAGGAATGGAACTGCTGAATAAAGTAGGTTTATCAGAAAAGGCTGATGTTTATCCTTCTAAGTTGTCAGGGGGACAGAAACAGCGAGTTGCGATCGCGCGTTCCTTGGCAATGAAGCCAGATATCATGTTGTTTGACGAACCGACCTCGGCACTCGACCCGGAAATGGTGAAAGAGGTGCTAGAGGTGATGAAAGACCTCACCAAAACTGGTATCACAATGGCAATTGTCACCCATGAAATGGGGTTCGCGCGAGAAGTTGCCGACCGCATTTTGTTTCTTGATAGTGGAAAACTGGCTGAAGATTCACCGCCTAGTAAGTTCTTTACAAATCCAGACTGCGATCGCGCTAAGCAATTCTTGGATAAGATCTTGTAAGAGATAATCGTTAGAGGCTGCATTCTTTCTGTATACACTTGGGCTAATCTACCACGCTCCTCAGAAATTTAGGCAGCCTCATCCGCTCATTTGAGTAATAAACCAGTTAGTTTTTAAGCAATTGTTGTAGTTTTTGCCGTAGTTTTGCTGTTGTTTCTACTGTCTCTTCATCTCTTACCCCCTTATTTACCCAAAGTTGATTGAAAAACTTTTGTATTTTTATATAGATAAGTAAATTAAATTACAAATACTAGTCTTGATAATATATTTCTAACTAAATACTTCTGCTTCGATTACTCTTCATTTATCCTGAAATTAGTAGATACAAATTGACAGCGCTCTAAATATATCTTAGCAACTTTATCCATCGGGTTATACCATAAACAATCTTGAAAGAGTTGTGCAGCTTCATGAAACTTTTGATTTTTGTAAAATAACAAAGCTTTTTCAAATATTGTTTTTGCGCTTAATTTACCATCTTTTAATTCCGCTAAATCTCCATCGAATACTTCATAAACTGTTACTTCTTCGGATTTACCTTTTATTTTCACCCGATCGATAATGCGGATGAAATAATCAGATGAATTCTGTAACTGCAAAAAAGTTTGATGACTGATTAATAATGACACTCCATACTCTTTCGTCAATCCTTCAATACGGGAGGCTAAGTTGACAGCATCGCTAATGACAGTGCCCTGTAGCCGGTTATTTCCTCCCACCGTACCCAACATCAAAGAACCCGTATTGATGCCAATCCCGATTTGAATTGGATGATAACCAGCTTGGGCGCGATGCTGATTATACTCGGCAAGATTATGTAGCATGGTAATGGCTGCTTTAATCGCATCATCTGCACTGCCGCTAAACAGCGCCATAATCCCATCACCGATATATTTATCAATGAAGCCGTTATTCTCGGTAATAGCAGGCTCCATGCGGCTCAAAAAGGCATTAATAAATTGAAAATTGTCTGACGGCGTCATTTTTTCTGATAGTGCAGTAAAGTCTCGAATATCGGCAAATAACACCGACATTTCCTGCTGCACTTGGTCGCCTAATATGACATCAATAATGCTTTGTTTCTTCAAAAACTGAAGAAATTCACGGGGTACAAACCGTTCGTAAGCGATGTTAAGTTGATAAAGTTGATCGATCAGCTGAATTCGCTCTGCTTCTGCCTTTTTGCGTCGCGTGATATCTTGAAAAGCCGCGATCGCGTAGACAATTTCGCCCTTCTCATCAAAAATTGGCGTTGCCCACACCTCTATCGGGATAATCTTGTCTGCTTGGCGAACCTCCATATCATCAACAGTCGAGCAGGAGCCACTCAACGCCAGCGCTAGGGGCTGTTGGGCATTCGGGTACAACCGATCTGTCCCTGCCACATAAGCTTGATAAAGTTCTGGCAGTTGAGCGGTGGTGTCTTCCGGGACGATGCCCTTGCCGAGAAGCCGCTGTGCCGTATGATTGGCGTAGTAGGGTTTGCCCCTCGCATCAATCACGAAAACACCTACCGGCACGGCTTCTAGAAATTGAGCCAATCTTCTCTCGCTGGCACGTACTGCCTCCTCTGCTTTGTGATGCAACTCAGCTTCCACCCTATCGGAATGTTCCGTAGTCGTCTCCAGCAAAATTTCCAAATCGATCTTATCTCTAGTAACGATTGTCAAAAGAGACTGGAGCGCGGCTTGACTCGCTTGTAGTGCTTCTTCGGTACGCTGGCGTTCGGCAATTTCGGCTTGTAGCTGTTGATTGGACTGATGCAGCTGAGCTTCAACTATATCGGAGTGTTCTGTTGTCGTCTCCAGCAAGATTTCTAAGTCAGCTTTTTTGTTTTTTAAGTCTTCCAATTCCCGTCGCAGATTTGCGATTTCTAAAAACAGCTGTTCCCTTGAGGGTTGTTCTTCTTGCATCGCCTTACGATTTGCACTTCGACGAAAATGAACTTATCTAGTTTTCAGTGCCAGTATCTTAGCCTTGTAGGAGTTTTTATGCCAATTCCAGCTGTAAAGAAGGCATTAGCCGCTGCAAATTTTTCAACGACTTACTTTGCCAGGGGATATTCTTAGAGCCTTGTACAATCATCTGCATACTTTCTTTTTGACGCACATTGATGACAAATTTCGACAGAACATTGATTCCCGAACTATTCAAAAATTCTAGTTCCCGCAAATTCAAGGTAATTTTTGGTGGCTCTGAATCTACTAGCTCGTTAAGTAACTTTACGATTGGTGCATATTCTTCCATTCCGCTAAGTCGAAGCGAACCCTGAAAGATCGCTGTTTCAGTAACCGAGTCGTACCAAATGCTGTAATCTTCGGTCTTAATTTCCATTACGCATCAACTCCTTGCATATTCTGAACAACTCGGTAAGCTATACTGCCAACTGCACCATTGTGGTCACGGCGATCGCTTCCGCCTCCGACTCTTTTTGGATAGTCTCAAACTTCCAACCTAGCTTAGCCTGATAATCGTTCATCATTGTCAAAAAGCCTAGCCCAGATTCGCTCTCGCTCTCGTCTTCTGCATTTTTTTCTAGCTGGCGAAGATAGAACTCGCTCGGATCGCAGGTGGTTAACTCTGTGATAAATGCCTGAAACTTAGCGATCGCGCTTGGATTGATATTGTTCGTACCAAGGAATACCAGGCGATCGTTATGCATTTGCAGCCGAATACTGATAGGTTGCACTGATATGTCATCGTTAAATTTCATCGCATTCTCTAGCAACTCATTAGCGATAAAACTAACAGCACTTTTTATCTCTGCTTTTGGGTCGGTTTCGGTCGTATTTTTATTACCAGGAAAGAAAGTTGCAAAATAGTCAGCCATAAAATCAGCCGATAAACCATTATTGCGCCAGCGTTGCTTTAGGGGGATGGAGGTAGGCGAAAATACAATTGTTAAGCCTTCCTGACTGCTTGGAAGCTCGTCCCTGAAGTCTCCGAATATTTGAATCATATCAATTTGGTAATTGGTAATTTGTAATTGGTAATTGGTCATATTTTGAGTTCTAAGTCTTGAAATATAGTGGTTACTACTCTCGCTTACAATACATTCTGCTACTTGCTTCTTAACCGCCTCTTTGAAAAGCAAGGAAGGGGAATATGGAACTGCTCCCTGGTTTTCGGGCAGCGGCAGAGGTGGGATTAAACTGTACTGCATCCAAACGAGAATTACTATAAATAATTCCTTTTAACTCAACATTCATTACCAATTACGCATTTTTGCTTGAACATCGCGAAGATGATTTGCTTGTACATTGGCTCATTGATTTGCCTCTGTACAGCTAATCGGAATCTCAATGTAGAATTCTGTTCCTTGCCCTAGTTCAGAGATACATCCAAGCTGTCCCCCATGTTTTTCTACTACAATTTGATGACTGATTGAGAGACCCAATCCAGTGCCTTTGCCGACTTGCTTGGTTGTAAACAAAGGTTTAAACAACTGTTGCTTTGCCTCTTCTGAAATCCCAACTCCATTATCTGCAATCCGAATCACAATATGAGAAAAATTAAGTCCCAACCATGAAGGATTAGCCAATCCGTTTTCTATCATTGTTCCTCCCTCTTTTATTTCAGTGCGAATCCAAATGGTAGGTACGGGTTTTTGATTGTTAGTGAAAACTAACCTTTCCGATGCCATTGCTTCTTCTAGCGCATCAATGGCATTGGCAATGATATTCATAAATACTTGATTGAGCTGTCCAGCATAGCACTCTATAAGCGGGAGATTTTCATATTCTTTAATTAGTTTAATTTGTGGGCGATTTCCGTTAGAATTTAGGCGATGCTTCAAAATTAGTAGGGTGCTATCAATCCCATCATGAATATTAAAAAGTGTCTTTTTGGATGTATCGGCACGAGAGAAAGTTCTCAGAGACACGCTAATTTGATGGATACGGTCTATTCCTATTTTCAGAGAAGAAAGTATTTTAGGGAGGTCTTCGGCTAAAAAGTCAATATCAATATCTTGTATTTCTGATTGAATTTCCGGTGCTGGAATTGAAGAGTGGGTTTGGTAAAGTTTTAACAACCTAAGCAAATCGCAGGTGTAGTCGTAGACATAAGTGAGATTGCCAGATAAAAAATTAACTGGATTATTGATTTCGTGGGCAATTCCTGCGACTAATTGACCAAGAGAAGACATTTTTTCACTTTGTATTAATTGAACTTGAGCTTGCTGCAAATCGCGCAGCGATCGCGCTAACTGTTGAGCTTTTTCTCGTTCTCGCGCTTCGCTTGCCCTTAGAGATTGCTCAATCTGCTTGCGCTCAGTGATATCAATAATGGTTCCCTCGTAGTAGAGTAAGGTGCCGTTGGCATCACAAATCGCGCGGGTATTCTCGGAAACCCAGATGATGCTGCCATCTTGTTGATAAATTTGATACTCGAATCCTTTAACTTCACCCTGTTTAGTTAATAAATCTAAAAGGTTCTTGCGGCATTTCGGGTCAACATAAACTTGCTCTTTGATTTCTGGGATGCTATTCATCATCTCCTCAGGAGACTCATAGCCGTAAATTTTTGCTAGTGCCGGATTGACACAAATGTAGTGTCCGTCTAATGTAATCTGGAAAATTCCCTCAATGGCATTTTCAAAGATACTGCGATACCTTGTTTCCGCTTGTTGCAGCGCTTCTGCGGATCGCTTGCGCTCGGTGGTGTCTTGAAAGGCAGCAATCGCATAAGCAATATCGCCCCGGTCATCAAAAATGGGGGACGCCCACACCTCTATGGGAATTATTTTGTCTGTTTGATAAATCTCCGTATCGTCAACGGTTACTTTTTCGCCTCTCAACGCTCGTATAATCGGCAGGCGATCGCTGGGGTACAATTGCTCTGTGCCTGCGAGATAAAGTTGATAAGTCTCTGGCAATTCCTCGACAGTGGCTTCTGACATAATGCCTTTGCCTAAAATTTGCTGTGCCGTCTGATTGGCGTAGTAAGATTTACCGCTAGCATCAACCACGAAGACGCCCACTGGCAGGGCTTCCAGAAATTGCGCCAGCCTGCGATCGCTTTGTTTTCCCGCCTCCACTGCCTTGTCATACAACTGCGCTGCAACCGTATCCGAGTGTTCGGTAGTATTCTCCAGCAAGATTTCCAAGTCAACTTTTTCTCTTTTCAAGTCTTCCAATTCTTGGGACAAGCTTTCTATCTTCAAAAAGAGCTGTTCTGTTAATGATTTTTCTTCCTCAATTGCCATAAATTTTTATCTTTGCCAAAAAATGGATTACCCTAGCAAGGGATATTTTTAGAGTTTTGTATCACTATTTAAATATTCCCTTTCTTAGGGGCTTTTGTAACAAACTTTACAGAACATTTACTTACAAACTGGTTAAAAGTTCTAGCTCCAGCAATTTGAGTTTGAGAGCGGCAGCAAACTCACGAAAGATAAACTGCAAGTTCTATACAAACAGCGCAGACTACAGCCTTTGGTGTGAAGGCAATGCAAGCTGTTTTGCATCTACAACAGATAAGAAGTCAAACTCGGCTTATTTCTGTTTAAGAATCAGCAAAGTGATGTCATCGTAAATTTTTTGCTCACCGATATGCCGTCGCAGATCCTCAATCACAGCTTGTTTAATTTCCTCAACGGTTTGTTGGCAGCTGCGGCTGACTATGTCGCACAGCCGATCTAACCCGTATTGCACCTTGAATCTATTTTCGGCTTCAGTAATGCCATCGGTGTACAGCACCACGACGTCCCCTGAGTGCAATTGCAACTGAATCTGGGCAACGAAATTGGTAATGTCTGCTTCTAGCCCAATTGGAAAGCCTAGATCAACCGTGTCAATTCGTTCGACCTTACCTCCGGAACGCACGACAATCATTTCTTCATGTTGCCCCGTCAGGCGCAGCGTTCCCGCTTGGTAGTCCAATAAGGAAAGGCTAAGATTTTTATCGGAACTCATCCGCTGCACATTGTGATAAATAGTGCGGTTGAGTACGTCCAAAAATTTTTTGGGGTCGGTTTCGTTGTTTTCCAGTAGCGTCCGGACTGCTGTCTGCACCATGATCGTTAAGACGCCGCTTTCGAGTCCGTGTCCAGTGACATCGCCGATCCCGATTTTGACTTTATCCTCATAATTGAGTACATCGTAGTAGTCGCCGCCTACCTCTTCGGCGGGTTCCATAAAGCTGGCAATCTCCAGTCCAGGAAGCGATTCAAGTTCTTGCTGTTTAGGCAATAGCATCTGTTGCAGTCGGCGCGTTACAGCTAACTCAGCGCTCATACGGATATTGTCGGCTTGAAGACGCTCGTTGAGGGCAAGAATCTCGGCGTTGGCGTGAGCGAGTTCGCTGGTGCGTTCGTCAACTTTTTGTTCCAAAGTGTGGCTGTAATTCCGCACCGCCTCCTCAGCTTGCTGGCGCTCGGTAATATCGCGCACCAGTACCACATATTCTTGAAAGTCCTGATTGAAACGGTTAGAGACGGCTGCCTCAACGATGGTGGGATGTTCGGGCGTTTTTAGGGTATGTTCGCTCCGACTCGACCAATTATCTGGCTGACCTGCTAAGGCGGGAAATATCTGGTTGAGACGACATCCTAGGAGATTGGGAGCGATCGCTTTTAATAGTTGCTCGGCGGCTGGGTTGGCTTGCCGAATAACGCCCTTTTCATCGACGACGAGAATCCCGTCAATGGCAATATTAAACAAATGCTCAGACTGTTCTCTGGCTTCGACGATTGCCATGACTTGGGGCAAACTTGTCCAGCAAGCGATCGCTACCCCAACAAAGGCAGCGATCAGCAGCATCACCACATAGAGATTGTTGCCATTCTGACCCAGGTCTACCGCCCCAATTCTGGCTCTAAACATCCAGCTAATCGTGGCAGCGCTACAGATCAGTAAGATCAGGATGACTACCTGAAACCCTACAAAATCGGATATTTTAGTTTGCGATCGCCCTCGGTAATGCTGAATCCACCAAGCAGCATGAAAGGGTGCCCACCGGATGCGGCGTATCACTTGATCTGCTGCCAAAATCCCTAGGGGAAATAGCAACCCAATCAAGAAGTCTTTCCAACCCCAAGCCAAACCCCCAACCGCTAAGACAACGACTTCCAGCAAAAAGAAGACCCCCGACCACCAAGGCAGAAATACCTCCGGTCTCTTTCGGCGCAGCCACAGTGCTAAATGTACCGACATGATAGACACAAACCAGCCGGTGTTACTCACCACCGCAATCCGGGCGACATCCCCCCAAGCTAGACAAATGAAAGTGAACAACAACGTCAGCACCAAAGCGGGACCGAATACACCCCGTCGGGACACCACAGCGAACACGGGAGATAAATGTCCGTCTGTAGCAAGTTGGTACAGCATTCGGGGACAGTTGGAAAGCACCGTCGCGCAACTCAGAAGCGACCCAGCAGCGAGAAAAAAGGTAACGATGATCGCTGCCGACTGCCCCCAGAACGGCGTAGAAACTGCTAACAAATTTAAGAAAGTGTCACTACCCAAACCTGGGTCGGTTGCTAAGCGCATCAGTACCCAGGAACCCCCCAGAAAGATGGGCGGCATGATCCAACAGGAGATACTTAGAAACCGCAACGTTTCATCAGGGCGTCGGCTATCAGCAACAAATGCAGACGCAGATTCACAAGCGTAGGTCGTGTAGGTGACGAAGAATAACCACTTCGCCCAATCTACAAAAGAGGGAGGCGACCAACTGGATGGGAAAAAGCCAGGACTTGCTGGGGAAATGGCTAACCAGCCGATGCCAAATAGACAAAAAGCGAGTAAAAGTCCAATTGCCGGGATAACAAAAAATAAGTGCAGGATACTTAAAGCGCGGGTGCCGCTAAACGCCAAAATAAACGCGATCAGCGTCAAGCCAATTTTCACAAGAGTATCGGGACAAGCAATTCCTAAAGGCTCCAGGTTTACCTTAATAAGTTCTGTAAGGACAACCACGTTAATCGCCAGCGTTGAAACCCAGCTGAAGAAGTAACCAACTGCCGCGTAACGGGCTAGCCCCGGATAGTGCTTTAGTAATCGGGTGGTATAGTTGGGCGTTCCTCCGGCTACGTCAGGAAAATGCCTGCCTAAGCGTTTTACTTGCAGGTTTAGCAAGATGCCAAGGATCGTTCCTGGCAACCAGACAAAAATAGCCCCCGTACCGAGAGCAATGTGCAGTACGGGGGCTATGGCAGGCCAAGAGATATGAGCCGTTACACCAAAGCCCCACGTTTCCAGAGAGCTAAGACTGCGGGGTAAGCGCGGGGCTGAGTACTGATTCGGAGGCGCAGAGTCTATGATTGTCGGCAATGGTGTTGAGGTCATCAGGTTTATTCGTATTTTTGTCTCAATTTATTTTTAAAGCTTGACAAGGAGAGCGATCGAGCTATTGAGATTTCCAGGAGATTAATTGCAGTAAGATACTTTTTTTAATTTATATGTCGAACTATTCCTATTTGAGTCCTGGCATGATGTCATCGTAAATTGTGCGCTCTGCAAATCTTCGCAGGTTTTCAACACAACGCTGTTCTCGCCAGTATTGCATCCTAGACCTGTTTTCGGCTTCGGTAATTTCATCGGTTATCTTAATTTATCTTCTCTAGAGATACTTGCCTATCTATTCATCGTTGATTTCATAGTTGATTGTTATTGGGATAGTCGTGATGAACCCCAAGCTAAAAACTATAAATTTGAATCAAATCTTTGAATTTGATTCAAATAGAAAGTTTGATGATTAGGTGATTCATATCCTTTCGCTTTATATCTCCAGCCGCAACCCTAATCGAGTATTAGTAAGGGTTCTGCTATGTAGCATCACCACAGAAAGTAGTATTCGTTTGATTTGATAACTACGTTTTTTTTGAGAACTTACACTTTGTAGAGATGCTTTCCAGAAAACATTTTTACAAAGTGTTAAATTCTTGGAATAAGCGATTTAAGGAGCGCCCGACGGTTCGACTGGACGGATAATTGCTGGGGTAGCGGATTCTTCGGGTTGAAAGATTGCCTGAAGTGCTTCTTCTAGAGTTTCTGCCATAACGATACGGTTTTCGTAAGCGACAATCACTCTCACTAATGTTGGTAGACTATTTTGTTCTGCTTCTAGATAAAGAGGTTCGACGTAGAGAAGCGATCGCTCAATTGGAATTACTAACAAATTACCTTGTATTGCCCTAGAACCCTGCCGATTCCATAGAGAAATCTGTTGAGAAATAACCGGATCTTGGTTGATTAAAGCTTCGATTTGCTCTGGGCCATAGACCAACTCCTGTTTGGGAAACCGATAAAGCAACAGCTTGCCGTAATTCTCCCCATCGGAACGCGCTGCTAACCAGGCAATTAAATTGTTACGTTGGGTGGGTGTAAAAGGAAGCAGCAGAATAAATTCTTCCTCCTGGGCAGTTGGCAGCCTTGTGATCAAGTAGTAGGGTTCTACGGGTCGCGGTTCGCTGCCATAAATCTCAGTCGGAACCTGCCACTGGTCTTCCCGGTTGTAGAACACCTGGGGGTCGGTCATGTGATAAGTCCGCAACCGTTCCGACTGAATGTTGAAAAAGTCCACTGGATAGCGGAGATGGCTCCGCAGGGAAGTGGGCATTGCATTTAATGGTTTTACTAGGTCGGGAAAGATAGCAGTCCAGGAGTTAATAATCGGGTCTTGGGGGTCGGCAACGTAAAAATTAACCGAACCGTTATAGGCATCGATGACGACTTTGACAGAGTTGCGGATGTAATTAAATTGGTTTTCTCCAGGATCGGAGTAAGGATAGCGATCGCTTGTCGTATAAGCGTCAATAATCCAGTAAAGGTAATTTTGCTCCTTGGATGCATCAGTCTTGGCAACCACTAAGTAGGGGTCGCTATCAAACCGCAAGAAAGGCGCGAGCTTCTGAACTCGCTGTGCAATATTACGACGAAACAACAGCTTGGTTTGCGGTGTGAAATTCCGCGTAAACATCATCTGCCAGTCTTTCAAATACTCGGCAAATAAAAGACGTCGCCACCACGAACCGATGGAGACGCCGCCAGTACCATCGTAAGTGTTATAAACATTCTCGTTGCCACTGGGATAATCTAACTCTTCGACTGTCGTTGGCGTCATCACATAAGTATTCGTGAGTTCGCCGTAGTAAATCCGGGGTATCCCAATCGGAATGCTGACTCGAATGCGTTCGCTGGATACATTTAAGGCATTGTTATCACCAGAATCTGCACTCGTTCCAATATCTTTAACAAAGTAATCTGGCAACCCACCTGCGCCAACTGTATTCACAGGGCTGAGGGTAAAGCCATAACCGTGAGTGTAAACTAAATGTTTATTAACCCAAGTTTGAGCTTCTTGGGGAACGGCATTGTAATCTAATTCTCTTGCTGCCAGAATCACCTGTCGCTTTTCGGTCCCATCGCTTTGTGCAGATGCTTCTAGCTTCAAAGTATACCGATCGATATCGGCGTCAGGAAATTTGTAGTAAAGCCGAATTTGTTGCAGTTGGCGATTTGTTTGTAACAGGGGACGTGTATCCCAAAGGCGAATATTGCGAATCGTCAGTTCATTTTGCTGGAGGTCTACGGCAGTAAGATTTGCTTGAGGGTCGAAGGTTTGAACGTCAATATTCTCTAAATTAAATGCTTCCCTCGTATAGGCAATACTGTGTTCAATATAGGTTCTTTCTCGCACCAACTCATTGGGTTGAACAATGAGGCGTTGCACTGCGACAGGTAAGCCAATTAAAAATAAAAAATTGAAAATTGAAAATCCCAACAAACCAATTTTTAATTTAAAAGTTTTAATTTTTAATTGAATTGTCTGCCAAAACAAAAGCAACGCGATCGCTAGTAAAAATACGCTCAATCCGGTATACAGTGGCAATCGCACGGTGACATCGGTGTAACTGGCACCATAAGTAACGCTGGTGGTGGAATACAACAATTGATACCGCAATAACCAATAACCGAGAGAGAGAGCAGCACATAGGCAACCGCTGAGTCCGTACAAATGGCGCATCTGGGATTTGGAAAACCCTAGAAATCTTCCCTCACTAAAACTATCTCCAGATAGCAAATATATTAGAGTGACTGCTGCAAAACCATACAAAAATAGTCCAAAAAACCAAAATTCTAGTAACTCCCAAACAGGCAACTGAAATACATAAAAGCTGATATCTCGTCCAAATAAGGGGTCAACACTGTTAAAACTGGTGGGATGAAAATACTGTAAAATTCTCGCCCAGTGGCTTGATAGCACCAGTCCAAAAAATAAACTGAGGACAAGCGCGATCGCAGTTAACAAAAACTGCGGATAAATCAACACCAGCGCCGCCGATACCAACACCACGACAACCTGCCAGATGCTAGAGAGCATCTTTCTACCCATCTGCCAGATCAAGTCAGGCTGAAACCAAACTGGCAACAGAGGAGATACACTTGGCAACCCGACCTTAGAATGCCAATAACTCGTGGCTATTTGACTGTAGTGCAGCAGCATCAACCCGATTGCTAAACTAAGTACCCCTAGCAAAGGCAAAAGCGATCGCAATTTCAGTGCTGAGGACTGAGGACGGATCGAAGAAAAAGATTCTCTTTGGTACTCTTGACTTAAGACTTTATCTCCCCTAACTCCCGCACCAACGCGCTGCTTCGCTAGAAAAAAGGGAGAATCAACCTCCCCCTTTTTAAACCCTGTTGGGGGGATCTCTTTAGAATACTTAAGACGATGGGCAAGATATAGATTACCCAGTAAAAAGCCAGCGGTGACGATAAATGCGATCGCCCACAACCCCGCTTGAGTGCTTACCCTGAGAAGAAACGCCGGTAGATATCCGACTTCCTGAAACCAAAAAACATCTGCTACTAGGTAAGCGACTAGATCGAAGGCTAGCCACAGTCCTAGTAGCAGTAAAAGTCCTGGAAAAATTCGATTCATTATTCATTGTTCGTTGTTCGTTGTTCATTGTTCATAGAAGTTTGCCATGAACCCTGAACGATGAACCCCGAACGATTAGCTAAATTGTTCGCCTATATCCAGGTTAAACAGAGTTTGGAGTGCCTGCATCGCTTTGCGTCTGGCTTCGATATCCTGCTGCGATCGCAGTTGTACCATCGGATCGTGCAGAATTTTATTGACAATTCCGCGCGTTAGTGCCTCGATAACTTCTTGATGTCTTTCGGCAAATTCCGTACCCAAGCGAGACAAAGCTTTTTCTAACTCTTGGGTGCGAATCGTTTCCATTTTATCGCGCAGGCAGCTGATGGTAGGAACGGTTTCCAGAGATCGCCACCAGAGATCAAAGGCTTCCACCTCTTCTTCTAGCAATTCCTGGGCTTCCATTGCCATCTTGCGGCGGCTTTCGTGATTCTGAGCCACCACTGCCTTTAAGTCATCGACATTAAACGCCTGCACGTTGTCCAGATCGTTAACATCCCCATCCACATTACGCGGCACGGAAATATCAAAGATCATCAAACCTCGGTGCGCTTCCAGGTGAATTTCCAGTTTCGATCGATTTAACAGGGGTTCTGTGGAAGAGGTACTGGTAAACACTAAATCCGAGGAAGCGATCGCTGACATCATTTCTGACAGTGGATACAGTTGCAACTGTGCCTCTGGGAACTGATTCGCCAATTCCTGTGCCCGTTGCATAGAACGGTTCAACACCGAGATGTGAACCGCTCCTTTTGCCAGTAAATGTTGCACTAACAGCCGGGACATTTTCCCCGCACCTAGAATCATCACTCGACAAGCTGCCAAGTTCTGGGCTTTGATCTGGGCTAACTCTACCGCTGCTGAACTGATGGAGACAGCACCCGTACCGATACTGGTTTCCGTCCGAACTCGCTTCCCAGCAGTCAGTGCTTGCTTGAACAACCGATTCAGGATGCTACCAATGCCCTTGTATTGCTGTCCCAGTTTGTGAGTATGTTTCACTTGCGCCAGGATTTGCCCTTCCCCCAGCACCAAACTATCTAAACCTGCTGACACCCGCATCAAGTGCATAACTGCATCTTCATGCAACAAAACAAACAAGTGTTGCCGCAGTTGATGGAGGGGAAATTTGCTGTGTTCGGAAAGAAATTGGGTGACTTCCCGAACGCCCTGTTCGGTTTCATGAGCAACGATGTAAATTTCCAGGCGGTTGCAGGTGCTAAGAATCGCGACTTCTGCAATGTGGGGGTAGCTCATGAGGGCAAGAGTTGCACCTTCACACGCTGGCTCTGGAATACTTAATTTTTCCCGAATCTCAACCGGCGCTGTTTTATGGCTAAGACCTACGACTGCAATATTCATTTGCTAATTGCTAATTACTAATTGCTTATTGGGTTGATGGTTAAAAGATTAGAAGATTGGAGATTGAAGGGTGAAGATTGAAGGGTGAAAGTTAACCTGCACAACCTTCAACCTGCAACCTACAACCTGCAACCCGATTTCCGATTATCCGCAGACTACCTCAATTGCAGTTGCTTCGGCTCTTCAAACATGTGGATCGTATCAACAAAGCGGGCGGTCTGCGACTGGCTAGAAATGACCAAGCTTTGAGTCCGTGCCCCACCCTTGAAGAACCGCACGCCTTCCATGAGCGTACCAGGAGTGATACCACAAGCTGCGAACAGAACTGTCTTGCCAGAGGCGAGTTCCTCAGCACTGTAAACTTTGTCTGGGTCTGTGATGCCCATGCTATTAAGCCGTGCGATATTGCTCTCTCTGCTCTCTCCGATCAATCCAGTTTTCACCACATCTGGATCGTAGATCAGCTGACCTTGGAAGTGTCCACCCAGACAGCGCAGAGCGGCTGCTGAGATGACGCCTTCGGGTGCAGCACCAATTCCCATCAAAGCGTGAATATTGGTACCGGCAAAGGCGCAGGAGATGGCAGCAGAAACGTCACCATCGCTGATCAGTCGCACTCTGGCTCCCGCTTGCCGGATTTCTTGAATCAGTTCTTTGTGACGAGGGCGATCCATCACTACGACCACCAGTTCCTCAATCGAGCGACCCAGGCACTCTGCGAGAATCTTCAGGTTTTGGGTGGCGGACTTGTTAATATCAACATGACCGCGTGCAACTGGGGGCGCTGCCAGCTTTTTCATGTAAAAGTCAGGAGCGGCAAACAAACCGCCTTTTTCAGCAATTGCCAGAACTGCCATTGAACCATTTTGACCGTAGGCAACGAGGTTGGTGCCTTCGCAAGGGTCAACGGCAATGTCAATCTCAATTAATTCATCTGGGTTGCAATAAGTTTTGGCATCTTCGCGGGTACAGATACCAACTTCTTCTCCGATATACAACATGGGGGCATCATCCCGTTCGCCTTCACCGATGACGATCCGACCCCGCATATAAATTTTGTTCATCCGCTCCCGCATGGCTTCCACCGCGACTTGGTCAGCGATGTTTTTTTCGCCTTTTCCCATCCACCGGGAGGATGCGATCGCAGCTTGCTCAACTACCTCTATAATTTCTAATCCCAGCGTGTTTTCCACAAAAATTATCCTCTCAACTGCTTGATTTAGCGTCGTTTCATCTGGCGATTCCAGTTAGAAGTCTATCAGAGGGGGGATACCCAAAGCTGGAGATTAACGGCTTGGTTTATGTTAACTTTTGTAATTCGTCCGGCTGATGGGTCATGGGTCATTCGTTGGGAAATCACGAATAACTCATGACTCCTGGCTTTTTTTAGGGCAATTCAACCGATGTCGGTTTAGCAATGTGAGGCAGACCCCAACCGAGTTTTTCTCGTAAAATTCGGAAAAACTCAGGGGATTGTAAGCGGATGAATCGAGCTGAAAAAGGCGATCGCTCCAGATACACCCGATCTTCTGGCAATACATAGCACCCAGCATTGCCATCTACCACCATCACCAGTCGGTTAGGATTTGCGGGGAAAATCGTCACAGGTTCGCTATCTGCAAACACCAATGCCCTAGACGCCAGTGAATGAGGACAAATCGGTACTAACTGTAATGTCGGCACCCCAGGCGTCACCACCGGCCCCCCAGCACTCAACGAGTAAGCCGTCGAGCCAGTCGGGGTCGAGATAATCACCCCGTCTGCGGCAATATCCATCAGCGCGTGACGCCCAATCAGCACCTCAAAATGGCACATACTGGTGAGCGGTTCCCGATGAATCACCATTTCATTCAGGCACAGCGCTTCCCACAGCCGGACATTATCGCGAAATAGTTGCACCGCGAGCATCGCCCGCTCTTCGACTTCATACTCCCCAGCCATGAGCATTTCCAGCGCTTGCGGGATCTGGTTCACATAAGCTTCAGTGAGAAAACCCATGTGCCCAGTATTCACCGCCAGCAAGGGAATCCCGCAAGGTGCCACTTGGCGAAATGCCGCCAGAACCGTGCCATCTCCCCCTAACACCACGGCAAATTTCATCTCTTCATCAAAGCCGGGGGGAGCCAGGGAATCGATTGGGGTATGACATACCGGACGATCGGGGCGAGAATATCCCAAAATCCCACCGGAACCTGTTGTCATGCAAACTTCCCAACCAGCGGCTGTCAGCTTGTCTTTTAACTCTGTTGCAGCGCGACAAGCTACAGGTTTGGTGTCATTGTATATAATCCCTGCTTTGGGCACGCTTCGAGTCCGGTAGTAGTTCATTCTTAATTGTTAGCGATCGAGGATTGGTTTTTAGGTATGTAACCTATTAAAAACCAACAACTAACAACTCACTTTGCTTTGAGGCTGTAATCAGTTCAAGAGGTATAGGGCATCTTCTTTTTATTCTGCTTTTTATTTTTTGATTTTTCGTAATCAATTTCCTTGAGTTTTTTCAAGATGCGACTGAAGTAGTCTTGCAGGTATGCCTCCAAAGTCGTGATTTGGGCTGAGTCTATCCCGAAGACTTGATAAACCTCATCCATCGACGCATTCAGGGGTTTGCCGGTCGCTACCACTTCGGCAAAAGCCAACCGATCTGCTAGGTTCCAGCCCCATTCAAAAAAGCGAGCGATCCGTCGCACTGTCCGCAGTAAGCCCAAAGGCATCCGCGTCACCTTGGATTCTCGCCCAGAAAGACGTTCGCACAGGCGGATGATTTCATAAGCACCCCAAGCGCGAGAACCGACAATCGGGAAGGTTTTCTTTTCAGTTTCCGGAACCTTCAGGGCTTTGATTGCAAACTTAGCAATATCCTGAGTGTCCATGTAAGCCACCGGAGAGGTGTCCCCTGTCACCCATACAGCTTGTCCATCTAAGATCGGCACTGCATACTGACCAATCAGCCCTTGCATAAAGCCGCAAGGTCGCAAAATGGTGTAATTTAACCCGGATTCTGCTAAGAAAAGCTCCGTACACCGCTTGATTTCCATCAACGGGACATTGGGATACTTTTCAGCATCCAAGATGGAAAAGAAGATAAAACGATCAACTTTGGCAGCGCTGGCGGCTTGAATCAGCGCTACTTTGCCATCCCAGTCTACCTGTTTGATACTGGTGCCGTCTGTCGGTCGTGAAGTTGCCGCATCAATCACGGCTGTGACACCTTCAAAGGCTACTTTCAGGCTTTCAGGATTGGTGAGATCGCCGCCGACTAACTCAGCTCCCCATTCTTTTAAAAATGCCGCCTTCTTCGCACTTCGTACCAGACAGCGAACTTGATAGCCCTCTTCTATTGCCCGACGAGCCACCTGTCTGCCCAGGGTGCCGGTGGCACCGACAATTAATAAAGTCATCTAGTAATTAGTAAGGAATCTTAAACTTTCTATAAGATGTTATCAGAAATCTCAGAATTAACGCAAAGAAAGTTTACAAAACTAGTAATCAGAGCGATCGCGCACCTCAATTGCTAGTCGCTAATCCTATGAAAATGCCCAATAGTAAATTCTCGCCAGATGACAAAGCAACGGGCGAGGAACAAATCAACGATTCGTTTTTATGGCAACGGACAAGCTGCTAGGCGCGTTGATGGAACACGCCCCCGCGAGGCTTGCCCTTGCTTTCAGGGGTTGCCCTTAGAGGGACTCGTTTTCGCCGCCTTGGATTTTGAGTAACAAAAAGCCTAGACCCAGACCCACTAAAATCAGGGTAGAGGACAATATAGCTGCATTAAAAATCTCACCGCTCATCGGTTGTAGGCTCCTTCGGAATCAATTAAAAAGTTTAGAGTATTTTAAACTGAAAGCTGTGAAAACTTTCTTTACACAAACACCGACCAATCTCACACAACGGCAAGAACGTCCTCGGTTAGCGGTAACACTGGGAGATCCGGCGGGGATTGGGCCAGAGGTGGTGCTGAAGGCGTTGGCAGATCCGATTACCGAAAATTGCGAGATTACTGTCGTTGGCAGTCGGGGACTGTTGCAAGAAACTTATCATCGATTGACCCGGCAATGTAAGGGCACGGTGCCGCGGCCCTCCCAGCAACAGGAGCAAAGCCTGCCTACACAGACTTTAGAAGCGGGTGGGGAGGCATCTGAGTTGGTGTCAGCACCGCTAGCAGACCCGGCACAGTTATCAATTCTTGATGTCCCACTGGATGGGGAAATAGAGCGGCAAATCAAGATTGGGACTGGGAATGCTGCGAGTGGCGCGGCAAGTTTTGCTTATATGGAAACAGCGATCGCGCACACGCTTTCGGGTGAGTTCCAAGGCATTGTGACTGGCCCGATTGCTAAATCTGCTTGGAAAGCCGCAGGATATGATTATCCGGGTCAAACAGAATTGTTAGCCAAGCGTTCTGGCGTCCAGCGATTTGGGATGTTATTTGTGGCGCGATCGCCGCATACTGGCTGGACACTCCGCACTTTACTTGCGACTACTCATATTCCCCTCCGTCAAGTCGCTGAGGTGCTGACACCGCAACTGCTGACGAGTAAGCTTGATTTGCTGGTGGAATGCTTAAAAGCAGATTTTGGGATAGAAAAGGCGAAGATAGCGATCGCTGGATTAAATCCCCACAGCGGCGAACAAGGTCAACTAGGACGAGAAGAAATCGATTGGTTAATCCCTTGGCTAGAGCAACAACGGCGACCCGAGCTGCAACTGGATGGCCCAATTCCCCCAGATACGATGTGGGTAAAGCCCGGTCAAGCCTGGTTCGGTTCAAATGGCATCTCATCGGCTCACGATGCTTACTTGGCGCTCTATCATGACCAAGGCTTAATCCCCGTTAAACTGATGGCATTTGACCGAGCGGTGAATACTTCTATCGGTCTTCCCTTCATCCGCACCTCCCCCGATCACGGGACTGCTTTTAATATCGCTAGTCAGGGAATTGCCGATGCTACCAGTATGAAGGCAGCGATTCAACTTGGGGCTGAATTAGCCGCTCGGAGGACAGCCGCGAACGCTATGTAGCTTTCGCTAGCGAATCAGGTATCGTCAGCCAGATTAATTCGAGAAGAGATTGTTCATGTTTGCATATTTGATTTTTAGCGCGATCGCTCAAAGCATCCACTTGAGCGCTCCCAAACTTCCTGCGTCTAAATCTGAGAACGATCGAGCCAAGTTCGAGCGAATAGCAACCTCAACAGTACCAACGAACTCCGCCTTCGCAGACTTAAGGTATTTAAAAACCGCACAGAGGGGTTTTGCCGTTTTACCTGTTGCTTATGTAACCGCGAATTCTATTCACCGGGAACATTCTCTAGGGTTGGATGCTAAAAACGGTATCTCCTCACAAACACCATTTGTTAAAAGCGATCGCAATCAAAAATTCTTTCCTCTTGGTTTTAAAGCTATTAGAAGTGCGCCAGGAGTTACGCTTTATAACCAAAAATCTGATTATGTGCAAGTTGTTGATTTGAGCCAAGGCGCGTCTGTCAAATTCCTTTATGGCGAGATTACCAATCCCGGTAAGAAACAAGGCGCTTATGGAGGAAACGATCCTAAGTTGAGACGCCAAACGCTGACACAAGCTTGGAAAAATTTCTATTCTTTTAATAAAAAAGCTTTTTCGATAACGAATGGTCAGTTTTTCAGAAATGACACTAAATCCGCCACCATCACTAACTTAGCTTTTCCAGTTAAAGCCAATGGAATCATTATGAGTGACGGCTATGCAGGCGAAAGTGAATTTGCTAGCCAAAAGCTGATGCTTGCGGTTTGGAAGAATCGCGCAGAAATTAGCGTTTTCAATGGTAAAAACTCTCTTTACTCTTCTTCAGCTCCCAATATCATTGTTGGTTTAAGCGAAAAGGCGAATAAATTTATGAACAAAAATTTAGGTAGAACTTTTATGGGAGTCCTAGATAGAGACTCTAATGGAATCTCCGAAACCGTTTTAATTTTTAATTCGAGTGATTCAACTCAGTTTCATGCAGCACAGACACTAAAAAAGTTTGGTGCAGATCAAGTAGTTATGCTCGATGGTGGCGGCTCTTCACAGTTGCTTGCTCAGGGTGTAAATTATATTACATCTCCAAGAACAATTCCCCAAACTATTGGCGTGGTGAGCGCTCCTTGAGCAAAGAGTAGGCAGGAATAAAAATGCGATCGCAAGGAATGCCCTGTTGATTCAGGTAGGGTGCGATCGCATTTTCATTTTTTGCTTTCTTCATTTTAAACCTTTGCAAATTAGGTAAACCAAGTAGATGGGGAAAAACTCTGCTCAGACGAGCTAGGAAGTTGATGTTTAATCCAATCTCTCTTCCTTTGGAGAATCTCAAAAATTCCTTGGCGAATTACTGTTTCTATGTGCAGCTTTCTTTCTCCAGAGCAGTAACGGCGATTACATTTCTCTGAAAGTTTTTGACCATCCTCGATCGCAGCGTATACGTTAGGAACTCGACTCAAGGTATAAGTCATTAATTCTTTATATAATCTAGAATTTAAAAAAGCTCCGTATTCAAAATACTCTTGTTCATTGTCTAAGATTTGAGCAATTTCATCGGCAACCCATAACATTGTTAAATTGATGGTTCGATTAGCCATTTTAACCTCACTTTTTATCTAATAACATTCTGGTTTTGTCTGGTTGATTTTCTAATTTATATCTATTATTTTTACTTTTAAAAACATCAACGTCTTGCCCGAAGCAAATTTTAAAACTGGAGATTTTCTCTTATTTCATTTATGAAGTTTTCACGTAAAAACACAGATGAAATTTAATTACTTTCTTTGCAAATAAAGAGACAAAAATAGTACTTATAGGCTGACTAATAGGTAATAATTTCCCCCAGCCATAAAGTTTACGGGTATCTTGCTTAGAGGTTTTTGTTAACATCGGCTGCTTTGTAAACTCAAGGCATGAATACTAACAGGAAACTCAGCTTCTATTGGATTAATATCAGTTCATCTACTAGCACAAAGAGAGCATACTGGATTAATCGCTTCTAGCGTATGCCGACTAACCCAGTCTGCATTAAAAGGAGGTCGTCAGATTGGGAAACAGACTCTAGCCTGTTTTGAATCTAAGATTACGTCTCAAATGTAAAAAACTAGAGGAGAAATCGGGAAGAAATCGAGAAGAAATGAAAAAAACAGTAAACTTTTGCAAATAATATTTTGCTGCTGTTTACAAAGCATCAAATTAAGATAGCTGTTTAAGGCGATACCCAATACCGTGAATTGTCTCAATCAAATCGGGCGGTGCGCCTACTGCTCTGAGTTTCTGCCGTAGGCTTTTAATATGGGCTTTAACAGTCTCCTCCTCTGGCGGTTCCTCAAGAGACCATACGTGTTCAATGATGCTACTGCGGCTGAGTACCCGCCGACCATTGCGGAGGAATAGCTCCAATAAAGAATATTCCTTGCGGGTTAAGTGCAAAGATTGCTCAGCATAGTTAACTTCATAGGTACTAGGGTTAAAGCGCAAGCTGCCCCACTCTAGCACTGGAGACGCTGAGGAACTTCCTCGACGCAACAAAGCGCGTATCCGGGCTAATAACTCTGGCAGATCGATCGGTTTAACAATATAATCATCCGCTCCAGCATCTAAGCCGGTGACTTTATCTGCGCTAGTGTCACGGGCAGTGATCATGAGGATTGGCTGGTTGTAGTCATGAGAGCGCAATCGACGGCAAAGGCTTATGCCATCTAGCTTAGGCAGCATTACATCTAGCAAAATTAAGTCATACGTAACGGTTTGGACTTGATCCCAAGCAGCTTCCCCATCTGTCACCACATCAACCACATAAGTTTGATCGGTAAGAGCTTCTACTAAAGCTTCTGCAAGACGCAAATCATCTTCTATTAGAAGGATTCTCATTGCATAAATTGCTTTTAGTTGATAAAAAACGGGAAATAAAGATGATTGATAAAGTCTCTAATTGGCTAAACTGCCCTATTCATAGAATATCATCTATCATTCGGACGATTAACGCAGGATAAACAGTAACCTTAGCAAGAAAACAATGCGATGAAGTGGCCTATTAAAAAAACAATGATTATCAGCGGTTTAGGGTTGGCATTGTTGCTACTCGGTGCAACAAGTACAGCTTCGTATTGGAGCATGACTCAACCGATCGAATGCCATGAATGGATACAGCACACTGAAGAAGTTGTGCAGAACCTTGATGAGATGCTTTCTACGCTAAAAGATATTCAAGCAAAGGAACGCAACGATATCCTAAGGGGCGACGAAACTTGGCTAAACACCGCTCCCGCGGCTAGTCCGGAAATTGGCTCGAAAATTCAAAAGCTCCGAAAGTTGACGGGCGATAACTCCCTGCAACAGACAAAGTTGAATGTGCTTGAGTCTTTAGTGACAAAGGAACTCCCTGTAGTCGAAAAGTTAGTTTCCTTGCGGCAAAACAATGATGAAGATGCGGCGGGTCAGATTGCCCTGATTGAAGAGGAGCAAAAGCGTCAGGGTGAGATTCGCCAGTTAATTCAGCAGATGCAGAATGATGAGCGAGCATTTTTACAGCAGCGATCGCTAGCAGTATCAACCAGCGCTCAAAATACAATCCTGATGCATTATCTTGGCACAGGCTCGGTTTTTTTGCTTTTATGCTGGGTTTATTTCCTTCTGTATAGCGAAAATGCAAAGCGTCAACGCGCAGAGGAAGCACTCAGAAAGGTTAATGAGGAACTAGAAATCAGAGTTCAGGAACGAACCGCAGAAATCCTTAGTACGAATGAATTGCTGCTGGCTGAAATTATCGAGCGCAAGCGAGCTGAAGAAGCGTTACATCTAACCCAATTTTGTGTCGATCGGGCGGTATATGCGATCGCTTGGATAAATCCGGAAGGGCGGTTTGTCTATGTAAACGACGCCCTTTGTCATTCCATCGGTTATTCACGAGAAGAATTACTCTCGATGAGTCTATATGACGTAAATCCGGACATTTCCCCAGCAGTCTGGCCAGATATTTGGCAAGCTATCAAGCAACGCGGCTCTCTCTCCCTGGAGTCTCATCATCGTAGCAAAGATGGCAGGATATTCCCGATTGAGGTGACAGGCAATTACTTGCAGTTTAAGGGCAAGGAGTACGCTAGTTTTTTTGCTCGCGATATCAGCGATCGCCTGCGGCACGCTACGCTACGCCAACAAGCAGAATTCGCTCTCAAAGAGAGCGAACAACGGCTCCAGGCAATTCTAGATAACTCCCAAGCAATTATCTACCTTAAAGACACTTCTTGCCGACACATTCTAGTCAATCGCCAGTTTGAAAATTTATTGCACCTCACTAGAGAGCAAGTTCTCGGCAAAAACGATTACGATATATTTCCCAAGGAAATCGCAGATAGATTGGTGTCCAACGACAAGAGAGTGCTTGAATCTGGAAGTTCCTTTGAGTTTGAAGAACTCATTCCTTGCCCCGACGGTATCCGCACTTACTTATCGCTCAAGTTTCTCATTCATAACACTGAAGGGATTCCCTACGCAATTGGTGGCATTTCCACCGATATTAGCGATCGCAAAGCTGCTGAAGAAGCACTGAGAATTAGTGAGGAACGCTTTCGGATTGCGCTCAAAAATTCACCCATCGTTGTCTTTAATCAAGACACCGATTTACGCTACACCTGGGTACATCATCCCACCTCAAGGGTTGTTGACGAAGTTTTACTAGGAAAATTAGAAACCGAAGTCTTTTCGCCTGAAGATGCCCAACAGCTGGTAGCGATTAAGCGCCCGGTGCTGGAAAGCGGAATTGGAACGCGCAAACAGACGTGTATTGCACTCAATGGAAAAGTTCGCCACTACGATTTAACCGTAGAGCCGTTGCGGAATCCAACCGGGGAAGTTATTGGCATTACCGGCTCAGCGATGGATATTACCGACATCCGTACTAGGGAAGAACAACTGCGAGCAATCTTCGAGGGCGCACTCGAAGTGATATTAATTACAGATGACGAGGGCGCTTATGTGGAGGCGAATCCAGCCGCCTGCCAACTACTGGGGCTGCAACTTTCAGAACTTTTGGGAAAGCGGATTGCAGACTTTCTGGAGCCTAGTTTCGATTTTGAACAGGCGTGGCACAGCTTCCAAAAACAAGGGCTGGCAACCGGAGAATTGCGCCTCCTTCATCCAGATGGAACCGTGCGAGAAGTTGAGTATGCGGCTAGAGCTAATTTTCTTCCTGGGCGAAATCTATCGGTGCTACGCGACATCACCGTGCGTAAACAAGCGGAGGCAGCGCTACGGGAAAGCGAGGCTCGCTTCCGCATGATGGCTGATAGCGCCCCCGTTATGATCTGGATGTCCGATCCAGACGCACTTTGTACGTTTTTCAACCAGACTTGGCTAAACTTTACCGGACGGACTCTAGAACAAGAAATTGGGAATAGTTGGTTGGAAGGCGTGCATTCCGAAGATATTCAGCATTGTTTAGATAGCTACTTATCCGCTTTCAATTCCCGAATGTCCTTTTGTATAGAATATCGATTGAGAAAGGCTGATGGCGAATACGGTTGGATTGTAGATAAAGGAGTTCCCCGGTTTACCCCAGAAGGAGATTTTGCGGGTTACATTGGCACCTGCATCGACATTACCGAGCGCAAAGCTAACGAGGAAGCGCTGAAGGAAAGCCAACGTTTCATTCAGAAAATTGCTGATACAACGCCTAATTGGCTCTACATTTATGACATAATCCAAGATTGTAATGTTTATGCCAATCGTCGAACGGAAGACTTTTTTCAATGCACCCAGGCAGAAATTCAAGCAATCGGATCGCGGATTTTATCAGATTTTTTACACCCAGAAGATTTCGCTAAAATCGAGGAATTTAGCAAAGAGTTTGCCACTACTACAGAAGATCAAGTAATCGAAAAAGAATACCGGATGAAAAACGCCACGGGTGAATGGCGTTGGTTTCATATCAGTGAGGTTGTCTTTACAAGAACTGCTGACGGTAGACCCGAACAAATCCTAGGTACAGGAGTAGACATCACCGATGTTAAAAAAGCGGAAGAAATTCATCTGGCGCTAGAAAGAGAAAAAGAACTCAGTCAGCTTCAGATGCGCTTTTTTTCAATGGTTTCCCATGAATTTCGCACTCCAATCAGCACGATTTTACTCTCTTCGCAATCCTTAGAACATTCCTTCGAGCGATGGTCAAAAGAGAAATTATTGAAAAATATTGCTCGGATTCAAGCCAGTGCCAAACACATGGTTCAGCTATTAGAAGATATTCTAATAATCAATAGAGCAGAAGCTGGAAAACTAGAATTTAATCCCGCGTCTATTGACATCAAAAAGCTTTGCTATTACTTAACCGAAGAAATGCGGTTAATTGCGGGTAGTAGAAATTCAATAATATTTGTCAGCCAAGGAGATAGCCCAAACTCAGCAATCGATGAAAAACTTCTGCGCTCGATTGTTACCAATTTACTCTCCAATGCGATTAGATACTCCCCCCAAGGCAGTCATATTCATTTTTCCCTCGTTTGCGATCGCCAAGAGGCAACTCTGCAAATTAGGGATAAAGGCATTGGTATTCCACCAGAAGACCAACTTCATCTATTTGAGCCGTTCTATCGAGGGGAAAATGTTGGAAATGTCGCTGGTTCGGGATTAGGACTAACCGTGACTAAGAAGTGTGTGGACTTACACGGCGGCACAATTACAGTAAAGAGTGAAGTCGGGGTGGGAACCACTTGCACTGTGACATTGCCTTTATACAACCCTGTAAGGTCAGGAAGTCTCCAGCCCAGCTAGAGCAGTCAAACCATTCTGAGGGTAGACGGCTGCGATCGCACCCACCGAGTAAAGTAAAAAAGTAGCTCAATTGACTAAGATTGGCATTTGGTAGCAAGATAAGTCATGACTTCTTGGCGCGATCGCTTCAATCAAATCAGTGGCAAAAGCCGCTTCGTAGTCTGTCGTTTGTTTGTCCATCTAGCAGGTGCAGAGGTTGCGCCTCTGTTGGGAGTTTTAAATCGTGCTGCTAGAGAAGCCGTCGAAGCTGACGGGGATCTGCAAATTTTGGGCGAAGGACTGGTTGAAATTTGTCAGAACCTCTTACAGTACGATACTTACTGGCAATCCGCAGCGAATGAAGGCGACGTTTTCTGGAATGAAGGTGAAGCTGGAGACTATGTGAATGAATTGTTCACAGACTCTGCTGAGCGCTATTTGAGCGAACCAGACTTCAGCCAACCCTCTCACGGAAATGAACCCTTGTCATTGCCAGTTACTCGCAACTTGATTGTGATGATTACGGTGGCTTACGAGGGGGAAGTTCCCCCACTCGAAGGCGGTCTCGCCAATCTTAGTGCGCTTAAAGAAGGTCTAAAAGCCTTGGTTAATCTGCACTATCAGGAAAGGCTGCGAGCAATACAAGTTCACTTTTCTCCAGCGCAGTTGGGTGATGAACTCACAAACGATCAATTGTTGCTGAATTTTCCAGAACTGATTCCTCTTTAGATTCCCCTTTAATGGCTAATAGCTTCCTCATCAAAATTATTCATCCGTTTATGTTACGTAGATTGACCATTCTTTTCATGTCTCTGACGTTGTGCTTCACAACGGTAGCTTGTGGTAGTCCCTCAACCACAACCCAAGCCCCATCTCAGAATCGGGACTTTAAGACAACGACCACTCAAAGTCGTTTGCCTGACGGTCAATATCCAGTCCAGCAGGCAACCTACAATGATGCCAATGGGGAATACACCCTCATGTTGCTCAATACCCCTCCGGGCACGCCCGCCGTTTATCGCTCTACAGATTTGCAAATGGCACGTCTGACAGACGAAGAAATTAAGTCTGGTCAGAAGGGTTATGTGAAAGCAGCTAACGGTCAGGCATCTCTGCACATTCCAGAAGACTTCAAAATTGAATACGTTCACAACGTCACTGAAACGCGACCCGACCCTCAAACAGGTCAACCCCAGACCGTGGTCGTGCGTCAGCAGTCAAGCTTCTGGGCACCTTTTGCAGGAGCATTGGCAGGTCAAGCCGTAGGCAGTTTGTTGTTTACGCCGCGTTACTATATGCCGCCAGTGTATCAACCGGGCGGAATTATGAGAGGTTACGGCGGATACGGCAACACTTATAGTCAAGCAGTTCAGCAATACCAAACCCGTTATCAAGCGCCGCCACCAGCTGTTAGAAATCGTCAAACCTTGCGGACAACTGGGCGCTTAAGATCGCCTTCATCCAGTCAACCGACCAGCATTCGTCGAGTCCCGCAAAGCGGAAACCGTTCTACTGGATCGGGTTATGGTTCCAGCACGCTGCGTCGCTCTAACGGATCGACTCCCAGCCGCGCGAATAGAAGTCCCAGTTTTGGCAGCGGATCGCGATCGCGTCCCAGTCGTAGTCGGGGATCGTTTGGTTCTGGTGGCAGACGCCGCTAATTATCGAGAGCGTGGGTAACGCCTATTCTCCTAGCTAGCTCTGTAAGCGCACATTGCCTTGCGCTTACAGAGTCAAAAGAAATTTTTACAAGCTGTATCTTATTGCTTTTGGCCGTTTGAGAAGACTCTGGGGCTGAACTTCCTGGAACCCCTCCCCGCAAGCGCGGAGGGAAATTAACTTGCGGTTACGAGTATTAAGTCAAACAAAAAACGCCCAACAAAAACTTGAGGGCGTTGATCATCAGGGTGCATCTACTAAATTCAATATACCTCACTGAGGGGTCACACCCCCCACCCCTAATAAAAGATTGTTATAAAACTTCTCAATCGCTCCTCAAAAAGCCAAACGTTCTGGCTGTCGCGCGTTATCCCCCTTCACTTTATTAGCGGCTACATCAGGGCTTCCTCTTTACCCACCTTGGTAGGTAGTGTAGCGGTGCGTCCATTGCGGGGGTTAAGGAACTGTTGCAGACGATTTGCACAACAAAATGACATTACTACCAGAAGCTGCTTCTACCAGCTTCAAAGAACCGAGTAGCCGCCCATAGCCTGCGCGATCGCTACTCCCCTAAAAACAAAAAACGCCCAACAAAAACTTGAGGGCGTCGATCATCAGGGTGCATCTACTAAATTCAATATACCCCACTGAGGGGTCACACCCCTCACCACCAAAAAAGTTGTTACAAAACTTTACATTTTGGGGGAGCGATTAGCCGAGAGTCCTTATCAAGGGGGTTGAAGGATGCTTGCAGTCAATCCAGATAAAGCAATACCTTGAAACCTACGTACAGCCTAGACGTCAAGAGAGACTGAGAGACACACTAAGCGATCGCTTCTGTTAGCTTTGTATTTACTTGATCTGTACTTTGTCTACCCAAATCGCTTATCTCTCAAGCAGTGCGTGCAGATTGAGCTTTCTCGCCTGATTGACTGAAAAAACTCCCCTCCTTCCTATCCCTGCTACCTATAGCAGTCTTCAAGGATTCGTGAAGCCTTGCTCCCCGGCTTCTTAGAGAAGTTGAGAAGCTGAAGGGCTGGCATTCCACAACTCAAATAGGATTGCTATAGTTAGTTGAATTTCTCCAGCGTAGCTGCTGCTTAAACGAAATTCGCCCAAAATAGTATCAGTGGTTTTGGTCGCAACAATGCTATATTTGATAGCCGTTATCGTTCTTATTTAAATTTGTTTTTATAAATTGACGGCGACTTAGGGCGTAAAATTTAAATTCGATCTATACTAATCCCTCAGACGATCCCCTGTATTTTTCCTAAGAAAAGTTTACCCATTAGGGTGATGTGTAAAGGAGGTGAGGAGGGAAACATGGTAATAGCTTGATGGAATGACCCTAAACAGGGCAACTTGACAACAAGTAGCCTGCATATTCGATTTCAAGAGGTTTTGGATATGTCCTTGCTTTTTTTAATCCCTTTAGCAATCTCGATAGCATCAGCCTTCGTCATCTTTGAGAATTCTCACGATGAAGTTGCCATGCTTGCTGCATCAGCAGCATCTGTCAGTTTGATTCTATGTTTGCTCTTTTTGCCTTGGCAAGTCCAGCTTTTGGTGTTGATGTTTGTCTTAACGATTACTAGACGGGTTTCTGTGCCAAATCAGAGCAAATTTAGGTAAAAAGAGAATAATTTATGCTGCGCTTTCCTGTACAGCGAACTCCAATCCAGTCTCGATCTAGGTTGTTAGAGCTGGATTTGGTAACGCTGATACTTAACCTCTAACTGAAACATCTGATGAACTGCTGCCATTTTGAACAGCAGCTATCGTTTACAGGTTCTTCGGATAAACTCATCGACTCTCAAGAGTTTATTTGCTTTGGTAGGTATATCCCAGTTTGCCCTGCCATCCTAAGCGTGAAAAGGCGCGATCGCTGGAACCTCTACACCCAGCGCTGAAACTGCCCTTTCTTAAACACAGTCTTTACCAGTGCTGCCTTGTGCTTTTCGCCTTGATAATTCACTTAATAGAGTTTGGTGTGAATACGCCTACTTTTTTGGGATACGTCATGAGCTGAGGATAGAACCATGTTTGTCCTCTAGTTGTTTGGCGCTCGGCACGCATAGCCGCGCCATTGCTTGTGACAGATGTGTAAGTCCTGACGATTTTACTTCATGTCTGCAATGGATACATCTAGTGCCCCTCTTTAAAAAAGACCTGGGGATATCTGATATGTCGTCTCCAAAAATGAAAGGTATAACACCTGTCTTGAAAGCTTCAATCAAACTTTTAGCAATTAATACCAAAGGAAGAGCCTAAATCATTTTTGATTTGATAATAACTTTTTCGAGAAAATAAAAATACGAAATATTAAGCTTATAAAAATTTTCCGGATTCATTGCCAGATCTATCGTTGAAAATACTGAATACTAAACTTACAAATAAACGTTTAGTTGACCACTACACAGAAACGCCTGCTATTGTCAGAAAATCACTCGAACAACTTCCACAGCTTTGTTTAGCATACCTTACTACAGATTCTAACTTTACAAATTCTTTGTAGAAGCTCAAGTTTTTATAAAGAGAACGTAAAGAAAAAGATTTGATAAAGGTACTGGCTACTGAGGTTTTCAGTGGATATACTGATATTACTGGCACTCCCAAAAGTGGCACTCCCAAAAGTCTAGGAACTGTAACGGGTGTTATGAGTAATTACTTTCGATTCACAGGAACAGCAACTTTACTGATTGGGTTGCAACTATTCAGCCCCCAGATGGTGTCTGCCAGAATCGACCCCACTCTTCCCAACAACAGCCCGTCAAACAGCTTCTGGAGTGCTGCTGAGACCCAGAATTTACTAAAATCTGGCGGGGAAGGGAAAGCATTTCAACCGAAAGATAACGGCCCTCCGGCTGGTGATGGAACGGGTGCAGGAACGCGCTGAACCAGGCAAAGGTAAAGGTCAAGTAAAAGTTAAAAGGCAAGGATAAAGAAGTTTGTTCTTTCTTAGAACTGTTTAGTTTTGCAGAGGGGGAGATTTCCACCAATGCTGATGTTGAACTAAGGTGTGAACTTGCCAGCTTGGCGAGGTTTGAGAGAAGTCAGTTCGGTAGTGTCCGCCTCGACTCTCTGTACGAAAAGCAGCACTTTTGAGAATTAGATACGCTACATCTAATAAGTTGTGGGTTTCTCCCCAAGTTCGCAGTTGTTGGTCGGCATCGGGTAAGTCGAAACTAGCGCGCTGACCGGGGATTAAATTCATCAGGTACTGACTCAGAGACAGAGCAGCAAATTCTTGTTGCCAAACTTCGATTTGAGCGATCGCATTCTCTAAAACCTCTTGCGATCGACAAATTCCAGCACTTTGCCACACTAAGCGCGGTAACTCTTGCCGTAAAGCTTCAATTTTGTCTCGTTCGGTCGAATCGCAGATGAATGATGAGGGATGAGAGAGAGTCAAAGGGGAAAGTTCTCCCATGCTTCCACTGTCTGGTTTTTCTTGTATTGTTTCATCCTGCATCCTTGCTGTTTGAGCCTTTCGAGTCTTTCCTTCTTGCTTCTGACTGCTTTCTAAATGAGCCAGTTGGGCACCAAACACCAAACATTCCAGGAGGGAATTACTGGCGAGACGATTGGCACCGTGAACGCCAGTACTAGCTGTTTCCCCAATCGCATATAAACCGGGAATCGAGGTGCGATTCATTAAATCGCTGGCGACGCCTCCCATCCAGTAATGAGCCGCTGGCGCAACCGGAATTGGCTCGTGAAAGACATCAATTCCCCACCGCTGACACACCTGGATAATGTTAGGGAAACGGTGGCGAATCTTTTCTTGGGGAATTGGGCGCAAATCTAAGAAAACGTGACCTGTGGCAGGGTCGGCTGCGATTTGCTGCAAGTGGCTAAAAATCGCTCGACTGACAACATCTCTCGGTGCGAGTTCACCCGCTGGATGGTAATCAAAGGCAAATCGTCGTCCTTGGGAATCGACCAGATGAGCGCCTTCCCCCCGGACTGCTTCGCTAATCAAAAAACGAGGCGCACCCGGCTTGGTGAGGGCTGTAGGGTGAAATTGGACAAATTCTAAGTCTCGCAGGATAGCCCCAGCACGCCACGCGATCGCTACCCCATCTCCCGTACTGACCGATGGATTTGTCGTTTGAGCAAATACTTGACCTCCGCCGCCTGTCGCCAGCACCACCGCACCCGCCCTTATCCAGCTAATCTGATTTTGGTAAACCAGGCAAATTCCCTGGCACTCACCAGTTTCAGGATTGAGCCACAGACTTAGGGCAAATGCTTGAGAGATAATCTGGATATTCTGACGACGCAGCACTTGTTCGGTTAAGGTACTCACCATTGCGCGACCCGTCGTATCGGCAGCATGAAGCACGCGGGGACGAGAATGAGCCGCCTCTAAGGTCAAAGCGAGATAGGTTCCTTTGCGGTCAAAGGCAACGCCCATATCCACGAGCGAATCAATGCAGGATGCAGCCTCCTCTACAAGAAACTGTACGGCTTCTTTGTCACACAAACCCGCCCCTGCCCGCATTGTGTCCTCAATGTGCAGCAAAGATGAGTCTGTCGGGTCAATTGCAGCCGCGATGCCGCCTTGCGCCCAGTCGCTGGCAGAAAGGGGCAGAGTATCCTTTGTAATCAAACCAACTTGATACGAGTCTGGCAGGCAAAGCGCTGCATAAAGTCCGGCTGCACCAGCGCCTACTACTAAGACATCAAAGTGGATAGGTATTTCCTGCTGGGGTAAAGATTCTGAGCTTATAGGGTTCAATGATAAGTTCCTTAATACTTCCACTCATAATAAATAACCCACTCCATTGAGGAGTGGGTGGTGAAAATGAGTCGTTAGGGGCGAATGTTCTTGTTATGGTCTAGATTCCGAGTGTAAGGTGAGTTTAGCTCACCCGGCTTGCGAAATCTTTTCCTTGATAGTCACGACTCAGCACGATTAGCAAATCGCTACGTCTATGCTCAAAGGGCTATAGCACTCAGCACTTTAGTAGTAACCGTTGTTATAGCGATCGCCACCTTCCACGAAGCTTGATTCTATTTCTGTCACCGTGAAATTATCCAGGTTCGCTTGAAGCCGTTCTTTTTGACCGTCACTTAGCCCTGGAATTTGCAGGACATCTTCTACTTTCTTGTAAGGTGCATTATCGACAACTTTGCGAGCCAGAGTGGGGTACAGCCCTGGATATTGCCGAAACGCTCGCACATTGGTGTTGTTCAAGTCAATCTTTTTCCCGAACTCGGTGGCTAGCTTATCATCCGCCCGATTCCGGAGGGGTGCCTCGACTGCTGCCAACACTGATGAAGAGTGCAGTGCTACACCCGTCAAATCGGCTGCAATAGCGCTTTTGGGCAGCCCCATCCATCCTAAGCAGCTCACCAACATAGCCAACACTGTCAGCAGACGAACCAATCGTTTCATAAACTTAAATCCTCCTGACACAGCATGATTGAGGGTACCATGTCCTCAACTATTAGTTTAATTTTTGTTTTCTATCCTCTCATCTTATTACCTCTCGGTACCCACTCCACCTCAACTCTGGAACAATTGGAAGTTGGCTAGTTTTCCCAAATCTTAATAAAGAGCTAAACTCCGACCGGGAAACTGGGGTTTTGTGGCAATATAGAAGATCGTTCCTCAAGGTAGTTCACAGGAAATTCAATATGGTTCTTAGATTAGGCGACCAAGTACCCGACTTCACTCAGGATTCTACACACGGTCAAATCAACTTTTATGAGTGGGCTGGCGATAGCTGGGTAGTGCTATTTTCTCACCCCGCAGACTTTACGCCCGTTTGCACCACAGAACTTGGCGAAGTCGCTCGTCTCAAGCCAGAATTTGACAAGCGCAACGTGAAGGCGATCGCACTTAGCGTCGATGATGTTGACTCCCACAAAGGGTGGGTTGGTGATATCGAAGAAACTCAGAGTGTTGGTCTTAACTACCCAATTCTGGCAGATCCGGATAAGAAGGTCTCTGACCTTTACGACATGATCCACCCCAACGCCGCCAACACCGTAACGGTTAGATCGGTCTTCGTCATCGATCCGCAGAAGAAACTGCGTCTCACCTTCACCTACCCCCCCAGCACCGGACGTAACTTCGATGAATTGCTGCGGGTAATCGATTCGCTGCAACTGACGGATCACTACAGCGTAGCCACTCCAGTTAACTGGAAAGAGGGAGACGATTGTGTAATCGTTCCTTCGCTGAAAGATCCCGAAGTATTAAAAGAGAAATTTCCTAAAGGTTACACGGAAATCAAACCTTACCTGCGGATGACTCCCCAACCGGACAAATAGTTTTGAGTGGGTAAGTGAGCGATCGCTGTGCGCGATCGCTCACTAGATAATTAACAATAGCCTGATGGGTCGAAAGCTAATCGTCCGTCAGGCTATTTTCATTGGTTTGAGTGAGCCAACAGTAAAATTTTGGAGTAGGCGTTGCCCACTCTAACTGAATCGAGGAAATCCAGAATGCTTTCTTCTCCCCTAGTTGTGCGAATTCCGCCATCAATGCCAATGACAGACGAACAGTTTTTTGAATTTTGTCAAATTAACCGCGACTTACGCATTGAACGGAATAAAACTGGAGAAATAGTCATCATGCCCCCAACTGGTTCAGAGACAGGAAACCGCAACTTTAATATAGCTTTGCAGTTAGGGATGTGGGCAGAGCAAGATAAAACAGGTATCTGTTTTGATTCCAGCACGGGATTTATTCTATCAACGGGTGCAGAAAGGTCGCCTGATGCTTCATGGATAAAACTGGAACGATGGAATGCTTTATCCCCAGAACAACAACAAAAATTTGCCCCCATTTGCCCTGATTTTGTGATTGAACTGAGGTCAGCTTCGGACAACTTAAAGCCTTTGCAAGAAAAAATGCTCGAATACATGAGCGAGGCAGGATTCCAGCTAGGCTGGTTGATTGACCGGAAAAACCGCCAAGTTTATATCTATCGTCCCGGTCAAGAAGTGGAATGTATAGATAATCCCGACACGGTAAATGGCGATCGCGTTTTGCCTGGATTTTCCCTCAACATGACTAAAGTTTGGTAAAAGTCGAGTCGGACTACCGCGATACGCCAAAATTTTTATAGGGAAGAACTTAGGTAATTTCAGAATGGATATCAAAAAGGGTTTTGTAGAGACAGTTGGCAACACACCGCTCATCCGCTTAAACAACTTCAGCGATGAAACAGGTTGTGAAATTCTGGGAAAAGCAGAATTTCTCAATCCAGGCGGTTCTGTGAAAGACCGGGCAGCACTTTATATCATTGAAGACGCCGAAAAAAAAGGTTTGCTCAAACCTGGCGGTACAGTCGTTGAGGGAACCGCTGGGAACACCGGCATCGGTTTAGCTCATATTTGCAACGCCAAGGGCTACAAATGCCTGATTATCATCCCAGATACCCAGTCTCAGGAAAAGATGGATGCTTTGAGGACGCTGGGCGCAGAAGTTCGTCCCGTTCCAGCTGTACCTTACAGCAACCCCAACAACTATGTCAGGCTCTCCGGCAAAATTGCGTCTGAGATGGAAAACGCGATTTGGGCGAATCAATTTGATAATTTAGCCAATCGACAAGCGCACTACGAAACTACCGCAAAAGAAATCTGGGAACAAACGGACGGTAAAGTTAATGCTTGGGTTACAGCCACGGGAACTGGCGGCACCTTAGCGGGTGTAGCGATGTACCTGAAAGAAAAAAATCCTGCTGTTAAAACCGTCTTAGCCGACCCGATGGGCAGCGCCCTCTACAGTTATATCAAGACGGGTGAAACGAAGAGTGAGGGCAACTCAATCACAGAAGGAATTGGCAATAGCCGCGTCACTGCCAATATGGAAGGCGTACCGATAGACGATGCTATCCAAATTGATGACACCGAAGCGGTACGGGTTGTCTACAGACTCTTAAGAGAGGAAGGACTGTTTCTGGGTGGCTCCACAGGAATCAATGTAGGAGCAGCCGTAGAACTCGCCAAGCAGATGGGGCCAGGTCATACGATTGTGACCATCCTCTGCGATAGCGGCGCTCGTTATCAGTCACGGCTGTTTAATCGGGAATGGCTAGAATCGAAGGGACTTTCACCCGATTAGAAAGGAAGCAAAGGGGAGGCGGTGAGAATTTTCACCGCCTCCCTACCCTCAGCATTTAGTCGTTTTTATCTAACCATTGCTAGCATCCCATTGCCAGCAGCGGGTGCAAGTGCCAGTTCCTTCCACAGCAAGAGCGGCTACGTAGTCGAGTTCCGGTTTCAATTCTTGGAGTGACCAGCGCTCGCTTTCAATGCGATCGCCTTCAATGCTTAGCAGCATCGCTGGTTCCCCTGGAGCCAGCGTTACCTCAATTTGATCCAGAGGTCGAGCCAGCCCTTCTCCAATTGCTTTTAGATAAGCTTCTTTGCGAGTCCAGGCGTTTAAAAATGCTTGCTGCTTCTGATGTGCAGGCAAAGCACGCAGCACGGAATTTTCTCGCGCCGAAAAGAATCGTTTAGCGATCGTTTCAACTTCGGCAACAGAACGAATGTATTCAACATCGACACCGATCTGGCGATCGCGTGTTACTGCATACAGGCAGATATCTTGAGAGTGAGATAAATTAAACCGAAGGTTACTTTCTCCGTGCGTTCCAGCTAATGCTGGCTTGCCACGGGAGCCATAGCAAAATTGCACCTCGACCGGGTTGATTTCTAAGTAGCAACCCAAAATTGTCCTGAGCAGACCTCGCCCAATGATGAAACGCTTCCTGTCCCGCTCAAAGTGGAAACGTGCGGCTCTTATTTGCTCATCTTCAGAAAGGATTTGTTGCAGATGCTGAACGTGAAATGCCGATTGGTAGAGGGAAGCACGCCAGACATGAACATCATTGCGCGATAGCGCTAAGTCAGTTGGTGGAGAACGCCACACACAATCAATATCAGTCATCAGTCTGAGCCATCAGTTTAGCAAATTATTATAAATATTGGCAGTGCTACACCAGTAATGATAGCCATCTCTATTAATTAACCCTTGCCCATGCAAATTTGCCCACCCTGTTCCTCTTCTCAAACTGCCAAAAATTGTCGCATTCGCAACGATAAACAACGGTTCAATTGTCATCAAAACCAGCGATCGCTCCGCAACTGATAGCACCCCACTCCACAACCAAAGTGCCGCAATAGCTAATCGCTTTAGCCATTAGTCTTCGATATCAAGCTTATTTACACCCACCCCTGTAATGATATGAACGGCAAGCTAGACGGCACAAGGCATCAGAGAAAGGTCAGTTCTGATCCTTCGGGTGGGAGCGCAACTCCCACCCGAATTTGCATTCTCGGTGGGGGCTTTGGCGGTCTTTACACTGCTTTGTACCTACGCCGTTTTTCCTTACTGAAATCAAATAAATGCGAAATTACTCTGGTTGAGCAAAAAGATCGCTTTCTTTTTACCCCCTTGCTGTACGAACTGGTGACAGACGAACTGCAAGCGTGGGAAATTGCTCCTTCTTATCAGAAGTTGTTAAAAAACACAGATATACGGTTCTGTCAAGAGATTATTCAGGAGGTTGATTTAAAAACGCGCCATGTAAAGCTTCAAGGGGGTGAAGTACTCGCTTATGACTACCTAGTTTTGGCAGTAGGGGGACAGACGCACTTGGGAGGCGTTCCCGGAGCTGACACTTATGCCCAAACCTTTCGCAGTTTGGCGGATGCGGAGCTTCTTAAACAACAGCTAGGGGAGTTTGAGATTTCCGACCGGGAACGAATGCAGATTGCGATCGCTGGCGCTGGTCCCAATGGCGTAGAACTAGCTTGCAAAATAGCCGACCGGCTACTGAAACGAGGGCAGGTGCTGCTGATTGACCGGGGCAATCAAATTCTTAAAACCTTTTCCGCTCATACTCAAGCTGCTGCTCGCCGTGCTTTATCCGCTCGTGGCGTGCGGGTGGAACTAGAGACGAGCATCAACCAGATTGAACCTGACCAAATCACCCTGGTTCGGGATGGTCAGACGGATACTTTGCCTGTAGATTTGGTCTTTTGGACGGCTGGAACCCAACAGATCAATTGGGTGCGCGAACTCGATTGCCAGCATAATCCCCAGGGACAACTGATTTCTTGCCCTACCTTACAATTAGTTGACTATCCAGAAGTGTTTGCCTTGGGGGATTTGGCGGAGATTTACAATCCCCGTGGCGCACGGGTGCCCGCAACCGCCCAAGCCGCTTTTCAACAGGCAGATTGTGCTGCCCGTAACATTTGGGCAGCGATCGCAGGCAGACGTTTACGGCGCTTCCGTTATTTGCATTTGGGAGAGATGGTGACGTTGGGAAAGGGTGCGGCTGCGGTCTCTAGCTTTGGTCTGAATCTAGAAGGACGCTTGGCATCTATTACCAGACAAGTCGTCTATCTCCAGCGACTGCCAACGGTGCCTCACCGCGTCCAAGTGGTGAGAAATTGGCTTCACCAAGCGATTCGGTGGGTTATTCTAACAGTCTGGAAGTTTCTGGCGGCGATCCAGCGGCAGTTAGTCAGGCTAGGGTTCAAGCGTTTGGGAAGGCGGTGATTAAAAGTGCATTTGGTTGTTTATCTTGACGATGCTTGGAGTTACCGCGATCGCTCACCATACCAAAATTGCCGCTAACCTAGCATCGTCGTGTTGTGCAATTGCCTTGCCTATGGTGGGAATCTGCCTGAGCTACCCTAGAGTTGTAGGCTTCGGCTTCTTACCCAAAGAAGCGGAAATTTTTCCAACCTTTACCTTGTCTTGCTCTAAAAGTATTTTGATTTGCCAAAACCGCAGCTGCCGCAAGCAGGGTGCAGCTAAAGTTTTGGCAGCTTTCCAGGCGTCTGAAGTTCCCGACGTCACTGTAACAGGGAGCCAATGTTTAGGACAATGTGGCAATGGCCCGATGGTATTGGTGATGCCAGAAGAAGTGTGGTACAACCAGGTTCATCCCGATGAAGTGCCAACAGTGATAGAACGACATTTGCGGGGCGGAAAACCTGTTGCAGCAATGCTTTATGGCAAATTTCACCAGCGTTCGTAGCGTATTGCCCCTAAACGTAGTCGTGTGTCACGAATGGCACCGCGACGAGTTCACCCTCGCTTTCTCCTACTTGTACTTTCAGCCCTTCACCACCGGCTTTGGTGCGGACGTAGCCGAGTCCAAAGGAACCTTGGTCGGTTTCAGTATAGCTGGTAAGTTTGCCGACTTTTTCTTCTCCGATAGAAATTACACTTCCTGGATCGGCGGGTGCGTTGAGTCGGACGCCCCAAAGGTGTTGTTTGACTCCTTTATAAGTGTTTAAACGGGCAATCGTCTCCTGTCCGATGTAACAGCCTTTTTCAAAGGAGATTGTTTGCCACAAGCCTGCTTCTAGCGGATTGTAATCCTCTGTTAGCTCAAGGTCAGGTGCGGGGCGTCCTTGTTCGATTCGCAGATGTTCCCAGACGCGATCGCTCATCGGGACTGCCCCAGATGCCGCTAGAGTATTCCACAGCGTTTCCTTATCAGCAGCGGAGAGGAGCAGAGTGTATCCTGGTGATGCCAAACCGCTGCCCACAGCTACCCGCACTTCGATATCCCCCACCGTCAATTGCTGATGAGAACCATCAGGTTGACCAATCATGGCACCCGCACCCAACTGTTCTAAGAGGGCATCACTCCCTGGCCCAATCAAGCTGAAGCTTGCAGTATTATCAGTTACATCGGTTAACTGCACCTTGTCGGCGAAAAAAATGTATTGGTCTAGCCATTTCATCAGCTTCTCGCGCCGATTGGGTGAAACCAGCAGCAGGACTGCATCTTCCATCACATAGGCGGTGGTTAAGTCAATCGTTCGCGCTGTTGATGTGACAAAAACCGTATCGCAGCCTTGTCCTGGCTTGAGTCGCTGGAAATCGTTTGTACTCTGGTTGTGCAAAAATCGGATGCGATCGCCTTCGGAAACTTGAATCCGTCCCCAATGAGAGCGATCGCATACAGCAACCCCCTCCCGCGCCGCTTGGATAGCTGCTGCACTCTTGTCGTCAAAATTGCCGTCAATTGCAGATGTAGGCATGGTGATTGTTGCTAATCGTTTCAATTTTTACCTAGCATTTCTGCTAGTTTCTCTGACTTGAAAATCTTATCAAATAAGACTAATCAGCTTCAATCCGGTATTCAATATGAAGCTAACATACTGTGCAAATCGCTCTGAGTAAGGATATCAGGCAATAGTTACTGCTGAAATTGGGATAATAACCAAGCACCCACTAAGCTTTGATTTTCTTGGCGACTGCGCTGCAAAGCTTCTACTAGCACCGAAATCGCTAATCCCGACAACACCTGAGACTCAGTAATTCTTTGACTTCCCCCAGCAGAGGTGATGGTAAAAGCAATAATTCTGATATTCACAACATCTACTACCCAATATTCCGCTACTCCTAAATCTTCGTATAGTAGACGTTTTTGCCCGATATCATCAGATAGTGAAGTATTCGCAATTTCAATCACTAAATCTGGCGCTGGATATTGGTCTAAGTTGATGATTGATGTTCCCCAAGGAATTATATCGACATTTTTGCCAATATAATAAGACACATCAGGTTGACTTTCTTGAACGCCTATTTTTCTATATGTACAGTTATCCCGTCCATGTATAGGAATGCCTTTGACGGTAGCGAACAGGTTAACGGCAAAGATAATAATAGTGTGATCGCTGGCGTGGTCAGAACCGATAGGTGATATTTCTATCCTCAATTGTCCATTTTGGTAATAGCCTTTCGCTTTTTCTAGTTGCGGATCTTCAATCGCCTGGATATATTCATCCCAAGTTGCTACAACCCAAGTTTCTGTCGGTATTTTTGTTTGTAGCTTACTCATAGTTAAGGCGTTTAGGGCGCGATCACTTCTACTGTGTAGTGTAATTTCTGGGAGAGTGAGCGTGCTTGGTTGTAGGGATGCGATCGCTTCTACTGTGTAGTGTAAGCTCTGAGAAAGCGATTGCGCTTGGTTGTGGGGATGCGATCGCTTCTACTATGTAGTGTAATTTCTGGGTGAGCGATCGCTATTTCTGGAGTTGATGCGGGAGCGATCGCCTACAGGAAACCATTAAAGATGCCTAAATCAAAACTAGGGTCTTAGTATTGCCCCAATTGCATCAATCCAATCATCCTGTCCTTTATATACATTTCTATAGGTTCTTAAAATTTGCGCCGCATTATAATTTCTGGTACCAACCCTATTGCCAGGACGGATAAATCTATTTATCCGCTCATGAATTCCATTGCTGCCAATCCTTCTGGTATGCTGCCCTCTAGTCAGGAGTACAGCAGGCATATCATTTTCATTCATCCCAAATAGACGAGCAAAACGCTTCTCTATTAAATGGTGAGCTTGAACTTTTTGCCCATTTAATTTCCAACTTATCCAAGCATGTCGTCGTGGATCATTCGCAAGCAAACCATAAGGGCCAATAATACTACCTCTGTTGGAACGATAAATTCCCTTTGATTGATCTAGCCATTGACCTCTACTTCTTGCAGGCACTCTACTCACCCATCTTGGCAAGGCTTTGGGAAGTCTTTTATCTAGCAAAGTCTTCGAGTCTTTAAGCGACTCGGATTCTGGATGGGTTGCGTTTGGAAGAATACTGGATTTAGCAACTCCTACTCCAGCGTCAAACAACAGACACGAAGCCGCTATAAGGATGACTGCACTAGAGCCAAAAATAGACTTTTTCATCACTATTTCCTCAAGCAAATTTAACTTGAACGGTGATATCTCGGCGGGGTTGACCGCCAGCTTCAACTATAAGCTGAACTTCACCACGCCCACCACGACCGGGTTGGATGAGGTCATAGCGAGAAGTAACTTCGCCTAAAAGTGTGCGGTAGCTTGTGAACCCTACACCATAACTTGCACCGATAGATGGATCGTTGTCTCCTTCCCACGTTCCCCAATCATCAAACTGCGATCGCACTGGCATAAGCGATCCTGCTACCTCACTAGGTGAAAGTCCTTGTTTCGCTAGAAATTGAGAAGCAACGTGAATTCCTGTCATCGTAGGACCGGAAATTTTAGCGGTGCTGATTTCACCCTGATATTCCTGAACAAAGCCAAACCCGACATTTGGCCCCCATTTATCTTGCTTTTGCTGACCCCAGAAAATAGTAGTTTCAGCTTGTGCAATTTGGGTTTTGTCTTGAGTAAATCGGCGTTCGATAAAATCTTTGTCAGCTAGTTGGATCTGTAGAAGTTCTTCTTCTGAAGGGCCAGATGCGCCGGATAATGCACGTCTAATTACTCTACCAGCACCAAAGCGTACCAAACTGCCAAAAACTCCACGAGCTGTTAATCCCCTAAGCAGAAAGCCTAAGATAAATGCTTCAGATGGTTTTGGGAAGAAAATACCAGAACTAGCTGCAAAAGAAGCCCCGCCTATAAGTGCAATGCGAGTAAACTTGCGTCGGTTAAGTATCATGACTATCTTCTGCTACCTGGAGATGAGGAAATAGGCTCAAGCAAGGCTTGAATTAACGAAACTCCAGTACTATAGCCATCATGATTGTCGGGAATTTCTATGGCGACACTGCTTGCTTTACTAACATCTAGCAACAACAAGGCTTTTTCACTCGGAGAAATCAACCGAGAAGCGGCTAGATTTCCATCAAGATACACTTTTACTTCTACAGGTTCATAACCCTGTAGAGTATCGTCACTACCAAATGCCAGACGCAGAGTTTTATACCTGGGTGCAGAGCCTGCGGGCCTAATTCGACAGCTAATTAATGAATTGTCCCGTATATAAAATATTTCTGTAAATACTTCTCTATTTATAGACACATCCCGTAAACTGCTACGTATCCTTACTCTCGGAACACAGCTACTTGAAAAGAGGAAAGTAGTGCGCTGTTGTGCTTGTGCTAGTTGCCCAGCTAATCCTGCAAAAGCTAGACATATTGTGCCAGATGCAGCAATTTTACGGAGCAACTTCATTTTATTCATGGTTACTGCGGCTCGTAAATTTTGGCTCAAGATACGGCATTGTATCTACGTGAGCCTAAAGTAACACTCAAAAATTGGTTTAAGTTCAGTAATATTACGTATTTTTAATATCTCCAGTTACAAATAGATTTATAGATTTGCTGATGCGCGATCGCGTCCTTTCCTCGCCTTTTAACGTGCGGACTTTTTAACTAGCGGGTAAGTCCGCAAACACCTTCTCCACTAGCTGTCGCGCTTTAGCGTCCAAGAGGTTCCAGTCTACATCGCCAGTGTCCTCTTCAATTAAGCTAGTATCAATTTCAATTTCCTGATTTTCGGGGTGAGCGCTCGCTCGATCGTAATTGCGAAAACAGACTTGATAACAAAGTTCCCATAAATCAACAGTAACTTGCTGATCTTGATGCTTCAAACAAAGGAGATAACCAGGGTAGGGATTAGGCATCGCCATTAAAGCTTGTTCTATCTCCGCAGCTTCCTCTGGAGAAGCAGATGCAAGCTGTTCTCTTAATAATGTAAAAGTGGTTTTAGTTTCCTCCGGTGTCCCTTCAGGCCAAATCAATACATCTTGGTAAGTTCCCTTCCAGTTTGATTGGTCTAGCTGTTTGCGAATCTGGTCGATGATTCGGATGAAAGCTGGTTGCATGAGCAATTCAGCTTGCTCCCAACTGGTAATATTTGTGAACTTTGGCATCATTCTTATCTTATAAAATTGAAAAAATGTGATAGAAAAAACTTAAGGTTGAGGTGAAGATGGTGACGAGACTGGAGTTTCTCGCTGTACAGTTTCGACTTGACTAACTTGAAAAATCAAGGTAAAAGGTTGACCCATCTTTTTGGCAACAAATTCTTCCAACAATCGCACTTGTTTAGGAGTTAAAACTTGCTCAGCGCGAACAGTAAGATAAACTTTAGGGGGGTTTGTTAACCAGTTGGACTCAGTTTTAACCAGTTCTACTCGCTGAAAAGTAATCGTATTCTTCAGTAGCGCCTGCTTCAAACTCGCTTCTAGTCGGGCTTGCCGGAGTAATTCTACAAAACTGATCCCTAAAGGAATCAAAAGAATCGCCGTCAAGGCAAGCGTCCAACTTAGGGCTTTCCTTGCTTTCGCTAGAGGGGTGTAGCCGGACAATAAAAAAGTCAGCATACAGGCAAGGGTAATCCCCAGCAAGTTCGTCATGTACAGCAGCGCTGCACCTTGACTCAGCGACCAATTCGCTTGGGCAATCCCCAACCCGATGACGCAAATCGGGGGCATCAGTGCGACAGCGATCGCAGTCCCCGCCAAAGTCCCAGAAATTTTGGGCTGCACTTTCGCAAAGCCACTAATGCCTCCAGCGACCACAGCAATTCCCAAATCGAGTAGAGTCGGTCTAGAGCGAGACAGCACTTCGCTGCCAAATTCTGGGAGTCCGACAAAGGAACCCAGAAGCATCGCTAAAACAATCGCCAGACACGTCCCCACGACGACCGCAACCAACCCTTTGCGAAACAGAATCACGTCGCCTTCTAAAGCGGCAAAGGCTAATCCGCGAATAGGGAACATCAACGGGGCAACGATCATCGCACCAATAATGACAGCCGCACTGTTAGTTAACAATCCCAAAGTAGCGATCGCGCAGGAACCAATAATCAACACGATGTAGTTCAAATCCATCGTAGATTCTTCCAACAGCCCCTCTCGCTGCACGCCTAACTCCTGCTGTGCCTTTCGTCGCCATCGCCGATATTTCGACCACTTCCAATGAATATTTTTTAGCAAATGAAAATAATACCCTAAAATTCTATCTGAAGCCTGATAAAAGCTCCGCTTGATGCTCAATATTCACAATGATCGCAATCCCTCCGCAAAATTTAGCTACTTCTCTGGGTGGAAATCAGCAGTGAATTATCGGTGTTTACAGGCAAGCTTCCTGAACCCTTCACACCCCAATCTGAAAAAATTAGTGAAATCTTTGACAAACTCTGCGGATTCGTTGGGTTTATCCGAGTGGTATTAATATTGAGCGTACATTCTTTTTTCGGCAGGTCGCACCATGATCGGGCGTTTATTAGACCAGCGTTACCAAGTTGTCCAAGCCTTAGGTGCCGGTGGATTCGGAAAAACCTACATCGCCAAAGACACCCGCCGTCCTGGTGCCCCAACTTGTGTTGTCAAGCACCTCAAGCCTGCTAGTAGCGACCCTCATTTTTTGGAAACGGCTAGACGGTTATTCACTAGCGAAGCCGAAACTCTAGAACAACTGGGAAATCACGACCAAATTCCTAGATTATTAGCCAACTTTGAAGAAAACCAAGAATTTTACTTGGTACAAGAGTTCATCGATGGGCATCCCCTCAGCGCCGAACTCTCACCCAGTTATCGTTGGGAAGAAGGTCAAGTCATCCAGATGCTGCAACAAGTCTTAAGCGTTTTGGAATTTGTCCACTACAACGGCGTCATCCACCGCGACATCAAACCAGACAACTTAATCCGACGCAACTCAGATAGCAAGCTAGTTTTAGTTGACTTTGGCGCAGTCAAGCTACTGCGAACTCAAACACTCATCAATCAAGCACAAGCCAGTGCCACCGTTGCCATTGGCACTCCCGGCTATATGCCAACCGAACAAGCGCAAGGGAGACCCCGCCCCAATAGCGATATTTATGCTTTGGGTATGATTGGCATCCAGGCGCTGACGGGGCTAATGCCACTGCAATTGCACGAAGATCCCCAGACAGGCGAGATTCTCTGGCAGCATCTAGTGGCGGTCAGTCCAGGGTTAGCAGGTGTTTTAACAAAAATGACCCGCTACCACTTCAAAGACCGCTATCAGTCAGCAACAGAAGCACTACAAAACTTGCAACAGCTAATCTATGGGGGTGGACAGCCAGGAGTGGGGGTTGGATATCCACCCATCGAGTACACATCCGCTCCGCCTCCGCCCCCAACTCCACCGTCTGAACAGAAAACCTTTGCAGTCGTTCCTCCACAACCAACAGCACAACCTACTCCAAAACCAATCAGTCACGAGTACAATCCTCCTGTTGTTGCTCCCTCGTCTAATAAATTTCCCCTAGCGATGGGGATCGGGGTAGCTATTTTGGTATTTGCGGTAGGGGGGGCTATTGCTCTTTATCAATCCCAACCCAAGAGTAATGGAGGGTCTAAGAGCAATCCGAATGAAGTGGTAGACAAAGTACAAGAGACTTGCAAAGTTTCGGATGGGCCATTAAATGTACGTTCTAGTCCTAACGCTTCGGTAGTAGGTAGCGTCAAACAAGGGACGATTTTATCTGTTACCGGCACTGCACGAAATGGTTGGGTGCCGATTAGTTCGCCGCTCAAGGGATGGGTATTTAGAAAATATATCGATTGTGGCTCATCGGCCTCAACGCCTACCAAGCCTTCTCCCACAACAACTCCCAAACCTTCTCCAGAAACGCCGAAACCTGTCGTCGATCGAGGACGGGAGATTATCGCACAAGCAACAGAAAAATTTCAGGCAGGAGATTTAGGCGGCGCGATCGCTCTCGTTAGATCCATTCCTGCTAACAGTCCTGCTTTCGGACAAGCGAGGGAAGCGCTACAAGAGTGGCCCCTGAATTGGTCAGTTGCAGAAGGGATATATAAGGATGCCCAAAGAGCTTTCGAGCAAGGTCGTTGGCAAGACGTTATTGCTGCTGCAAACGACCCTGGACTTCCCCAAATCCGGTATTGGCAAGATCGGTTACGCCAATTAGCTGCACAAGCCGAGCAAAAACAGAACGAACAAACACCGTCTCCCAGCCCCAGCGAAAGCCCCACCGAGAGTCCTAGTCCCACTGAAAGCCCTAGCCCGATTCAGAGTCCGAGTGAAAGCCCTAGCCCCACGGAGAGTCCGGCAACTGAGCCTTCCTTGTGACGACACTCAGATAAGTGCTAAGCGATCGCTTTCCGCTCAAATCGGGCACATTTCCCTACTTGCTCTCATCGGGAGGTGGAGGGAAAGGCACCAGCGCCGCTTGGAAGAAATAAACGCGACCGCAATATTGCGACCTGTTAGAACAGATCGTTTCTATCGCCACATTATTGACATTAGTAACATCAAATGACAAGGAATCTTTCTGCCCAGGAGCAATCGTGCGAGAATGCTTACGCTGTCCATCTAAATAAATATTGACCGTGGTGGGAGGACTACCGCTGTCGTTATCCCGCATTCCATATTCCAAATTCAGAGTTTGGAAGTAAGTGTCATAACCCTCCGGCATGATTCTACAGGTCATCGACACAAAAGCATTGCCTGGGGCCAGACTGAGACGGCTGGTGTAGACGGCTCTACCCACAGCAACATCTGACTTATAAGGACGCCAACGACCAGGGCCAGTACTCACGCATTTAGTCTCTGGGAGAGAGACCGTACGCCGTGCCTGTACAGCTTGATTGCCCAGAGTCGCCAAGACAAAGGACAGCAGCCCGCCAACAAGAAGTTGACTGATCAACTTGGTTTTTTGCATGGAGAGATCGCCAAGTTAAAAGGTAACAATCTTTACTAATGATACCGAATCCCCAGCCCCTGAATTAGCACCGACTCCAATAATAATCAGAATGGGAGCGCTTGAGTTAGAGAGAGCGCGATCGCAATGGGCTGACTGACAAATCAGATCGGACTAAAGGCGAAATCCCGGACTTCTTAGAAGTCCGGGATCTAAACCGCTGGCATCTCACCACTCAAATAAGACTGCAATATAAAATGCCTGCAACGCTCCAAACCCCTAAGAGATAGCGCTAGTGGGTGCTAAATACCCTAGCGGCAGCGGCAACACCAGCTCCGGGAGTAAAGCCTTCGTATCCGACTTCTCGCAGTGTCGCTTCCAGAGCAGCAACGGCAGCGAGGATATCGCGATCGCTCACAAAACCCAAGTGACCAATCCGGAAGATTTTTCCTTTGAGATGGTCTTGTCCGCCAGCCAGGACAATGTCGAACCGCTTTTTCATCACGCTACGGATTTGTTCTGAATCCACCCCAGTCGGTGCCACAGCGGTAATCGCCGGACTGCCTGCCCCTTCAGGCGCAAACAGCGGCAACGAGAGCGCATTCATCGCGTCGCGGGTGGCAGTCATCAGCCGCTGGTGACGGGCAAAAATCGACTCCAAACCCTCAGCTTTCATCATTTTCAGGGCAACGTGCAGCCCCACAAATAAGTTCACCGGAGGGGTAAAGGGAGTGGTGTTTTTGGCGGCATCTTTGCGGTACTTGCCCAAATCCAAGTAGTAGCGGGGCAACTTAGCCGTTTTGTAAGCTTCCCAAGCTTTCGGGCTGACAGAGACAAACGCGAGTCCTGGGGGAATCATGTAACCTTTTTGGGAGCCAGACCCCACCACATCAATGCCCCATTCATCAATCGGCAGATTCACCGCTCCCAAGCTGGTAACAGCGTCAACGATCATTAAAGCTTCACCGTGGGCTTTAACATGACGATTGATCGTTTCCAGGTCGTTGAGAACGCCAGTGGATGTCTCGCTATGGGTGACAATGACCGCTTTGATTTGTTTATCTGTATCGGCTTCGAGTTTTTCCCGGAATTGTTCTGGGTCGAGGGCTTGACCCCACTCAGCTTTTACCGTATCAACATTCAGACCAAAAGCTTGGCTAAGTTCTGCCCAGCGATCGCCAAATTTGCCATTACAGCCAACCAAAACGCGATCGCCTGGACTCAGGAAGTTAATGATGCCAGCTTCCATCGCCCCCGTGCCACTGGCAGTTAACATCAGCACGTCATTCTCGGTTTGGTGCAACCATTTCAGGTTTTGCGTCACCTCAGCCATCAGTTTGCTAAATTCACTGCTGCGGTGCCCAAATGGATGCTTGGCTAAGGCGAGTAATACCTGTTCCGGCACTGGTGTTGGGCCGGGAATCATCAACATTAACTTATCGTCCATCGATCTGTCCTTAAACTTGAAGAGCGCATACTCCAGAATCGCATATCTTTTCCAATCCATTCACCAATTAGCAATCAGCTTTTTAGCTTTTCGGAGTAATTGAGTAATCGATAGTCAGTAGTGGGTAATCGGTTTACAGTCTCTTTACGAGCTAGTACTGACAAGTAAGGAGTTAATAACTACTAAAACATTGACAAAAAGCCAAATCTTTACTCTAATTTCTCCGGTGGAATTTTCCTTAAAAAAGCGGGAAGGTCTACCTGTAAATGTTTGTTAGGTTGAGGGGACGGTAAAGGAGTTCGGTTGATTGGCTGAGGAATCTCAGCCGTCGTTGGGGGTTCTATTGCCATCAGCAGTTCTTCCAGATCCTCAGGGCTATCTGCTAGCACTCGTTGCAAGAAATCCTTCAGTTTTTGAGCGCTGCGAAGGCTAGCATTGCAACGGTCTTTCCAATACTGGATGGCGGCTTCGTACTCATTTGCTTGCTGGGCTTGCCTGAGAATTTGCTCTTGCAGCGTCGCAGTGTGAGTTTCTAATTCGGTTGTCTGGGCTTGATAGCGATCGCGCGACTCTGCCAAGTCGTGGCAAGCTTGTTGTAATCGAGCCTGAATTTTAGCTTGCTTGTCTAGCTGGTTTTCTAGGTCTTTAATCTGTCCGTGGAGAGCTTGAATGGTTGCATCCTGTTCACCAACCAAGTCTTCAGTCTCGGAAAGGTTTGCCAACAGTTGTTGCTGTTCTTCCAAAGTTTCGTTGGCTTCTTGGAGTTGATCTTCTAGCTGATTGATAACTGTAGCGCGATCGCTACATCGACTATAAAGCGCCTGCATTTGCTGCTCTTGCTCTAGCGCCTGCACCTCCAAACGCCTCACTACAGTTCGAGCTTCCAGAATTTGAAATTCTAGCTCCTGCACTCGTTGTTGCTGTGCTTCTAAGGCTGTTTGTCGGTTCGCTAGCTCTTGTTCCAGCAGCGTTTGACTGTTTTGGCTAGTCTGACGGCTCTGAGCTAGCTGCCTTCGCAAACGTCCTACTTCTCCTTGCTGCGCCTCAGCTAAAGTTTCAATCGTCGCTAACAATTCTTGAACCGTTTCCTCTTTGAGAACCGCTTGCGATTGATGATTCTCTAGCGCTTGCTGCTGCTCGAACAGCTGTTGCTTGAATTGATCGAGCGCCCGCTGTTGAAGATTCGCGGCTTCCTCTGTCGATGCTAGCTGAGTTTCTAAAAGATGTTGCTCGCTTAGTTGGAGCCTCAACTCACTGACACAAGCCTGGGATTCCTCCAACGCCTGCTCTAACTGATGAATGCGAGCTAACTGCTGCTGTTCTTGCGAAGGCGATCGCGCCAATTCCAGCGGTTCTGGAGGCTCCAGTTCACAGCATTGCCCTTGTGAGTCTTCTAACGAGGGTAATTTGCTGGGATGAGGCTGTGGAGTAGCAAGAGCATCCTTTGCCTCTGCGTCTGCTGAAGCTTCCTTTGAATTTAACCAAAAACGATCGGCTGAATCTGGTTCAGTCACTCCGAACCTCCCAGAAGTCAATAACGGTCTTGGAGCATCCAACAGCCATCTCGCATTTCCGAGTGATGAGTTAGCAGTTAGCAGTTCTCGGAGCGTTTATCACTGTTTATCACTTAAGTAAGTAGAAAGCATTGACCCTAATTTTAGGGCTTTCCGGCGATTTTTCTGTATTGAGGACGAAGCATCAGTGCCAGCATCTAGGCACAGAATTCAGGTATTTAACAATTCTGGCTTCGCCCCACACCCTTTCTAATCTCAATACCTTTTATACCTTGGGTTCTCGGTGTCCGGTGACAATATCTGGCGAAGGTGGTTGATCGAAGGCAATGTTATTCAGAGACCAACGGTAATCAATTGGTAAATTTGCTCGTTCGCAAGTTTGTTCGAGTTGCTTCTGTTGAGCCATTGCTTTGCGGAGAGTACCGATCAGCTGGTGAACTTGCTCCCGCACTGCCGGTTTTTGACTAACGGCGAACGAGGTGTGGCGTTCCAACACTTGCAGGAGTAATTCGTAGTGGATACGAGAGGGAAGAGGAATTGGCTCCATGAAACCTAATTTACCTATAGGGGTCAAGATATTGGGCAAGGATGAAGGCGGAAGGGGGAATGAAAAAGTTCTTTATTCAATCTTTCATCCTTCCTCCTCCCTCCTTTATCCTGCAAAAGGGTTTTCATTCTAGGAAAACAGCTTGGCGATGCCAACAGCAGGGTCGGACTGTTTCACCAAGGACTCACCAATCAGCACCGCATCAGCACCCGCTTGCACAACTAAGCGAAGGTCAGATGGCGTGTGCAGACCCGATTCGCTAACGACAGCGATCGCCCGATCGCGCAACTCGCTACCTCGCGCCGCTAAAATCTGGCAGGTTGTTTGCAAGTCTACGGAAAAATCTTCCAGATTGCGATTATTTATACCAACTAGGGTAACGCCTTCTAAGGATAATACTCGGTCTAATTCGTCCAGAGTATGCACCTCAATCAGCGGTGTCATCCCTAAAGCATTAGTAATTTTGACAAAGTATTGGAGGTCTTGATCGCTCAGAATTGCTGCAATCAAGAGAACGGCATCGGCTCCGTGGCGTCGGGCGAGATAAATTTGGTAAGGATAGATTAGAAAATCCTTACATAAAACGGGCAAGTCTAGGGCAGCGCGAACAGCCGTCAGATTTTCAAAACTCCCTTGAAAAAATTTTCGATCGGTCAAGACTGATAAACAGCTGGCTCCTCCTTGCTGGTAAGCAGTCGCGATCGCCACTGGGTCGAAATCTTCCCGAATCACACCTTTACTGGGAGAAGCCTTTTTGACTTCTGCAATCAAGGCAGGTTTTGTCTTCCCTTGCCGCAAAGCACCGATAAAATCACGAGGTGCAGGTGCAGACTGCACTTGACGCCGCAACTCCACTAAGGGCAGGCGTTCTCGCATCTGGTCAACTTCCGTTTCTTTTTGCCAGACAATTTCCTCCAGAATGTGGCGGGGTTTGGCATCAGGTACGGCAACCTGATAGCGTAAAGTGCTGATGGCAATCGATGGATTTGGAGGACGGCGGCGAATTTGCATATTTCCTAGTTTGGCACAATTATTCATGGGGAATGGGGGCTTAGTAGGGGTCATTTGTCAACGGTGATTCGTCATTCGTCACCAGCAATCGACGAATGACAAATCACGAATGACTCTTCTCCCTAATGAGAACCTACAGCCCGTTTGTAAGCTTCATCCAATACTTCTGAGAGGGTAGGATGTGCGTGGACAAAATATGCCAGAGTCTGGACAGAATTGCGTTGAGCGATCGCGTTTGCGGCTTCGTGAATCAAATCCGCTGCATGCATTCCGATGATGTGGACGCCCAGCACTTCGCCTGTATCTTTGCGGTAGATGACTTTTGCCATCCCGTCGGCTTCCCCTTCTGCGATCGCTTTCGAGTTTCCTTTGAAATAACTCTTCGCCACTGCAACTTCAAATCCCTCCTCTTTCCCCATTTCTTTCGCCGCCAGTTCCGTCTTGCCGACAAAGCTAATTTCTGGGTGAGTAAAGGCGGCGGCGGGGATGCTGTGATAATCGATCAAACGGTGACGCCCGCAGATATTCTCTACCGCCACAACGCCTTGAGCCGACGCCGCATGAGCCAGCTGCATCTTGCCCGTCGCATCTCCAATTGCCCACAGGTGGGGCACGGGTTCGCCACTTGACAAGACTGCCATCCGGTCATCGACGGGGATAAAGCCTCTATTTGTCTCAACGCCGATAGCATCCAGCCCCAAGTCCTTAGTATCCGGAATGCGACCTGTAGCAACCAAGCAAGCGTCTACTTCTAGCACGTCCACAACTTCTTTCGTTTTGGCGTCGGCTAGCTCAATGACCACGGGAGAACCCGGTTTAACACTCTTCGCCAACGTGCCTACTTTCGTTTCAATGTCACGCGGCTTAATCAGCACTCTTTCGGCAATCGTGGCAATGTCCCGGTCAAACCCAGGCATCAGCTGGGGTAACGCTTCAATCATGGTGACTTCAGCGCCTAATGCGGTGTAAACATCTGAAAATTCTAGACCAATGTAACCGCTGCCAATAATCGCAATCCAGGAAGGTAGCGACTCCAATCTCACGCCGTCATCGCTGGTAAAAACAGTTTTGCCATCAATTTCAATTCCTGGTGGAACCCAAGGAATTGACCCAGATGCAATGATAATGTCTTTTGCCGTAACGGTTTTTTCACCCGATCCCGTGCTGATGGTGACTTTTTGCGGTCCCGCAATTTTCCCCCGACCTTGGAGAATTTCAACGTCCAGCCGTTTCAAACTGTTTGTCAAATCGCCGCGAAGCTTGGAGACAAGGTTGTTCGCATGGTCTGCGATTGCTTGTCGGTCAAACTCAACGCCTGCAACTTGAATCCCCAGCGATTTCAGATGGTGGGCATTGCGTAACTCTCGCACTCGACCGGATGCTGCCAACAAAGCTTTAGAAGGAATGCAGCCCCGATTCACGCAGGTGCCGCCCATATCGGCTGCTTCCACAATGGCGGTTTTGAGACCGCAGGAAACGGCGTGTAGGGCAGCGCCATGTCCGCCGACACCGGCTCCAATAATCACTAAATCGTAATCAAATCCTTGAGTCACGTTACTCTCCCCTAGACGACGATGCCCTCCTCATTTTCAGCTTGACCAACGGTGAGCGCAAGTCCCCAATCGGTTGTGGAGTGAAAGAGTGCAAGTTGTTCTCCTTACAATTTTCTCTAAAAAAATTACGAATGAGTCATCCCTTCAGCGGCGTGTTATATCTTAGAAACTAAAAGAAATCCAGCGATCGCTCGAATTGAGCGATCGCTGTTAATTACTAGGGTGCCCTGCCATCAAAAGCAGTGTTTGTGGAACCAGCGTAATGAATCAGAGTGACCAAGACCATCGTCGCGCCGCTGATAAAGCATTTAGCGAATCGCTTGAGCAATTGCAGGATTTATTGGAATTGCCGGACAATCAGACGGCTCGATCCCAGTCAGACTCGGACAGCGGTAATCATCAAAAAGAATTGACTGAAGCAGATGAGCTAGAACAAGCCGCTGCTGACATTGAGGAATATATGCAGAAAAAGACTAAATCATCGGAGAATGAGTGATTGATTGGGAAAAGCGAAAAAAAGCCTAACCATTGTTGACCCATAACTACTGATTAGCGCCTACTTCCTAACTTTTGCCATTCTGACGCTTTACTTCGTACAACATCAAAGCAGCTGCTACAGCTACGTTTAGCGACTCGACTCCTGGACTCAGGGGGATGGTCACTTGCACCTGTGCCAGTGAAACTAACTCTGAAGACAATCCAGCACCTTCATTGCCCATCAAAATCAGCGTGGGACGGCGTAAGTCTACCTCCCAGTAGGTTAAAGTCGCACTAGGCACAGTTGCCACGACTTGCATTCCTCGTTCCCGACACTGAGAGATATCTGCGGTCAAATCGGAACTGATCCGCATCGGTAGCCGAAACCATTGTCCAGCAGAGGCTCGCAGCACCTTCGGATTGTCCAGATCCACGCTATCTTCACTGACACACAACCAATCCGCACCCGCAGCGGCGGCAGTACGAATCATCGTGCCGAGGTTGCCCGGATCTTGCACGGTTTCCAAAATTAGCCCCAAACCCGTAACTGGCAATGGGGACACCTGGCGGCTCATCCGGGGTGCCGTAGCGATGACACCATCGGGTTGAATCGTGGTAGCGATCGCTTTCAGAACTTCCTCGCTCACCACTTCAGCCCTTTGACATTGATTACAAGCTTGCTCCCACAATTGCTGGTGACGTTCTTCCCATTGGGGCGTACAGCATACGGTTTCTAAGGGATAATCAGCCGCACAAGCTTCCTCCAGCAAATGGGTTCCTTCCAACAAAAATATTTGCTGCTCCCGCCGTTCTTTCGAGCGGTGTAACTTACGAATTTGCTTGACCAGAGGATTCTGGAGACTCGTCAACATCAACAAGAATTAGGACTGAGGACTGAGGACTGTAGGACTGAGAAAGTGTCAAAAGCCAAGAAAGAACTTTTTCCCAATCTGGCAAAGGATTGAGTTCTGAGTGTTACTAAGTGACGAAATTCTTTATTAGCGTCTAACTACATTAGCGTCTGACTACCCTATCTCGATCGCCACTTTTTTCTACTCAGTCCTCAGTCCTGATACCTCAGTCCTAAAAATGCGGAACCCGGGACTTGAACCCGGAAGTCCTTGCGAACACTAGAACCTGAATCTAGCGCGTCTGCCAATTCCGCCAGTTCCGCTGACGTCTTGATTTATACCACCGATTTACTATCTTGCAACAAATCCTAGAATTTGTCAATACCTTTTATCCGGAAAAGCGAACCGATACAAGGTACAATGCTTCATCGACTGACAATGAAGCGGGATTGCTAATCTAGACATTTAAAATCTTTCCTGTAGAATCAAAACCAAATTTAAAAAAAAGCCACCCTATTCCGTGAAATTTGGAGGACAGACCTATTAACCCCCCTCTCAGCCTGACCGATACTTACTCTCTGCCCGAAGAAGACAAGTCCGTTTTGCACATTTGGGGTAGAGCTTCCTTGCAAGGGCACGTCAAGATTAGCGGCGCAAAGAACGCGGCACTAGCGATCATGGCAGGAGCCTTGCTGTGTCCTGAAGATTGCAGAATCCGTAACGTTCCCTCGCTTGTCGATGTCAAGCGTATGGGTCAAATTCTGTCGTCCCTAGACCTGAAGCTGGAATGGAATGGCGACATTCTCGACATCAACGCTAGCCACATTGGGCAATCAAAAGCGCCCTACGAGTTAGTTTCTCAGCTACGAGCTAGTTTCTTTATCGTTGGACCGATGCTGGCGCGGCTGGGTGTAGCAAAAGTGCCACTACCTGGCGGTTGTGCTATCGGTGCCAGACCCGTCGATCTTCACGTCCGAGGTTTGCGGGACATGGGGGCAGATGTCCAAATTGATCATGGGATGGTCAATGCCCATGTAACTGGCAGCAATCGAAGATTAAAGGGAGCCAAAATTTATCTGGACTATCCCAGTGTTGGTGCGACAGAGACACTGATGATGGCGGCAACCCTAGCAGAGGGAGAAACAATCCTAGAAAACGCCGCCCAAGAACCAGAAGTCGTGGATCTCGCTAATTTCTGCATTGCAATGGGAGCCAAGATTCGCGGTGCAGGTACCAATACAATTGTGATTTCTGGTGTTCCCAGCTTACATTCTGTAGATTACAGCATCATTCCCGACCGGATTGAGGCGGGGACATTGCTCGTTGCAGGAGCAATTACCCATTCAGAACTAAGTCTGTCCCCAATTATTCCAGACCATCTCACGGCTGTGATTGCCAAGCTGCGGGAAATTGGAGCGACGGTACTCGAAGAAGCGCCCGACTGCCTGCGGATTATCGGAGGACAAACACACACGGCAACAGATATTGAAACATTGCCATATCCTGGATTCCCCACGGATATGCAGGCACAATTTATGGCATTGCTGACCCTCAGTGAAGGGGACAGCGTGATTAGCGAAACGGTTTTTGAAAACCGATTGCGTCATGTGGCAGAGTTGAATCGCATGGGTGCAGATATTCGCGTGAAAGGCAATCATGCAATTGTGCGGGGTGTGCCAATGTTATCGGGGGCACCTGTACTAGCTACTGATTTGCGTGCTTCGGCGGCGTTGGTTTTGGCATCGCTGGCGGCAGAAGGAAAAACAATCATTCGAGGATTGCAGCATCTAGATCGGGGTTACGAAAAGCTGGAGGATAAACTACGGCAGCTGGGAGCTAAACTACAGCGGGTGCAGGATGATGACAGTTTGCCAGTTGAAAATTTGAAGGTTGAAGGTGACAGCCTGCCGGTTGAAGGTTTAAAGGTTGAAAGTTGAAGGAAGAATAATCGGTAATAGGTAGAGTGATGAGTGATGAGGTATTCATTCAAAACTCATAACTCAACACTCATAACAATTACCTTTTACCGAATTGTCTATTCCTTCACAATTTCTGTCAGCGCTGGTTTTAGGGTTGAATACTGATATTCAAATCTTTGGGACAAGGTGCGTTTTGGAAGAACTTGTTGCCCTTCCAAAACGACTTGGGCACCATCTCCTAAGAGACCTTCTAAAACAAAGCTGGGAACTGGTAGCCAGGAGGGTCGATTTAAAACTTCTCCCAAAGTTTGAGCCAATTCGTTCATCCGGACTGGATTCGGAGCTGTACCGTTTAGAACACCTTCAATTTCTGGGTGGCTGAGTGCAAATAGAATTAAATTCACTAAATCGTCCCGGTGAATCCAGGAGAACCACTGACGCCCTGAACCAATGGGGCCACCAGCAAACATTTTGAAGGGGGGAAGCATTTTGGCAAGTGCCCCTCCCATTCCTAAGACAATTCCAGTTCGCACAATTACTAGTCGCGTGCCACTGTCTTTGACTTTTTGGGCTTCTGTTTCCCATTCTTTACAGACAGTGCTGAGAAAATCATTACCGGCTGAGCTAGTTTCATCAAAGGCAGCCGTTTCGCTGGTGCCGTAGTAGCCAATTGCAGAAGAATTAACTAAGACAGCGGGCTTAGAATTCGCTTGATTAATCGCTTCTACAATTTTTTTCGTCCCTAGCTTTCGGCTATTTAGGATCGTCTGCTTTTGTTCTGGAGTCCAGCGTTTTTCCGCAATCGGTTCTCCCGATAGATTCACCACAGCATCGCATCCAGCAATGGACTGTTGCCAGGAGCCTGATTCAGTGGGTGTATATGCAATGATTTCGAGATTGGGATAGGTGTTGGCAGGAAAGACTTGCTTCGCTTTCGCAGGGTTACGACTGAAAACCAAGATTTGATTTCCTTGAGCGTGTAGTCGTTCTACCAGACGAGAGCCGACAAATCCAGTTGCTCCTGTAATGGCTACTTTCATGCTTCTCTGGTTGCCTCGCTATCGGGGGTTTTTTTCGTGTCGCTGTAAGCCATACCATTGACCTCAGCATAGCGATTCATAAACCGCATAAATCTCTCCCAGTGGTCTTCTCGCTGAATTTCAAATTCGCAGTCCAACCGCTGAAAATCATCCCCTTCTGGTCCGCTGAAAACAAATTTTACAGAAGAAGGCTCAACGCTTATTTCACCTTCTTCATCCGTTAATCGCAGCCCATTAGAAAACTTATTTTTAAAGCTGTTGAATTTTTCTATGGCTTTCAGCTCGTTAAATGTCATCAATACCGTGCGGACTCCAGAACTGCGATTCCGCCGTAAGCTGACGTTACCGATTTCTTCAGGAATCCCTTCAAAAAATTGAATTAAGGGTGTATTAGAAGTCATGCACAAAATTAATGAAACTCATAAAGTAGTATACAAAAGTCAAATGCCCTCCGAGCGCTGACTCGGTGAGCTAGAGAGTTTAGAGGCGATCGCCTAAAATATTTTTGACAAGTTGTCGGTAAATGCGTCCTAAAACCGACATCCAAGGTAGGGAGATTTTTAACTCAACTTTTCCCTAACCAGATTCTGAGCAAGTAGCTTTAAATTTATTAATTACAGGGGTTGACTCCCCAAACTCGTCTTAGAAGCTCGAAGGAGCCTTGAAGATGGCTCTCCTTCACTCTATAGGGAAGGGGCTGGAGGTTGGGTCTGTATTGGACTCAACTGCAAACCGTTATCGTTGCTCAATCTTCGTCTTTCCTGTTCATCCTCCCATTCTTAACCATCCAAACACATCCCCTACCGTTAGCCGCAGTTCTGTTAACAAGTCTGGAACAGGTAGCACGTCGAATGCTTCCGGCAACAATTCCGGTTGCTGTCCGCGAGGATAAACTAGCACGGAGCGTTCGTCTGGATCGAGTAGCCAGCCTAATTTGCTACCGTGTTTGAGGCAGTGCAGGATATTTCCGGTTACTTTGGTTTGACTTTGTTCTGGAGAGAGAACTTCAATTGTCCAATCTGGAGCAGCCTGAAATACATTGGCAATATCCCCATTTTCATCAAGAGGGATTCTATCCCAAGCAAACACCGCCACATCTGGCACGATTGACCGTCCGCCGAAGGTACACCGCAATTCCGGAAAAGCTAGGGCAATTCGCTTAGCCTCGACCACCTCATTAATAACAGTGACTAGCTTTCCCTGTAACTTGCTGTGCTTCCCTTGCGGCATTGGCTTTTGGATGCTTTGACCCTTGATGTATTCGCTGGCTGGCTTAGTTTCTGGCAGCTTCAGAAACTCCTCTAGAGTCAAGGTTTGAGGAGGTGTATGTACCATAAGCGCTCGCATAAATGCCGCTACTATTACCCTACTCGTGCAGTTTCACTCCTCGAATTGACAAATCCAACAACTCTACCGGATGCATGATCGGAATTGCCTTCTCTTGAAGTTCTAAATGCTTGCTAATTTGGATCGTACAGCCAGGATTTGCAGAAGCAATTAGTTCAGCACCCGTATTCAGAAGATTTTCAACTTTTTGCTTACCCAATTCTCCAGCAACTTCAGGTTGCAGCATATTGTAAACCCCAGCACTGCCACAACATAACGCTGCATCAATCGGTTCCCGAAGTTGAACGCCTGGAATTTGTCGCAATAATTGGCGCGGTTGTACGCTAATTTTTTGCCCGTGTAATAAATGACAGGCATCTTGATAAACCAAAGTCAATGGTTGATCGGAAATTGGGGAAAGTTTCGCCGTTATTCCGGCTTCGTATAGAAACTCTTGAGCGTCTTTTACTTTAGCGGCAAATTTTACAGCTTTCTCTCGATAATCGGAGTCATCTTGTAGCAGGTGTCCGTATTCTTTTAGAGTATGACCGCAACCAGCAGCATTGATGATGATGGCATCAACGTTTGTACCTTCAAAACTATCAATCATTTGGCGCGCGATCGCTTTTGCTTGTTCTTCCTGTCCTTGGTGATGTGGCAATGCAGCACAACACCCCTGAGCCTTTGGAATCACGACTTCACAGCCATTGGCAGTTAATACCCGTACCGTTGCTTCATTGACCTTTGAGAAGAATAGACGTTGCACGCAGCCCAAAATAACGCCCACTCGATAGCGTTTCTCACCCTCAGCCGAAATCACCTCTGGTAGGGTATCTACAAAGGTTCTGGGAGTAATTTCTTGCAGATTTGATTCCATCGCTGCTAAGCGGGGAGAAAGGCGTTGGAGTAATCCAGTCGAACGAACTAATTTCTGCAAGCCTAATTTCTGATAGACCATCAGAGGCGCTAGCAAAACCCGCAACCGATTAGGATAAGGAAATAGGGAAAAAATTAGTTTTCGATACAACTTGTCTGGCAAACTGCGCGAATAATTGCGTTCAATTTGGGGACGCATGGCAGTAATTAACTTGTCATACTGCACGCCAGAAGGACAGGTTGTGACACAGGCAAGACATCCTAAACAAGAGTCAAAATGCTGTACTGTTGCAGTATTTAGAGAAATCTCACCTTTATTGATAGCATCCATGAGATAAATTCTGCCTCTAGGAGAATCCATCTCTTTGCCAATCACCCGATAGCTGGGACAAGTAGATAGACAAAAACCGCAGTGAACGCAGCTATCAATTAACTTGGGATTGGGGGGATGATCGTTATCAAATCCGTTAATATTAATCGGGTTTGAGTCATCTAAATTTGTTAAAGAATTTTCTGATGTTTGCATGGATGAGTGTAATCTTCCCTACTTTTTAGACGGTGTTTTCTGCGATGAAAGCGCTTTGTTCACATTCCACCGATAAACCGACTTGGACTTAAAATATTTTCTGGATCAAATTGCGTTTTGATTTTCTGCATTAAATCCAGGGCGTTGCCGGTATAACCCCAGACATCTAGTTGCTGCTTCAAGAAAATCGGCGCTTCTAGAATTGTCAGAAACCCGCCGTGAGATTCACAGAGCGATCGCATCTGTTGTAAAAACGCGATCGCTGTTGTTTCTACAACGTCACTATTGCACCGCAATAGTCCCAACCCACTTCCAGCATGGATCAGACACATCACCGATGGGACGTGGATTTGCAGATGAGCCAAAATGGTCGCGGCGGCAGTTGGTAATACTCCTATTTTGCAAGCGATCGCTGCCTCTGTGTGGGATGCCCACATTTGTTCTTGTAACTTCTGCCATAACTCAGCCTCATCGGCATCTGAATACAAGACACCCTGTAAACCGAGATGTTGCCCCACTTCCAACCATCGAGCGCACTGTTCCTTCACGCTCGGCGATACACTTTGAAAGCGAGCGATCGCACCAATGCCCTCCCCTAACCCTAAACTAGCCACAATTTGAGTGGATAGCAGGTCAACAGCCGTGGGCGTTAAGGCTGAAGCGAGCAAAGTTTTGGTGGCTGCGGCAATTTTTTCGGCTGTGCCAGTCAGCACTACGGTTGCAGATGCCTCAGGCAGGGGATAAACCCGAAACGTCACTTGACTGATAATCCCTAACGTTCCAAAAGAGCCGGTAAATAGCTTCATCATGTCGTAACCGGCAACATTTTTTACCACCCGACCCCCAGCTTTGGCAATCTGACCATCGCTGCGGACGAAAGAAAGACCCAGTAGCATATCCCTCACCCCACCATAGCGTTGTCGCAAAGAACCGCCCCCCGCAGTCGCAACAATACCACCAACCGTGGCGTCTTTTGGATAGGCTGGATCGAGGGCGAAAAATTGACCTTGTTGCGCTAGAATCTTTTGCAGTTCGGCAAATTTCATGCCTGCTTCGACCGTAACGGTTAAATCGCCAACCGCATGAGCGATTAAGCGATTCAGACGTTCGGTACTGACAACCAAATTGACCCCATCGACTAATCCGCCCCAACCTAGTTTGCTAGCGCTGCCACAGGGTAAGATGCCCCACCGATGCTGGTAGGCATAAGCCATAACCTGAGCGAGTTCTTCCTCGGTGCGGGGAGAAACAATGCAATCAAGGGTCGTTCCTGGTGCAATTGCTTGAGAGATTTGTGCTTTTCGAGTGGCTTCTATCTGTTCCCACGGCACAATACCAGAGCTGGGGAGGAGACTTTCAAGTTTTTGGGCTACGCTATTCATTGCTTAAAAAAACATCTGTGCGATCGCACTCAGGTGGACATGAACACTAGCAAAACATAAGCACGGTACGCAAGTAACACTCAGTTCTCGACGTAACATCATTTAATTATTTAGTTATAAATTTATTTCTTTATATCTCAAGATAGATGCAGCACTTCATACTGGTATTTGTGGGGTCTATTTCTCTCTTTAGACAGGTTTAATTGAATGGTTCGACGAAAGAATATACCGGCATTACAGCAAGCAAGAAGGGCAGGGACAACCCGATCTTACGATAGGGAAAGCTTGCTAAATCGAATTACAACCCGAATTCGCCAATCTTTAGAGCTACAAGAGATTTTGGCGACAACAGCGCGGGAAATTCGCTCATTTTTAGACATGGATCGGGTCAAAATTTACCGATTTCACCCAGATGCCAGTGGCGAAGTAATTGCCGAATCTATAAATGGCGATTGTTTACCCTCTATGATGGGGCTGCGGTTTCCAGCGGAGGACATTCCGCCCAATGCTCGTGAGTTGTTTGTCAAAGTCCGCCAGCGAGTCATTGTCGATGTCATTTCTAGGCAGAAAACTCAAGAACAGTTAGATTGTCTATCAACCGGCAAAAATTTAGTAACTAGAGACATCCGCTATTCCCCAGTCGATCCTTGCCACGTCGAATATCTGACGACGATGGGGGTGAGTGCTTCTCTCGCCGTGCCAATCCTACATCAAAACAGCTTGTGGGGGTTGTTGGTGTGTCACCACGCATCCCGGCGCAAATTTAGCGAACAAGAATTACAAATTGTTCAACTGCTCGTGGATCAGGTGTCGATTGCGATCGCGCAGTCCAATCTTCTTCAAACCGCACGCGAACAAGCTCAGCATGAATCAACAATCAACCAAATTAGTAGTCTACTCCACTCTCCGCTAAAAATTTCAGAAATTCGGCAGACCGTTTTAGAAGAAACCGTTAGCGCCTTACACGGTGCTGCTGGCAGATTGTACATTACAGCAGATACAACAGGTCAGCCTGCTCAACTTTATACGACTGGCGAGCAGCCACTCCAAGCTTGGATTGAAGAAACTCCCTTTTGGCAACAAATTATCTCCGGGAAACCGAACAGCGTCGGTATCCCAGACAGTCCTTCTGAAAACAAATCCAAAGATAACCATCAAGATTTCAGTCATCAGAATCTCATTAATCACGCTTCTGACTCTTGGTTTTTACAGTCGGAATTTAATCCTCAAAATCATTTCCTTGAGTCTTCGCATAACAGCTACGGAGTAGCTAGGGAAATATCAAATTTTAAAAGTCAAAATTTTCTCTACACCATCCCCGATTTATATCAAGAACCACAACTAAAATATGCAGTCCCTGCTTTTGAGACAACGCCTATTCGCTCTATTCTGATCGTGCCTCTCAGTTATCATCAGCAATGCGTGGGGTGTCTTACCATCTTCCGGCATGAGATGAATACAGAAACCCTATGGGCAGGTCGTCAGAATCCCGACGAACGGAATGTCCGCCCCCGCCAGTCATTTGAAGCATGGCGAGAAATCACCCAAGGACAGGCTAAAGAGTGGACACAAGAAGAACTCAAGCTGGCTCAATCGGTGGGAATCCACCTCTACATGGCAGTAATGCAAAGGCGAGTAGAGGATACAATCCGACATCAGGCGTCTCATGACCTCTTAACGGGTTTGCCCAACCGGCTGTTATTCAATGACCGGCTCTCTCTAGCGCTGGCAAGCACTCATCTGAATTGCGGCGATATGCTGGCAGTGGTGTTTCTCGACCTGGATGGCTTCAAAACGATTAACGACACGCTCGGTCATGCCGTAGGCGATCTACTGCTGCAATGTGCGGCTCGACGCCTCACAGATTGCCTGCGAGAAACCGACATTGTTGCCCGTTGGGGTGGGGATGAATTCACCATTATGCTCTCCCCCATCACTTGTTTGGACGATGTTACCAAGATTGCGACAAGAATTCTGGGTGCCCTAAACGTTCCTTTTCATTTTGAAGATGTAGAGACTTATCACGATACCTCTTTACACATCAAAGCGAGTTTGGGGATTGCTTTAGCTCCTTATGATGGGGAAGACGCAGAAACGCTGTTAAAAAACGCCGATGCTGCGATGTACAGAGCCAAGCAACAAGGGCGCAATAATTATCAGCTATATACACCAGCCCTAGGGGCAAAAGCACTGGAACGGCTGAAATTAGAAAACCGACTTTACAAAGCCTTAGAGCGTGAGGAATTTCTGTTGCACTACCAGCCGCAGGTAGACTTAAAAACAGGTCAAATCGTGGGCATGGAAGCGCTGATTCGCTGGCAATCTCCCGAACTAGGCTTAATTCCTCCTTATCAATTTATTCCTCTGGCAGAAGAAACGGGTTTGATCTCTCCGATTGGAGAATGGGTTTTGCGGACAGCTTGCAGGCAAAATCGTCTTTGGCAATCACTTGGAGTGCCGCCAATCCGGATTGCCGTGAATCTTTCAGGTCGTCAAGTTCAGCAACCCACTTTAGTAAAAGTTGTTGAGCAAATTCTAGCTGAAACTGAGTTGGAACCTCGTTATCTGGAACTCGAAATTACTGAGAGCATTGCAATGCAAGATGTGGAATGGACAATTTCTGTGTTGCAGAAGTTGCAGGAACTGGAAATTCACATTTCAATGGATGATTTTGGGACGGGTTATTCTTCACTGAGCTATCTAAAACACTTTCCGCTCAATACGCTAAAAATTGACCGCTCATTTATTCGCGATCTCATGACGAATACTCATGATGCTGCGATTATTAAGGCAGTCATGGCACTGGGTCACGGACTCAATTTAAAAGTGATTGCTGAGGGTGTTGAAACAGTAGAACAATTGGATTTTTTGTACTCAGTTCAGTGTGATGGTTTGCAGGGTTATCTGTTTAGTCCCCCGGTTCCGGCGGAAGCGGCAACAGAGATCCTTAAATCTAAAAGGTTAAAAAATCAAAGTTAGAGATTCTCAGTTTGTAGGACGGGGCGATGCTCTCAATGATTTTGGTGTACTCTAACGCGAAGAGCTGCGTCTAGCAGTATCCCTTGACGCGATCGCGTCCCTCTTTTTTCGCTTGATATAGCGCTTCATCGGCTGCTGCAATCAGTGCTGCCGGTGAAGACGTTAAACTGGGAACTATGCTGGCAACACCCAGACTCAGCGTGACGTAGGGGCTAACTGGAGAGTGGACGTGGACAATCTCTAAGCTTTTCACCATTGAGCGGATCGACTCGGCGATGTAACTGGCACCCGCAGAGGGAGTGTTGGGCAAAATTAAGGCAAACTCCTCGCCTCCATAACGAGCAACTAAATCGTTTGAGCGCTTCAGCATCAACCGAATCGCACCAGCAACCTGTCGCAAACAGCTATCTCCAGCTTGATGACCGTAGGTATCGTTGTAAATTTTAAAACAGTCGATATCGCAGAAAATTAGCGATATTGGCGCTTGTTCTCGTCCCAGCCGCCGCCACTCTTGGGCAAGATATTCGTCAAACCTGCGCCGATTTGCCACCTGAGTTAAGCCATCCAGAGAAGCGATGCACTGCAACTCCCGGTTGGCTTCCTCCAGCTGTTTGAAGAGGGAAGACTGCTGAATTGCGATCGCTAACCCGACGGACAATTGTTGCAACAACTTAATTTCATAAGGCTCCCAGTGACGAGATCCAGAGCATTGATGGACGCAGAGTATGCCCCACAAATGAATTTTGGCGGCTGGATTGGATAAAGAGGGACGGAGTGGGGCGGGACTGTTGCTATTCGATTCATTATTCGCTTCTCGGTTACCTCCCTGTTCCCGAATCAAGATTGGCACCATCAAATTTGCCCGAATTCCTGCCCCTGCGAGTAACTTCACGTAACTCGCAGGCAGATCCGCTTGGTAAATATCATCCACCGCTGACACATACCCGGTGGTTTGAAATTTTTGGATATATTCCGCCTCAAAGCAGGGGTCATACAGCGAGACATCCAGAATCGATTCACAACCGGGTGCGACAGATTCGACAACAAAGCAGGCACCGCGAGCATCGAGCCGATAAAGAGCAACTCGTTCGGCTGGCAGAAAGTTTCGCACCTCTGCAACCGCTGTGTTAAGGATTTCGTTTAAATGCAACGATTGGCGGATGCGCCCTTGTATTCTTCCCAGCAAGCGCTCTCGCTCAATAGAAGAGCGTAATGCCTCCTCAGTTCGCGTCCGTTCTGTAATGTCAAGAAAACTCCAAACCCTGCCAATGATTTGTTCGCCGAGTCGGTACGGTGTGGAGTAGCGCTCAAAGATTTTCCCATTTTTTAATTCCAGAATGTCGTATGCCTTAGCTTCTGGTTGCCTGGAAAGTTCCCAAACCAGCTTTAGAAAGGCTTCCGGCTCTTTCAACTGGTCTTTAAGAAAGAGGATTTGTTCGTTAGCGCGAGGCGAGCCGATTAGGTCTTCGGGAACCTCCCACATCTGAAGAAACTTCTGATTGTAGCTGACAATATCTCCTTCTAGGCTGACTGCAACAATGCCGTCAGCAGTTGATTCAAGCGTGGCGCGCAGCAGAGAAAGCGATTTCTCAACTTTTTCCTCTGCGGTTTTACGCTCTGTAATCTCAATGTAAGCGATCGCAACGCCATAATCTTTGAGAGGAATGGGAATTGCAGTGACGTTAAGCCAGGTGATTTCATCCTGGTCATTTACAATCCCGATTTCTCGATTTTCAATCACTTGATTTTCTTTTAACGCCCGAACGCTAGCAAATTCTTCCGGTGGCATCGAGCTACCATCCGGTCGAACGATTCGCCATTCTTTGCTGTCGCACCTTCTATTTTTATGGTTTTCAATAGATAACTTTAGAATTCTTTCTGAAGCTTGGTTGGCTTCAACAATATTGCCGTTATTATCGGTAATGGAAATGCCAATTGGGAAGCATTGAAAAAGAATTTTATATTTTTCTTGACTTTCTCTTAACTCAGCTTCTGCTTGCTGGCGTTGGCTAATATCGCACGAAACAGCGATGATTTCTTGCACTGCTCCCGTATCCGGATGGCGGATAGTTCGGAGCGTAGTTTTAAACCAAATGTAATAACCTTGCCGATGACGAATTCGGTAGCTAACTGTGTTGATTTCTTGAAAATTTAGTTGAGTTGGATGTTCTCTTAAAGCAACCGTGTCATTCTGAGCAAATTCCTCTATCAGGACTAAATCTTGCGGGTGGCAAAATTCAAGCACCGAGCGTCCCAGAAGTTCATCCGGCTTATATCCCAGTAAAATACTGCATACAGGTGAAACGTAGAGGTAAACACCTTCCGGAGTATGAGTGGAAATCATGTCGGTGCAGTCTGATGCCAGCAATCGGTCACGAGTTTCCCGCTTAGACAATTCTAAGTTTGAATAGCCGAACAAGTTTTCCGGTTTTGGGTTATGGCGATCGCTAACGACTGGCATCAGACTGGTTGGCGTCATGATTCCGACCAGTTGACCGGATTCATCCTCTACAATCAACAGATGGCGAATCTGATGGTGGTAAAATAGTCGGCTGATGGTTTGAATATCTTGTACTTGGGATTCGTTCAGGGTAATCAGCGGCTGGTTCATTAGTGCAGCGATCGCTACACCTTTAATGTCTCTACCTAGAGCCGTGACTCGAACCAAATCCCGTTCTGTAAAAATCCCGATGGGGGTTTGTTTCGCTAGTTGTGTTGGTTTTTCCGCTGTTACCTGCTCATTTACCACGATGACACAGCTAGCCCGCGCCCGACTCATCAATGCGATCGCTTCTGTGGCTAGCGTGTCAGGAGTTACCGTCAGAGGGTTGCGATCAATTGCTTGATGGAGTGGTAAAGCGTAAGGGTGGAGCATAGAGAACACATCATTAGTTTCTTTAATAGAATTAACCATTCTTATTAATTATTTTAAATTTTAATTGAACGAAGCGGAACCGTTTGCTGGGTAATGTGGTAGGCAGTAAGCATAGATGTGGCGATTGAATCGCATCTGAGTAAACGACTAGGGCTTTACAGATAGCTTTTTAAGCAATGAAACAATTGTATTTTGTAATAAAAAAACCAGCTAGCTAAAAATTCTCACCAAATAAAGGGTTGAAGGCATTAACATTCTTTATCAACTTTCCTGCCAAACCCGGACAAGACAGCAATTAACTTATAAAAAAAATCTGAAATCTGCTGCCAAGGGTGCCTTAAAACAGAATGGTATTTCCTCAAAGGTTAACCCGATCCGTCGCATTGCCAACGCTAGTTAGTCAAAAATCTTCGCTCTATCACTGAAAAGCTAGCTATGTTCGTGCCTACGAACCCCTTTGCCTCATGTCTCTTAGAGAATTAATTCCAGCAGCCAGCACAAAAAATCAACCGATCTAGAACAATCCTATTTGAGTTGTGAGATGCTAGCGGTTCAAATCCCCAGCTTCTCCCTCAAACTCAGAAATCTCGCCTTTGTCGAATCCTTAAGGACCGCTTTAATTAAGTTTAGATATTTCTTTCTTGAAACAGGTCGAAAAGTATTCGCTGGCTTTTATCCTCAACAATCAAAAATTTTATCAAATCTCCCTTTTAACCTTATTTTTTTCGCCTTAGCATAATTTTCAAAAAACTTTGTATTTATTGGAACAAAATACTCGTAAGGCTAAACGCATACAACCTTTCACGAAGTAAACTATAAAAAGTTATAATTAATAAAATTATTTTTTTAGTTTACTAAACTTATTAATATATTGTGGTTGTTGTCTTGTTTGAAAAAACGATCTAGTTTAAACAGAGGTACTCAGGCCTGGGCTTGGCAAATTAAACGAAGGCGCGTTGCTGAATGCCGACAGCTAAACACATATCCAAATCTAGAAAATTTAAAAATCCTAAAATGTTTGACTTTCTTAATCCAATCCTAGGGCGTCATCCAGAACGCAACAAAGCCAACGTTGAAATTTATACTTGGCAAACTTGCCCCTTTTGCATCAGAGCCAAGATGTTGCTCTGGTGGAAGGGCGTCAACTTTACTGAGTATAAAATTGATGGTGATGAAGCAGCCAGAGCGAAGATGGCTGAACGTGCCAACGGGCGTCGAAGCGTGCCGCAGATTTTCATCAATGAGCAGCACATTGGTGGGAGCGATGACCTCTATCAACTGAATACAGGAGGACAATTAGACCCCCTACTGGCTCAACCCGCCGTTCAAGGCTAGAATCAGCCAATACAGGTGAATTTCGTTTGTATAGTCGGTACGGGCACAAGCGCATGGCTATTGAAATTCCGCCACCGGAAATTGAGGACTCTGCTTACCTAGTTCACCGACAATGGATGATTCAAGCGCTGGAACTTGCCGAGAAGGCGGGTGATGCTGGAGAAGTACCAGTGGGAGCAGTAATTGTTAGTGCAGATAATAACTTGATTGCAGAGGGTGAAAATCGCAAAGAACGTGACAAAGACCCGACTGCCCACGCCGAAATTTTAGCTCTTAGAGCTGCTGGGCAAGCAATGCAGGACTGGCACCTTAACGAATGCACGCTCTACGTCACCTTAGAACCTTGCCCCATGTGCGCTGGTGCGATCGCGCTAGCACGTCTGCGACTTCTCGTTTACGGTGTGGACGATCCAAAAACTGGCGCGATTCGTACCGTTGCCAATATTCCAGATAGCGCTTGCTCTAACCACCGCTTGCCGGTCATAAGTGGTATCTTAGAGTCTGCCTGCCGCCAACATCTGCAATCTTGGTTTGCCCAGCGGCGCTTAAAAAGTCAAAAGTAAAAAGGCAAAAGGCAAAACAAAAAAATTGCTCTTATTTATGTTTACTTTTACTCTGCTAATGACAGCATGAGAACTGTCCTTCTACTAGAAGACAGATGCCGTAATCATACATAAGCTGGAATTATGGATGCTGTGAGAAGTTTTATTCGTGATGACTCAGCCCGACCCCTCTGAACAAACGATAGAGACACCAAAACCTGTCAAGGTAGTTCCTGTTACTTCCCGTGTTTTACCTTGGCTAGCTTCCTTAGGCTATAAGGTGACAAAATATCTTGTCATTCCCTTTTACTTTGGTAAAGCCGAAGTCACCGGACAAGAAAATATCCCCGCTACCGGGCCGGTGATCCTAGCTCCTACCCATCGCTCTCGCTGGGATGCGTTTGTCGTGCCTCATGCGGCTGGACAACCTGTGACGGGTCGTGACCTGCGGTTTATGGTGTCAGCGGATGAAATGAAAGGGTGGCAAGGCTGGTTTATCAGCCGCATGGGAGGGTTCCCAGTAGATACCCGAAATCCGGGAGTTGGCACTTTTCGTCATGGCGTCGAAGTTCTCCGCCAGGGAGAAGTGCTAGTCATCTTCCCGGAAGGCGGCATCTACCAGGATACGCAAGTTCACCCCCTCAAGACGGGTTTGGCGCGCATTGCCTTGCAAGTGGAATCCAGCCAACCAGAATTGGATGTCAAAATTGTGCCGATTAGCGTCCGTTACGGCAGCCCGGTGCCGCATTGGGGATGCGGTATCAAAGTTAACATTGGTGAGCCGATCTCAGTCGCGAATTATTGCAGCAATACGCCAAAACAAAGTGCGAAAAAACTAACCGCCGATTTAGAAGCGGCGCTTAAACAGATAGATGGATGCGAAGTAGAAGAGGCGGATACGCTCTCTACTGCTCCCCCTTTAAATGAAGTATCGGGCGCTCAGTCATCGTTTTAACCTTTCTATAGAAATTCTCATTCATTCGCAAACAAGAGCTTTTAGGGAATCAGTAATGGGAGACGGCTCATTACTCACGACCATTACCGCTATTTCTATCTATCCAGCAACATACTCTGATTGCCGATAAAAGACTGAGTAGGGGCACTGCTGTGCCCCTACTCAGATGCCCAAGGTTAATTCCCAGCTGTTCAAAGTTCCTGTATCCATCTGGGCATAATCCACGACCCACAACTGCCAGATGCCTGCTACGGGTTTGTTGAGAAGTTGCTGGAGTGCGGGTGTATTTTGCAGCGTGTAGGTGGCTTGCAATTGAGTTGTAGAACCCAGAGTGCGACCTTGCAACAGCACCGTAATTCCGTTAGGACTCCTCACGCTAACTTCGATATCCCCCAAAAACTGGTGTTGAATGTTGACGCTGACTTGGATATCTCGTAAAGGACTGGCGTAAGTTACGTTAATTGCGCTGGTAACGCCTTGGGAGGTGTAGTCGGGAATGGGGACGAGGTTGTCATTGCGTCCGTGCAAGGCTTGGGAGGCTTGGGAGGGTTGGACGCGCTGCTGCTGGGCAGCTTGAACAGCTTTAAAAGCGTTGACTTTGCCATAGCCGAACCACTGCGAGAAACCGTTTGCATCGTAACTGCCCAATCGAAAAGTCAATTGGGGGTCGGGGTCGGGGTCAACGACTTTGTCAGCGGTTTGTTGCAGAATTTGCCTAACTTCTGTTGCAGTTAAATCGGGATTAGCTGACAGAATGAGGGCAGCGACGCCTGCGACCACGGGACAAGCACTAGAGGTGCCGCCAAAGTCACTGGTGAAGTTGCTGCTGTCGTAGCCAGCGGCTCCGAGTCGGTCAGTGGTAAAGATGCCCAATCCAGGCAGCAATGCTCTGACTTCGGGGGCGGTACTGACATAGCCGGTTTGTTCAAACCACATTCCCGGCGGGGCATTGTTGCTGGGGGCACAGACAGAGACGTTGGTTCCCCAGTTACTGTAGACAGATTTTTTGTTGAGGCTGGTACAAGCAGAAACTGCGATCGCATCTGGATGAACGGTGAAACCGCCTAGCCACTGGGTAGGGCCTTTTAACAGGTTATTAGGCCATCCCTGCTCGTTAATCGTGCCACTGATGGGACGATTTGCATTCCCGGCAGCAAAGACGATGACACATCCTTTACCGTCTCGTCCTTGGGTCGCGGCACGAGTTAGGGCGGCGCGTTGCCGCAGGGACAGGGGAAAGTAGACGGCTGCTGGCCCCCAGCTACAGGAAATGACCGCAGCACCGTTGTTGGTAGCCCAGTCAAAGAGTTGTTCGATGGTTTCGTCATCTAGATAGCCGGTGGTGCGGAGGGGCATCAGGGCACAGCCTGGGGCGACTCCTACAATGCCGGTGCCGGTTTCTTCTGCGACTGCAACCCCAGCACAGGCGGTTCCGTGGTTTTCATTGTCGTCTCCAGGTAGCGGCAAGAAGTCTTGTTCTTTGAAGTCTTTAGGAGCAACAATTTTGCCGGTTCCCTGAAAATCTGGGTGGTTGAGGTCAAAGCCATCATCTGCCACTGCGACAACGATGGAACGGATGCCTTTGGTGATATCCCAGGCTTTCTCAACTGAAATGTGAGAACCGGCTGCTATCTGAGATCCGCCAAGGTTGTTGAGATACCATTGCTTGGGATAGAGGGAATCTTTGGGTCGGTAGTGCTTTTCTTGTCGAACAACGATATTGGGTTCGGCGGTAAGTACCTCTTTTCGCCCCATTAAGCGGTTGGCAATTTTAATGGGATTTTCCCGTGCTTGCGGACTGACCTCGAAGACGAAGGTGTTGGGAATACCGCTAACGGGTCGCAGCAATTGTAAGCCAAATAAGGATGCGATCGCTCTTTGGGTTTCTTCATCCACCGATGGGGCAAACTGAATAGTCACCTGCTCCGTTAGGTAAACTAACGTTTGCGGATTCTCTTTAAGTTTATAGACATGACTTGCAAAGGCGACATCCTCAGATTCTCTTGCCGCCTGCATGGCTTCGTCTCGCTGGGATGGGTCAACAATGAATTCTTGTAGGGGAGGAGTCATCCCGCTTCTACCGGGGATTTCCTGGTGTGCTTGGGCGGGAATCGTTTGCGCCAACTCCTCAGATGCAGCGTCGGGGGTAGTGGGGCGAACCGTGAAGCGATCGCTCACTTTCTCCAATGCCAGTTCTTCACCCCCCCGCTGTAAAATACGACCGACGCTTTCTTCTGGCACACTAGCCGCAGATTGGTCATTGCTCATTGGTAAACAGCTAAGTTTTAATTTTTTATTTTTATTCTCTATAGCAATTCTATTCTTTTTGTAACATCATAGTTTCTCTTGATTCTTCCTTTCTGTTTTATCAATATTGTATTTTTAATCCCAATGAAATTTTTAGATTTCTTGACAATTATTGCAAATTACTTTATTGTCTGCTAACAAGTTTTACTAAAATCAAAAAATCGGTAGTTCAACTAAAAAACAGGTGATTTTAGATTCGCTTTCCACTTTAATTGTTCCTCCTAAATAAGCTACCATTTTTTGAACCAATGCCAGTCCTAGACCAGTTCCGCCATGCTTCCACGGGTCATTACTTGGAATGCGGTAGAACTTATCAAAGATTCGGGGAATTTCATCTGTAGGAATTTCGATTCCAGAATTAGTCACTTCGAGCTGAAGCTTTTCTGATTTAGCATGGACAGCTACCTTAATTTTTTCTCCTTGCGGAGTATATTTACAAGCATTATTCAGCAGCTCGGTGAGGATGCGTGCTAAACAGAATGGATCGGAGATTAGAATCGGCAGTTCTTCGGGAATCTCTACTTGTAAGATTTGCTTGTGTTTGTGGGTTCGCTGTTCAAAAGGTTCTACGATATGGGGAATCCAGTCTTGTAGATGAATCGCTGTTTTTTCTAAAGGATGCGCCTCTGCATTGAGTTGCTGTAAGTGGAGTAGATCGTTAATCAGATTAATCTCTCGGTCACACTCATTATTTAACAGCTCAAAATAGCAATAACCTGGGTGTCTCTCCGCACTTTTATTAGCGATTTCATCCCGCCAATTGCAGGTTTCTTCCATAATCACTTCCAACATCTGAATTGCCATTTTCATGTTGGATACGGGGGTGCGTAACTCATGAGAAACCGTACTCAAAAAATCATCTTTGAGAAAATTGAGTTTTTCTAATTCCTCAACTTGAGCCAGCGAAGCTTGGTAAAGTCGGGCTTGGCGAATTGCGATCGCGCATTGATTAGCAACCTGCTGTAATAAGCGAATCTCTAGTTCGTTAAAAATATATTCCCGATCGTTTAATAACCACAGATCGCCCAAAACCCCTTGGTCATCAAAAATCGGACAAGCTAAAACTGAAAATTCACCGGAAACCGGCTGAATTGGGTTAGGGCCTATTTTGCAAAATTGTAAATGCTTTCCTTGCAATAGTTGGGAGTAAATCGCCGGATTACTTGCCATTTGGATTTCGCTTCTCTCAGATGAAGGCATGGAAAGCGTGTACTCATAGCAAACCGTGGAAGTAGCCCTATTAATGTCATACAACGCCGTATCGCAGTATGTAACTCCCAGCACTTGTGCTAATTCTTGCACGGCTGTTTGCAAAATTTGGCTCTCATCAAGGCTGTCACGCACTTTATCAGTAATTCGTTTGAGCATCGCTTCAAATTTGAGAGCTTGCTGCAACTGGCTGGTGCGTTCCTGTACCTGGTGTTCGAGGTTTGTGTTGAGCCGCTGCACCTGTTGGTAAAGTTCAGATTGTTGAATCGCGATCGCTACCTGAATTGCCAACGAACTGAGGAAATCAATCTCCCACGGTTGCCAGTGCCGAGGTTGCGAACAGTGATGAGCAATCAACAGCCCCCATAACTGAGTGCTATCCGTGCTAAGGGCTATTTGGGAACTGAGCGAAGATTCCTCCCGGCTCTCCGGATCCCTTTCCTCAGCCCTGTTTTGCAGGATGGGCACCACCAAATTAGCTTTGACTTGAAACTGAGACATTAAATCGATGTAACACTGTTTCAAGCCAGCGTTGTAAATATCCTCCGTAGCTCGGATACGACCCTGTTTGTAGGGCTTGACATAGTTTTCAGCAAAGCACGGATCTACAATGGTTTTCCCTAAGATAGGAGTCCAGCGCTCATCTACAGATTCCACCTCCACCATGCCACTCCAATCTGGATTGAAGCGATAAATTACCACTCGATCGGTCTGAAGAAATTGCCGCACCTCGCTGGCTGTAGTATTAAGAATTTCCTCTAGATTCAGAGATTGGCGGATGCGCTCCAGCATCGCTCCCATTAGCCGTTGTCGCTGATTTTGCTGCCGTAATTCTTCCGCTGCTCGACTCGCTTGCAGGAGACGACGCATCCGTTGGCGCAGCACTGCCCAGTGAACCGGCTTAGTCACGTAATCGGTAGCACCTGCCTCAAACGCCTGATTGACAGATTCTCGGTCATCAAGACTGGTAATGATTAAAACAGGTGTGCGATCGCCTTGAGGAAGTGATTTTAACTGGCGACAACAACTAAAGCCATCCAGAATCGGCATCAACGCATCTAGCAACACAATATCTGGATGTAGGCTGATGTAAGCAGCTAATCCTTCCTCTCCATCACTTGCCTCTGCCACTGTGTAGCCTTCGTGTTCAATCATGGCGCGCAGCTGCATCCGCGTGAATTTGTCGTCGTCAACAATCAGAACAAGGTAGGAATCTGGTTCGGTGCAAGTAATATTCATTGCTGACTTGATTGTGCTTCCATCTGCAAAGCCGTTTTCACTTTTTCATACTCTGTTTCAATCTGTACAACAATTTTGGATGCACCCGCAATTTCTCCAGTCCGGCTCATCGCTTCTAGCTGTTTACACAAAGTAGCCAGTTGTACTGCCCCAAGAGCGGCACTGCTGGCTTTCAAAGTATGAGATGCTTGCCTGAGCGCGATCGCATCTTGGTTACTCACTGCTGTCTCCATTGCTTGCAGCAGTTTGGGAGCATCTTCTAAATAGCAATGAATCAATTGAGTTAATAAATTTGAGGCTTTCCCTCCCACTGTTTTAGCAAATGCTTCCAGGATCTTCGCATCAATAGGAGTACTGAATGATAATGTTACATCGCTACCCTGTCCGCACTCAGTATTCAGTGAAGTAGTGGCTTCGCCCTCTCTTTTTTTGACTTCCCCAATCCCCGACTTCCCTGCACCTTTGTACCCCTGCACCTCAGTGCCCCTGTACCTCAGCAAAGCCTGAACTAACTCTTCCTTGCGGAGCGGCTTGCTGATATAGTCGTCCATGCCAGCTTCCAGACACGTTTCGCGATCGCCTTGCATGACATTCGCCGTCATGGCAATAATCCAAGGTTTTGCGCTCCCATCGGTTGCCAATTCTTTTTGGCAGATGTTACGACTCGTCTCTAAACCGTCCATTTCTGGCATCTGCACATCCAGCAGCAGCAGATCGTAGGGTTGACCCCGCAAAGATTCCAGCACTTCTAACCCATTGTTAACAACATCGGCTCGATACCCCAACTGTTGAAGTATGTGCAAAGCAACCTTCTGGTTCACCCGATTGTCTTCGGCGACAAGAATTCGGAGGGGAAGACTTTCGGCAAAGGGGAGCTGAAACTCAGGGAAAGTAAAGGGTGCGCGATGCACCTTAATCGGCTCTCGTACCAACAGATCGCTCAAGGTATTGTAAAGCTGAGATTGTTTAATCGGCTTATTCAGGAAGGTTGCAAATTTTACTCGATCTAACTGTTTCCCCCCCGGTTCCTTGCCAAACGTTGTCAACATCACCACGGGTAATGCTTGAGCGTTCGGTAAGGAGCGAATTTCTGTCACTAGGCTCAAGGCGTCCATCCCTAAAATTTGCCTATCGAGAATCACCATATCAAAACGCTCGCCTTGCCGAAGCCAGTTTAACGCCTGGGCACCCGATTCAGTTGCCTTCGGCATCATTCCCCAAGATTGCGTTTGCAAAATCAAAATCTGGCGGCTAGTAACGTTGGCATCCACAATTAATAGCCGTTTTCCAGCTAACTGCGGCTGGACAGCATCGAGTTCAACAAGTGGACAGCCAGGAAAATCTCGGACGACGATCGTGAAATAAAAGGTGGAGCCGCGTCCCACTTCGCTTTCAACCCACATTTGACCCGCCATCATTTCACTCAAGCGTTTGCTAATCACCAGTCCCAAGCCGGTTCCCCCATATTGACGGGCGGTAGAGGCATCAACCTGGCTAAACGACTTAAATAAACGATTGATTCGGTCTGAAGGAATCCCAATTCCGGTATCTTTGACGGAAAATTGGATTTCGTAATAGGTTTTAGGGAATGAATCAGGGGCAATGGATGATTGGTTTTCTTGCCGGTGACTAATTGCTGACTCCTGATTAACCATTACTTCTGTTGCTGTTACAGAAACCACGACTTCTCCAGCAGAAGTAAATTTAATTGCATTACTTAGCAAGTTCACCAGAATTTGGCGCAGTCTGATTTCATCTCCTAGCACGATGCTAGGTGTTCCTGTCTCAATTCGGTAAGCAAGTTCTAAGCCTTTTTCAAAAGCATGGGGAGCGAGTAAATCTAAGGCAGCTTCAATGCAATCTAACAAGTTTAAAGGTTGTTCTTCTAATTCCAGCTTGCCAGACTCGATTTTTGAAAAGTCGAGAATGTCATTAATAATTTTCAGTAATGAATCGCCACTGCTACTGATAATCTCGACAAACTTTCGTTGTTGGAACGTTAGTTCTGTATCCAATAGCAAGCTTGCCATTCCAATGACTCCGTTCATCGGAGTGCGGATTTCATGGCTCATCATCGCCAGAAATTCGCTTTTAGATCGCGTTGCTTCCAGTGCTGCCATCCGTAGGGCAACTTCAGCTTGTACGGCTTTTTGAGCGGAGAGTCGCAGTTCCAATTCATCAATGACGATGGCGGCTAAGTCTTTGAGAGTTGCCTTTTCTGCTTCGGTCACTTGACGGGGTTGAGAGTCGATTACACAAATAGTGCCTAAGTTGAAACCATCGCGTGTCTGCAAGGGAGCCGCCGCGTAAAAGCGAAGTCCAAATTCCCCAGATACTAAGGAATTTGCTAATGTCCGGGGGTCTACTTCGGCATCCAGAACGGTGTAAACGTCTTCTTGCAAAATCGCACTGGCACACAGTCCAGGTTCGCGTTCAATTTGCTGAACTTCTAGCCCATGATGGGATTTAAACCAGATCCGGTCGTGGTCAACGATGCTAATAATGGAAATCGGGACATTAAAAAACCGGGCAGCTAGAGCTGTAATTCGGTCGAAGGCTCCATCTGGAGGTGTGTCAAGAATGTCGTAGCGACGCACTGCGGCGAGTCGGTCAGCTTCGTTATCGGGAATCATTGTTATATCAACTATCAATGGATTGTCTGGCTGACATACCTGGAGGTAGACACCACTTTCATCCTTCTCTACATTCTTGCGGTTATGTCAATTTATAATTTTTGTTTTTAGAATTGCTCGGAAACTAGCAACCCAGCCCATGCTAATTCCTGTTTGAGGGCTTTGAGTTGCTGTTGCTCCACAAGTAGCGCGTCTGAGCCTAGCGTTAAATTGCAGGGGGGTTGGAATGTTGCGCGAGTAGAGATCGCTTTAAAAACGACTGCATTGGGACACCACAGTACAACTACTTTAACAAGTTCTACGGTTGTTACTTTCCCTTTCTCTACCTAGGGGAGTACAAGATGAATAAGATGTGTTTCCGGGTATACAACTGTCAGTAACAGAACCGCGATCGCTATTTTGTTGTGTCAACTGAATCTGAAGCCAAGTTCGGCAATGCTTTGTTAAAGTTGGTTACAGATTGCCGAAATAGCCACTCGTTTTGAAAAACTATCCAATGACTATTAGCAAAAACTTCTACATTTCCAAAGAAGATTACCTAGAGGGAGAGCGAGTCAGTCCTATCAAACATGAGTATAGGCGAGGGCAAGTTTATGCAATGGTAGGGGCAAAGAAGCCTCATATTATTATTGCTGGCAACTTAGTTACTTTGTTCAATAATCACCTTGAACACGCCCCCTGCATTGTTCTTTCTTCAGATATTAAAGTCAGGCTTGAGTCAGCAGACTGCTATTACTATCCCGATGTTGCAGTAACTTGCGATGAGCGGGATACAAACTCTACAGATGACTTCATCCTCTATCCCATTTTGGTCATTGAAGTGCTATCTCCCTCAACAGCAGCTTTTGACAGAGGAGAGAAATTTGCTGACTATCAAACGTCGCCATCTTTACGAGAATATGTGTTAATTCATCAATCTCAGATGAGCGTCGAGTGTTTTCGCCTTTCCGATTCAGGCGATTGGTTTTCTCAAATCTACCGCCAAGGAGATGAAGTTTACTTTGCAAGTATCGATTTTCGCTGCGATATTGCCTCTATCTATCGAAAAGTCCCTGGACTTCAGAATGTTGATGCGTGAATATGAGAGCGATCGCTCTTTTGTCATGCCAACAGCCTCTGAAACTAAGTTCCGCAATGTCTATTGAAGTTGATTTACAGCTTCCCGAAATCGAAATATATATTGCATTCTCCTGCTACTCTGCGTCTTGCCAGCCTTCAATAGTAGCCACCAAAATATTAACCAATGGGTGGTCAATTACCTCTTTGAACGCCTCAGTCCCTCCTACCTTAAGGGCGTTAATAACTCGTGCTTTGAGTGGTGGGTTTCTCTCGATTCGATCAGCCGCCTCAGCTACAACCGCCATTTTTTCGGCATTTGTTGAGGTTGGGTAGGTCTGCGACAGTTGCTCTAAGAGTTGCTGAATCTCTGCTGCTGCCTCTACAAGGTTTTGTCTCTGCTCTGGTGCATAATTGTATTGTTTATTGATAGACTGCTGGCGACTGCCACTTTGAGCCGTGTCAACCTGACTACCAATCTGGGCACCGCGTTGATCATACTTAGATTTGTAAGCTTCTGACATAGATTCACTCGTTGCTACAGCTGTCGCTTCAATATTGATGGATCTGCTAGCCAACAGCTTAGCAATTTCCTCTAGACCAGCACAGTGCCGACGAGAGTCTGCTAGTTGTTGATTCCGAGCTTTGAGCTGGGCTTTTAGCTCATACTCCCGTTTCAGGTACTTCTCTATTTCTGCCTTATCCGCAGTGGCTGGGATATTTACCCGGATGATAAAGGCATCATTCTTGTTCTCAAAAGATTGTATCGATATCTCATCACTGCCACTCACAATTCTGAGCTTTAAGAATGAAGCGAGGAATGCTTGCCAATCAACTCCATCCAGAAATACTAAGTCAACCGTCTTCAGAGCCTTTTGGAATAGTTTAGTAAACTCTCTTGGTGCAAAGTCTCGGCTAATAGGACGACGTTCCTGTTGATTATTCTGTAGATAAACATAGTCACAGATAACATTGTTAAGATTTGTATTACTATTAATATGCCAATCTTCTAAACAAATTCCAGTAAACTTTGCGGAAGTGAAGTTTGTTGATAAAGCTTGGGTTCTAGTAAGATTTGCTCTTCTAAGGTCAGTTCTACTTAAATTGGCACCCATGAGGTTAGCCTCACTAAGATCAGCTTCTTTCAAACTAACTCCAAAGAGACTAGCATCACTCAGGTCAAACCCCCTGAGGTTAGCCTCACTAAGGTCAGCCCTACCGAGGTTAAACTTGAAGACAAAATTGCTTGGATGACCCTTCGACAGATGAATACACTCACTATTAAATTTAACCCTAGCAAACTTAGTTCTATTTAACTGTGTTCCAGTAAAATCGGTAAAATCGATACCAGCTCCACTCAGATTAGCATTGCTCAGATTAGCTTTAGTTAGATTGGTTCCATTAATGAGTGCCCCACTCAGGTCAGCATTGCTTAGATTAGCTTTAGTCAGGTCAGCATCGTTTAGGTTAGCTCCACTAAGGTTCGCCCCGCTCAAGTTTGCTCCTCTAAAATCAATCTCACTAAGATTCGCTCTACTTAAGTTAGCGCCCTCAAGGTTAATTTTATTTAAATTAGTTGGTAAAGATTTAGCGTCACGAGTAGAGACATAAGAATTAGAATTCCCGACATTAATTCCTCTGAATTTAGCTTCCCGTATATACCATATGTGAACAATGTTTCCACTAAAGTCAGCTATTATGTCAGAGTTTTCATTTTTCCACTTATTCCAAACTTCTACTCCTTGTTTAACTAGAGCAAGATGTTCCTCATTAGCCATATATCATATGTCTCCGAGCTTTATCATCAGTTGCAGCATAACCTACCTTGTTATATATAGACAAGAATTGGAATTTATTATTTGATGTTATGCAAGATTGAATACCAGGATTTTGTGTTTATAATAAAGTTGAGGATTGATGCAGTTCAAGGACAAAAACAATACTTGTTAAGGTCATTAACAAGTATTATCCTATCCAGGAAAATGTTTTGTTTTTCAGATAATGTTTTAATTGTGCCAAGCGATCGCATCCTTTCTCTCTAACTCTACCTTTCCAAAGCCGAAGCAGCATGGGAAGCGCTCGCTCCTGTCTTAGTCAGGGTAGTTAGTCCTACAGCAATACTTAATCAGTTATACATATTTCTGCCCGTCTTATTGAGCAGTTGTTTTGATTAAGTTGAGGCTATAGTCATACAAGTGTAAAAATACTTTTGAGCATGACCACGCAAACCTGTCCCATTTGTCATACTGGGGTGACTCCTTCTCTTCGATACCCGGAATACATTTGTAGTGACTGTCGCAGTAAAGCGACAGATATTAATGGCAGAAAACTGCATTTTTACAATAGTTCCATGTCAGGTGGATACATCGCATATTATGCAGACAGCAACGACGAAGAAGAATACAAAAGCCACTTCTGCTATATAGATGGAATCAAATGCAGAGCTGACGAAGGAAGGGTTGGGGGTATAGTGATTGAAGTATATTTGGGCTAAGAACCTAGTTGCAAAAATCACCGCCTCACACCTTTTCCTTTTGTGGCGATGTGATGCCGCGCTTAGTCAAATTTTCTTCGAGTTCTCTAATGAATTCAAAGTCTTCCTCCGGCAAAGGCTGACTTCCACCCCCTAAGAAACCCTCACCGATAGAAGACTTCTTCTTCAGGAAGGTGAACGCCCGCCGGAACTGATCGGGAGTTGCCTCAATCGGCGCATCAAAGTGGCAGGGAATAATTCGCTGGAAATTCCAGCTTGCCACCTCGTCCGCCCAATCAAGGACTGCTTGAGGCGCTTGGGTGAAAATGAACGATTGCAGAATCGGTGCCACGAACGGGCGACCACCCCCTCGCAGCGCCTCAAAGGACTGCTGCCACTGAGCCTTCCATTTAAAGGGAAACCAACCGAAATACGCCTTCTTTGACCGATCTGGTGCTTTCAGAGCATCGCGCAAAGCCTGCCCCTGCTCGCTCATTTCCAAGGCACTGGGACGTAGATACAAAGCAAACAGCGTAATGCGCTGCCATCCCTTGCGACGATTCTCCTCAGTATCTTCAACCCGTTCCAAGGCGCTATCTCTGGCGTGGAACAGCAAAGGATATGGGTCAACTTGGACAATCTCTGGCGGAGACTCTGGCACCGAAAGTACCGAATCTGTCAGCAGCAGCGTGCGCGATCGCTTGTGCAATAAAGCCACTTCTTCAAAGGACCCTCGCCCCAGGTCGATGCTCAGCACTGCATAATTAAAGTCCTCAGCAAAGGGCGCATCCTTGCTATTCTCCGGAAGTACGTGAGTGCGTTTGCTAGGGAAACCAAGCCAACTCAACGGCAGATTCACCGGAAAGCTCCATTGGTTCTCAGTCACAAACACCTGTGCTACAGGAAAGCGTCTGGCGAACGGACCCACGAAGACCTTGTGTTCTAAGCCTGAAGCAGTTGGCAGGATGATGTACTTAACATCGCCGTATTTCGCTTCCAACTCCTGAACCAGCCGGATACACTCTTTGGTCGCTGCAACTGGGGCATAGACGAGAAGACCTCCTTCTGAGAGCTTAACGACGGTCATGCGAATCGGTACGACAGTGTAGAGGATGCCCTGCATCTGGTCAAAAGTCCAGATCGTGTCCTTCACGACTTCTTTGCGGATTGTCCGCCGCCGACTGTATGGGTAGAGTGGTACAGCCAGCCAGAAAGGCCATGACCAATCCCCAGGTTTGATACTCAAACTATCTTGTCCCTGCCCAAACAATGCCTTCAATAGGTGTATCTGGTGTGCCTTTTTTAGCGGTTCTATCCACTCCACGACCCCTTCCCCTTCTTCATGAATGCTGACGCCCGTGTTTGCCGAATTTCTAGCTGCTGGAGGAAAGCAAATTTTTGACTCAATAACTTATTTTTATCTAAAATCCAGACCCGCATGACAATTAGACTTTAAACAAACGCTCGTTTTCTACCCTATTAGGATCAATCCTTCCCAGATAAAGCAGACCTAACCCCCTCACAAGGGTAGGTTTTTTAGAGGATCAAGGAGTGGGAAAGTGGAGGAGTGGGAGAAAGCCGATTTTTCCGTTGATGATTCATCCCCTTGCCCCCTTGTCTATAAAAAAGGTTCGCAGCAAATTACCCCGACTTTGCCACCGTGAGGACAACAACGCGGCTGTCTACATTGAGAACTTGGACTCCTGGGAATAAAGTAGTCATCGGCACCTTCCAATGGGAGTGACCGCAAATGACTAACAACTCGTTCGCTGTGGCAAGTTCAGCGCGAATTGACTGATTTCCGATGAGTTTCGCGTCTGGATCGTTGGGACCTTCGTGCAAAATTAGGATATCTGGTAACTCCTTGAGCAGTTGGCGAATAGCTTGATGAAAATCCTTTTCTGAACGACGCCAAAGTTTAGTCGGTTTGCCGATAATCCCTGAGATGCCTGCGATGCGGAATCCATCAACCACAGCGATTTCACCATCTAAATAGCGGATACCTCGCCCCTTTTTAAAGGTTTTAATGTCCTCTGGCGTGTTTCCCAAAATGTCATGGTTTCCTGCAACTCCAGCAACCCAGCGAAAACGACGACTGAAAGATTGCCAGACTTCGCGGACATCTCCCTCACCCCCACGCTTATCGCTTCGTGCGTAAAGATCGCCTGCCAAGATAATGCCTGTTTTCTGTGGGGATGGAATTCGTCCCAGGTTCGCTAAAGTTTCTAATTCTTCCGCGACACGATGACCGAGAAGGCGTCCATCTGTGGGATTGATACCCTGTAAATCACTAGCGATGATGATGGCGTCTAAGCCAGGTGGAAGTGAGTCAGCTTCTGCCGATAAAATCGGTAAAACTTGCTCAACCACATGGAGATGACCTGCCGCAGCAGCGGTAATAAAGGGGATTTCATGAATGGGTTGGTCGGAAATAGAAGCAATCCGCATAGGGCTTAAGGGTAGCGTTTGCCTTGAAAAGACGTTGTCATCTTGACGCCAGTTCAACTGCGAAATTGCTGCTATTCCTGGCATTGACCGATTGGAAGCAAGATGTAGGTTTATATCAAACCTACATTATTTAAACGTTTTATAAAAGCAGGGCGTCTACTGTAATTGCTCGTAAATTTGGTTTAGGCGCGTCCGAAAAGCTAGCTTTTTGTTTTTATTGAGTGCTAAATCTTGGCAGCTTCAAAAGTAACTTCACTGCCTCATCATAAGCTTGCGCCTGGGAATTTTCTAGCGGCCGTTCGACATCTTTCCAAGCATCGGCGTCCCGTTTAGCTAACGTCTCTAACGCTTTGATATGTCTCACCCCGGCTTCTTGCTTTTCCCTAATCGTTTCCTGTTTCTCTTGCTCTTCTGCCGCTTTAAATAACTGCTTGATAGTCTTTTGTGGCTGGCTTCCGAGTTGAGCCACAAGAATTAGTTCAGATAATTTATTTTTAATTTTAAGGGAAAGGTTCGCTTCTTCTTGAGCAAGCCGCAGCAAAAAGATAATAGAAGATGCGATCGCTATCGCTGCATCAACACGTTCAATATCCTGTTCGTGTACAAGATATTGAGTGAGGTGCTGGGAAATCGCTACAGATTGACGCCGATCGCGCGATCGCTCCATCACCTGCATTTAAACCAAAAAGAGCGGATCGACCCTTAGCGGAACTCCTAGCGCCAGATGAACGGGTGACGGTGGTTTCAACCAGCAGGGACAAGATGCAAGTTGACGGGACAAGGCTACAAATCCAATTGAAATCCTTGACTCCGCCCAAATTCGCAGTCCTTTATCAGATTAGATGGAATTGCTCTAGGGATATTTGAGCTTTTGCGCGGAAAATCTCCACCCTTATTTTTTATATTATTAAAGAATATTCGGAAACTTTTTTATAGTTTTGTCAATCTAAACAGGGCATGACTTTGGGAATTTATCAGCGGCTGGTCTTAAACTTGGTGAGTCCGACAATGTTAAGATACCCAAAGTTTGTCATCGTTCTGTTTTCAGCCCCCCAATAGGGTTATTTTATGGTATCTTCTGGAACTGCTCGACGCCTCGGTTTTACCTGCCTTGCTGGCCTACCTTTGACAGTGTCTTTGGCTCTGCTACAACCCGTGCAGGCTCAGAACCAAATGCCTGCTTTACCAGAAGACACCAGTCAAACACAACCAGACTTAACCGATCCCAACAATCTGCGCCCGATCGATCCGGACAGTGGCTTATTGAGTATGGCAGGAGGGAACCGTTTACTGAGTGAGGCAGATAGTGCTGTATCTTCGCAAAACTATACTCTAGCCGCCAAGAAGCTCCAAGAGGCTCGTCAGGTTTTCAACCAGTTGTCCAATTTTTATCAACAACTGGGTTCTAGTTTTTCGGGAATTGATAATCGAGTTTACGAGAGCCAACGCCGCAAGGCTGTAGAAGCTGCTCAACTTCGAGATCGGGCAACTTATCAGCTAGCGCTGGTACATCGCGCGCAAAATCAGCCAGATTTGGCAGTACCTTTGTTAATACAGATTGTTCGCAGTCAGCAGCCGACACGGGATCTCGGCAAGAAAGCTTATCAGCAGCTGCTAGAAATTGGATTTATCGATTCTCCTGATTCTGCACCGGCTAATTCTTCGAGCGATCGCTCCAATTCATCTTCCTCTGCACCTAAACGGTAGATTAGAATTAGCAACTTGAAGTGATACGGGAGTTTAAATGGTTAGCCCAGATCAGGTAGAGGCGATGATCAAAGCCAAAATGCCAGATGCCCAGATTCAAGTTCAGGATCTGACTGGCGGTGGCGACCATTACCAAGTGACAGTGGTTTCGTCGCAGTTTGAAGGCAAAAGGCTTGTACAACAGCACCAACTGGTTTACGGTGCAGTGCAGCAAGCGATGGCTACAGAAGCGATTCATGCTCTAGCACTGAAAACCTATACTCCCCAAGATTGGGAGGCTGCTACCAAGCGAGGTTGAACCTGAATAAAAATTGCGTTCTCGCGCACTGGCATTACACTAGAAAATAGAGGCATTCCAAGCAGAACTATGACGCCAGAACTAAAAGAGCGGATTGACAGCTTGCTCAAAGAGCATAAGATTGTGGTCTTTATGAAGGGCAATAAGCTGATGCCCCAGTGTGGTTTTTCTAACAATGTGGTACAAATTCTGAATACTTTGGGCGTACCCTACCACACGATTGATATTTTGGACGACTGGGAAATCCGGCAGGGAATTAAGGAATATTCTAATTGGCCTACCATTCCCCAAGTTTACGTTGATGGTCAGTTTGTTGGCGGCTCAGACATTCTGATTGAACTGTATCAAAAGGGCGAATTGCAGGAAATGGTTGAAGTTGCCTTAGCTTCCTAAAGCTTTGGGATACGAACTGAAAATTCCCTCCTGGTTCTTCAAATTAAGAATCTAGGAGGGAATTTTTACTGGGTTTAGGATAACTTGCGACTAAATTTAAAAGCTCATTCAAAAGCTGTGCAGCCTAAATCATCCTAAATAAAATTATTGACTGGACTAGGACGTAAACGATACTAAGGGCGATCGCTCTTTTTTCAAATTTTTCCTTATCGGCTGTATAAAAATTCCGAAGCTGCTGAACTTCAAAGATAAACAGCACCCGGAAGATCGCTGTTGTCTACCCAAACCCGATCCCTGTGGGCAATTTAACCACATTATCCACAGGCAACGATGGCAAGGCTGATGCTGATAGCCTCAGCTTGACCAAAGCAGCTAACCCGAACTAATAATAGTCCGATTTAGGTTGAGTCTGGGTCATGTCAAAGTTGGATGGATCGTAAATGTAACGGGTAACTTCTTCTTCTAAGCGGTGGATGAGAAAGGGTTCCAGAACGTTAGAATGACGCATAGCTGCGAGATAGCCATCTAAAAACAGCCGCAAATCATCGAAACGATAACCCCGATTCCACATTTCGACGAGGGCGTCGGTGAGTCTTTGGTAGTAGCGGATGGTTTGAGAGTCCTGTAGCATGGTCGGAAGTATCAGGTTTGAATTAGAAGTATAAGGGGTGAAGTCGCAAGAAGGAAACTTTCGCTCTAAGCGGTTAGCTTTGATTCTGGCAACTCATTAAGGGCGCTAGGCGCTAGAAAACGCAAGCGTACTTCGGGTTTGCTTCAGTTAAGGCTAGTGTCTTAACCAGAACTACAGCGGTTTGGAGTTGCGGTGCGGAAACCGAAAACGAATGCACCCCAGTTTGGTGATGAGAGAACGCTTGGTTGTGTTCCTTGAAAATTAAGGGAATAACACCAAAACTCATCCCGCCGAGAGCAGCGAGTTGCGCGATCGCTCTCACTTTAGTTTCATCGTAGAAAACTTGCTCCCCAACGTCATGCCCCTGCCGAGCGATTTGTGCCATCTTTTCTAGCAAGCACTTGAATTTAGTCGTTAGCTGGTTTAAACCGCCGGTTGACAAAGACTGTCTCTGTAATAAGCAGAATTTTAAGCTTTTGTCAATAAAATTCCGGTTTTTTAACCACATTTCCGATTACCAGGATAGAGGTGCCTGTTGTCCCGTGCCTGGTATATCCAAAACGCGATTTGTCTCATGCCTTGTGCCTCACGCATGCCTTGTGCCTCACTCAGTGGTTTTCTAGTAGGAAAGACATCCTGCTTGCTTTAGCTAGGTATACTAATTTGGTCATCGGAAGCTTTTGGCATGGCATTGTTCAGTAAACTTGACTAAACGTTACCCTTCGTTAACTTTCATTTTACTGACTGCTTGGTGAAATGGCAGCTTTGACTTCAGACTCGCCCTAAATCTGTAATATTTCTTTTAAAGTATTAAAAATATAAAACAAAAGTTTGACTTTTAATAGAATTTTTTTAACTTTTAACTTTTAATTTTTAATTGTATAGCCTAGACCCCTCGTAGCCCTGGTTACAGAATCCTGACATAAGCTTTGTTAAGCTAAATCTCACCAGCTTGAAGGGAAGCATGCCACCGTGGGATCGATTTGCATTCAGATCATCGAGGGGAACCCGCACCTGCGATCGCTACTGGGCTGGCACTTACAGCAAGCAAGCTACTGGGTGTGTCAATCCGCTGGCGTTCATCAAGGTAGAGAAACGTTTTATACTCGCCAACCTGCACTCGTAATCCTTGATTCCGACCTGCCAGATGGCGATGGAATTGAATTTTGCCGATGGCTTCATCAACAGGGACAGGTACTCATCTTGATGCTGTCCGCCCGCAGTATGGAAGCCGATATTGTCGCTGGGTTAAAAGCGGGAGCCGACGATTATTTGACCAAGCCATTTGGGATGCAAGAATTTATGGCGCGGGTTGAGGCGCTAGTTCGCCGCGTTCGGGTCACAGCTGCACCGATGTCCCTAGATTATGGCGACCTAAAAATAGACTTAGTGCAACGCCGCGTCCGCTTCAAAGAAGAATTCATTGACCTGACGCCCCAAGAGTTCAGCCTGCTTTACGTTCTGGCACAGGCTGGAGGAGTAGCGCTGAGCCGTTCCGAACTACTGCGCCGCGCTTGGCCTGACGCTATCGATAATCCACGCACCATTGATACTCACGTCCTCTCCCTACGCAAGAAAATTGAAACCGATCCTCGACAACCCAGCATGATTCAAACTGTCCGCAACGTGGGCTATCGGTTCAATCCAGAGATTCTTAAGGGGGTGGAACCAGTTGCCTCAATCATTGATAACGATTCCAAACCGCTCCCTGCTCATGCTACCCCTAGCATGGTAGGAGGACAGAATCGCCACCGCTAAGCTCGGATGTGGATAGATTATTGCCACCCGCTTCAAATCCAAGGCACTTCAGTTGTTGGGTAAATTTTCGGGCGAGGTTCCAGTATCCCCTGACTCTGGCGGATCGCTTCTTGACGACGAGCGATCGCCCACTGGCGTTGTCGCCACATCAAAAAGCCAGTGATAAATAGAACGGTGGGTGTCAAGCCAACGAACACATACAAAATCCGCATTCCTAGCCCACCATAAATCCCAATGTGCAAAGTAAACAGCTCATTCATAATCCGGGTTCCTAAAGGTACTGTCAGCGCATTTTCCACCCGCAAGACCTTCCCGCTGTACTGGTCGAGATAGACACGGCTACGACCATCTGGGCGGATTTCCTGGGGCAATTTCTTCGTGACCCTGACGATTCCATCCGGTTTACTAGCAAGAGAAATGAAGGTGGTTTTGCCTTCTGGCAACGCCGCATCAGCTTTGGGCAAAATTTCTTTGAGTGTCAAAGGTGACTTGCCCACTTGAGGTGTGGACGTTAAGGGAGTAGGTTGTGGCGTCTGTGTTAGCCAGTAGACTGCTGGCTCTGTTTCCGCGTGAAAAATCATTGCGGCTCCTGTGGAAGCAATCAGGAGCAGAAACACAGCAGACACGATACCCCCGACCTTATGGAGGTCATAGTTGACCAGCTGCCAGGGAGCTTGCCACCTGATCTGGAAGCCGGAAAGGAGCCTTCTCCAACCAGACCATAAAATCATCCCAGAGACGCTCAGCAGCAACAGCAACAAGCCACAAATCCCAACGACTTTCTCGCCAACCTTGCCAGCGAGGAGAGAGAAGTGGATATCATACACGAAAGTCATCAACGTACGTCCCCACTGTTGTGTGCCAAGGATGGCTCCAGTGTAGGGGTTGACATAAGCGTAGATAAACTCCTCCTTCTTTGATTCCATCCCCACCGTGTATACCGAGTCTGGCTTTCGCGGCAGATCGATATAAGACAGCGTCAAGTCTGGATAGGCTGAGCGGACGATCTGTAAAGCTGAATCTGGGGATATGCGATCGCACAGGCTCTCGGAAGCAAGTTCACCCTGCGGGACAACCTGATGTAAATGGGAATTGAGAGCGCGATCGATCTCTTCGTGAAAGACTAAAGCGCTTCCCGTCAATCCGATTACAAGTATCAGAAGACCGAATATTACACCCACATAGCGGTGCAGTATCAATGCAAGTTTGCGTAATTTCATCAGCAAGACTTCCTTTGAATTTTGTCTTCTGGCTTCCTCAGGGCGGGTTTAATCTAATACTTTTCAGTAAGGCTAGTTCCTCTCAAATAGAGCTGAACAAATAGAGAAACATAGTCCCCCTCAAAAAAGGGGGTTGGGAGGATCTCTGAGCGATGAAACTTACTCATCGAAAAGTATTGAGCTTTAACCAGAATGGCGTTGAGGATACCAGATTAACCGCTTAGCCAGAGCCTAAAACATCAAAATTCCACCCCAAATGTCCCCAACAAAGTTAAAGGCGCTCCGGGGTAAACTAAGAAGCCCTGAGAATCGTAATATTTGATATCAAAGAGATTCTTGATATTCAGAGCAGCGCGGTAATTGTTCCGCCGATAGAAGATAGCGGCATCAGTTCTCAAATACGAAGGGATTTCGATGGTATTTGGAAGCTCCGCTTCCCGCGCCCCCACGAAATATACTCCAGCTCCAAAACCTAACCCTTGCAAAGCACCTCTTTGGAATTCATAGGTCATCCACAAGCTAGCGCTATTATTTGGCGCGTTAACCAATTCGTCCCCTTCAGGAATGCTCTCATCTTTGCTAACAAAAGCATCCATATGGGCATAAGATGCAATAACATTCCAACCGGGTCTAATTTCTCCCCTCACGTCCAATTCGATGCCTCGGCTCTTAACTTCTCCCGCTGCAATTGAGAAATCACTATCATTGGGATCTGCCGTGGCAACGTTTGTTTTCGTTATCTGGTAAGCTGCCAGCGTTGTGGACAATCTGCCATCTAAGAATTCACCTTTAATTCCGGCTTCGTATTGAGTACCTCTTTCAGGCTCTATTAGCTGTCCGTTCGACGTAAAAGCAAAAATATTTGGTCGAAAAGAGCGGCTGTAACTGGCATAGAGTGAAATCGGTTCTATCGGCTGATAAACAATTCCAACACGGGGTGAAAAGGCTTCAAAGTAACGGCTGGATTTTTCAGCTTCGCTTCCATTCAAAGCGTCTGAAACATCTTCGATGTCAAGATCGACCGAATCAAATCGACCGCCAATCAGTAATTTCAGATTTGGCAACAATGTTATCTGGTCTTGTACATAGATACCTAACGTATTAGTGTTTTCTTCTCTGCCAAAGGCGTCACCGAAACTGTTTGGACGAGGAAACCCGTAAACTGGATTGTAAATATCAATTGAAGGGAAATTTGCTCTGCGTAATGTGTAGCCATTTCTAATTTTACTTAACTCAAGCCCAATGAGAAGTTGATGATTAATCGAGCCAGTATTAAATTTGCCTACCAAGTCTGTTTGCAGAGAATAATCTTCTCTGTTTTCATCAGAGTCATTATATCTTCGCCGTAAGGTGCGTCCATCTCCCTCTAATTGGAAGGTACGTGCTTGGACATTTTTACGCTCTGTATCAACGATTTGAGCTGAAAAAGCATTCCGGAGCCGCCAATTTTCGCTAAAACGGTGATCCAGAACATAACTAGCTTTATGGCTTCTATGGTTGTAACTGTCGTTGGGTTCTCCTAAATAACGACTAATGGGAAGATCAAACATCGCAGTTAGCGGTGGAAAGGCTCGGTCGAAAGTTCGATCGAGATCCAGGTACTCATACTCCAGGGTTAAGGTAGTTTTATCGGTAATCTTGAAGCTTAAGACAGGTGCAACCACGAAAAGCTCGCTGTCTACGAAATCTCTAAAACTACCTGAATTCTCATAGGCAACATTCAATCGATACAATACATTTTTGTCAGGATCGAGGGGGCCAGAAATATCTATCGATGGGCGATAGAAGTCGTAACTTCCAGCCGTAAATGAAGCGGCATAATAAGGTTCGCTCAGCGGTTGCTTGGTGATGTAATTCACGACACCACCCGGTTCAATCTGACCATAAAGCACCGAAGCTGGCCCTTTGAGAACTTCGACTCGTTCGATGTTGGCGACATCCGTTAATGAGTAAAAACCGCCATCGCTGAAACCATTTCTCAGGTTACTGGAGATGGCAAATCCCCGGATGGTGTAGTTATCAGTAGCGCCTCCATAACCCTCGCTTCTCACAACGCCACTGACGTTGCGTGCGGCTTCTGTGATTCTTACGACTTGTTGATCCTCAATCACCTGTCGAGGGACAACCTGAATCGACTGAGGAACGTCGCGCAAGGGTGTATCGGTTCGCGTGGCGGTTGTGGCGTCGATGACTCTATATCCGCCTTCTTGCTGACCCGTCACTACTATTTCAATTTCTTCTGGCTCTTCAACTGAAGCATCTGCATCTGGTTGGGTTTCGTCACCAGGTTCAGCCTCTGAAGGGGTCTGGGGCGACTCAGAAGGCTCAAAGTCAGCCGTCTCTGGCGTTTGGCTAGGAGGGGAAGCCTCTGCTGTTTCGGAGGCGGTTGTTAAGCTGAGTACCATTCCTTGCGGACTCGGCACGACTTCTGCGACTGGCAGTTCTGCGACGCCTTTGATCGTTACCCGAACACTGTTGCCATACAAGCGGTTTACGGTTAAAGAAGTTATGCCGAAAGCTGGGTTGTCCTGAGTAAACGTATCCCCTTCTGGAAGGCTTAGCTGGGCGTTAAGCAGGTCAATGAGCAGGGTTTGGTCATAGCTGGATGTGACCACTTGGGGCGCTGCTCCATTTGTCGTCTGCAAAATCACTTGCAAGCCGTCGGGTGTTGAGTTGAGTTGCACACCTGTTACTACGACATCAGCCCGTACTGGCTGAGCCACTGTCATGACAACTGAGCCTGCGAGCAACAAGCCAGGAAGTAATTGCTGTAGTTTCATTCCGTTTCCACACACCTAATTTATGCACCCAGGTCTTGGTTAACAAGCCTGATTTTATTGCAAGTAATTATCATTAGTGTGGTTAAGATAAAACGACGCCTGTGCAAAAGTCAAGTGAAAAAATTTAGAGGCATCGCCTACGAGAAAGATTGACAAATGGCTAGTTTTGGGCATTTGTTCTTCAGTAATTGGCTCAAGCTTAACTTCTTTAAACATTGGTTAAAGAAGTTAAGCAAGCGAATAATTGACAAAACCTTATAAAAGTGTTTTCTCTAATTAAGAAAGTTATTCAAGAAAGGCGAATTTAATCCACCAGCAGGCTGGTATAGAGTGGAGAACGATTGCTTTTCGCCTTGTTAATCGATCCGATGGCTACAAAATATTGAGTCTTAGAGAAATCACGAGGGCGATCGCAGCCAATCTCTACACGCGCCAACTCTACACGCGCCAACTCTACACGCGAAACTAGAGTGTCTGAAAAATCAGCGAAAAAACCCTAACACACTTAGTGACTCCTGAAGCGCGACTCCTGAAGCGGCGGCGCAGGTCAAAAATCTATCACATCAAATTCAAAAAAACGCTGAGAGGCTGAGCGTCGCTCAGCCTCTCGGTTCAGGCTATGGCTGAAGTTTTTTGATCAGCGCCAGTGCTTCTTTGGACTCATCTGGCTTGCCTTGCGTAGCGAAGAGTTCAGAGGCTTTCTGAAGGTCTTCAATCGCTTTATTATCTTCCTCTAGCTGAGCATAAGCGATTCCTCGCTGATAGTAAGCTTCTGCTTGATCGGGCTTTAGTTTGATAACTTCGCTGTAATCAGCGATCGCTCCGGCGTCGTCTTCTAACTCAGTTCGAGCTAGTCCTCGATTCAAATAAGCTTCATCATCCTTGGGATCGAGTTGCAACACTTTGCTGTAATCAGCGATCGCTTTCTCGTAGTCCTCTAGCTCAACAAGAGCTACGGCTCGGTTATAGTAAGCTTCCGTATCATTGGGATTTACTTCTAGCACCTTCGATAACAGATCGACGGCTGCCTTGTAGTCTCCCGCATCAAGTTTGTCCAAACCCTGTTGGAGCAGCGCCTCAGGATTCCCTTGGAGGCGGGGACTGCTGGGAGCAGGCGGTTTAATTTGAGGACTAGTAGACGCAGGCGGTTTAATTTGAGGACTGGTAGGCGCAGACGGTTTAATTTGGGGACTAGTAGGAGCGGGGGATGGTTTGATTTGAGGACTGGTAGGAGTGGGGGATGGTTTAGTTTGGGCACGAACTACAGGGTTCACTCCACCCACTCCGATAACAACTCCTAGAATTGCGATCGCTGTCTTGATGTTCATAAATCTACTTAGTGACGAGTGATTGGGTATTCAACAATCAGTTCAAGAGTCTATACCCACTCTGGTTGAGAGGCAATTATTCATTGTTCGTAGTAGCTGAACCCGATGATTCTGCTGAGGAAGGTGCAGCTCTCCGCCGCCGCGCCCGTGGAGCTTGTTGTGCCTGACTTGCTGAACCGGCTTCCAGACGCCGCTGCCGCCGCGCCCGTGGGGCTTGCCGTGACGGTCTAGAGGTCGAACTAGAGGCAGATTCCACCCGCCGCCGCCGTGCCCGTGGGGCTTGCTGGGACGGACTGGCAGCCGCAGATTCGACCCGCCGCCGAGAACGACGCGGCGTTTCTGAGGTACTCCTGGAAGAAGATGCTGTTTCCAGACGCCGTCGCCGACTAATCCGGCGTGTTTCCGAGGCACTTGTGGAAGAAGATGCTGTTTCTAAACGCCGCCGACTAATCCGGCGTGTTTCCGAGGCACTCGTGGAAGAAGATGCTGTTTCCAGACGCCTCCGCCGAGAACGACGCGGCGTTTCCGAGGCACTTGTGGAAGAAGATGCTGTTTCCAAACGCCGCCGCCGACTAATCCGGCGTGTTTCCGAAGCACTCGTGGAAGAAGAAGCCGTTTCCAAACGCCGCCGCCGCCGGGGAGTCGATGACTCCGAGCTACGGCTGGAAGATGCCGATTCTGTGCGACGACGTTCGCGAGAACGACGCGATCGCTCCGATCCCTCTAGCTGAAAATCAACTGAAGCCACAACCCCTTGTCGTCTACCAGAGGAAGAATCAAATTTCCAATTTCTTGCTGCTCTCACAGCAGCTTCATCAAGTTCGCTGCTACCGCTGGAACGCGACAGCCGAACATTAGTAACATTTCCTTTGTCGTCAACATCAACACTGACCTTGGATGCGCCTTCGACGCCTTGCCGTCTCGCATTGCTTGGATAGTCGGGCTTGTCACATTTAACGCAACCGATTCGGCTCGATCCCGATCTTCTCGAAGGACGTTCTTCATCCCTCTGTCTTGGCTCAGTTCTTGGCTCGGTTCTCGGTTTGAAATTTTCTGGAACTATCGCTACATCCCTTCCGCTTCCCGGTTCTTTGCTGGTGCCAGTGCCTCTACCAGAGCCACTGCCGGTACCTAAGCCATTGCCGATACCTGAGCCATTGCCCGAACCATTGCCTGTACCCGTACCCAAGCCATTGCCCGAACCATTGCCTGTACCCGTACCCAAGCCATTGCCCGAACCATTGCCTGTACCTGTACCCAAGCCATTGCCTCTACCAGAGCCACTGCCGGTACCTAAGCCATTGCCGGTACCTAAGCCATTGCCGGTACCCAAGCCATTGCCGGTACCGCTTCCTTGTCCTGAGCCTTGAGTGCTGCTGCCCGTCCCAGAACCACTGCCTAGCAGGCTTCCCAATCCGCTTGCAACAGTAGATCCGCCGACAGCACTGCTTTTATCAGTTTGACTGCCACTATTTCCTGCACTTTCTTGAGTTTGTCTAGAGCCAGTGATTCCTCTAACCAAATCTCTAAATCTTTCAGATGTTTGTTGCTGGAAAGATGGACTCGCTTGTGTTGGCGCTGCGGGCCTGTCATTTTGTGAAGACGGCGCAACGGCAACCGATCTAGGCTGGGGAATCGGCTGCGAGTTACTTGTTCGATTGGGTTCGTCAGTGCGTTCCAAAGACGTCTTTTCTACTGGTGTGGGTGGCACGCTTGCCACTCGATCGGGATCGACTCGTTGCTCGACTCGTTTGGGCGTTTGAGCGGGTCGGAACGGAGGTAAATTTACTGCAAGCGGCTGTCGCACTGGCTGCGGTACCACTTCAGGGCGTGTAGGCGCGGGTTGCGACGCTACTAGTGGAGAGCGAGCGATCGCTTTTGGTTCCGTGCGAGGTTGAGATGCTGGCGCAGCTGTACTGGTATTGGGTGTACTGCTTTGACTCGAACTCTCTGCTGCAACTGAACCTTCTTCCGATTCCTGCCTAGAACCCGTAAGTATGCGAGAACCTCCGGCTGCAACTGAACTTGCTGCCGATGGCGTCTGCTCTTGTTGATCTTCTTTTGGTGTATCTTCCTCTGGTTCCAAAGCTTCAAGGCTCTCAGGATCGAGAACCACAACTTCCATTGGCTCTTCTGCAATAATGTCAGATGTTTTCACCCAACGATTGCTCATCGCCAATACTCCGATATGGAGCGCTAGGGAACCGATGAGGCTATAGGCAATAAAAGACCTCAGAGCCTCTTCTTCTTTTTCTCGCTGCTGAACAGCAACAGTTGACAAGCCCATATATTATTGCAAGTTATTTGCACTTGTTTGGTCAAGGTAAGATGCACTGAAGTAAATGTCAAGAGGGAGAACCAGGAAAATGGGCTGTTATCACCTTAGCCAAATCCTCTCCAAACCTTTCCTTGATAGGCTTCTCAACCTTTTCAACAGTTCCGTTAAAATTACTTAATAAAAATCATTATTCCCCAAGTTGTGGAGAACTGCTTGACATAGATTCTCATTAGGTTTAATTTCTCTTGAGAACTTCTATCAGCTTTAAGACTCAAGTAAGCTGGTAGGCTTAGCCTTGTTGAGTGCCCTAGAGAAACTTAGATGGGAATTAGTAATCTTTTTGCGGCGGGCGGCGTGGTCATGTGGCCACTGCTAGCATTTTCTATATTAGCGATCGCCCTAGTAATAGAGCGTTCAAGATTTTGGTATGGTATTAACCGACGGCAAGGTCGGGTTGTCCGAGACGTGATGAAGCTTTATCAGCACGATCCCGAAGCTGCTGTGCATCGGCTCAAGCAGAATGCTGACTTGCCGATTGCGCGAATCTTTTTGGCAGCATTGGAACTGGAACAACCCAATCCAGAAGAATTTCGATTAGCGCTAGAAAGTGAAGCGCAAGCAGAGTTACCGGGATTGAAGCGATTCAATGTGGTGTTTGAAACGATCATCGCCCTGTCCCCTCTGCTGGGGTTGCTGGGAACGGTTTTAGGATTGATTAACTCCTTTGCCTCGCTGACGCTAGGGAGCGTCGGAGGTAGCCAGACGGTCGGTGTTACAGCAGGGATTAGCGAAGCGTTAGTTTCCACCGCCACCGGGTTAATTGTTGCTATTTTTGCCCTAGTATTCTCCAATGCCTTTCGCGGGTTTTATCAGAGGCAGATGGCACACATTCAAGAATACGGCGGTCAGTTAGAACTGTTATACCGCCGCCGTTATGAAAAAGGAGAGCCTTCTTATGCGACTACCCGATGAGCCGGATATCCCAGTGCAGATTAACATCGTGCCGATGATCGATGTAATCTTCGCCATTTTGACCTTTTTCATCATGTCCACGCTGTTTTTGACCCGTTCAGAAGGACTATCGGTAAATTTGCCGAAAGCAGCGACCGGACAAGCTCAGAAATCGACACCCGTAACGGTGTCAATTGATGAAGAGGGAGAAATCGCACTGAACCGCCAGCCCATTGATTTAGAGGAACTGGAAACCGGAGTGCGATCGCTTATTCCATCTGAGCAAGAAACCCTCGTCGTGCTAAATGCTGATGAAGGAGTTAATCACGGTCAAGTCGTGGCGGTGATGGATCAGTTGCGTAAAGTTAAAGGTGCAAAATTAGCGATCGCTACGAAGAAATAATCCGTCCATTGGGTAAAAGATTATTCGTTATCAGTCGATAGTCATTAGTTTGTTGCTACTAACTAATGACTTATCACTCATGAAAATTCTTTTTAACCCCAATCTTGAGCGGCTTGGGCTTCCGCTTGGATAAAGCGATCGCGTAAATTAGTCCAATCTATTTGTGCTGCTGAGACATCCTCCAGCAACTGCCCATCCTGCAAATACAAAACCCGATTGCAAAACATTTGGGCTAAATCTAACTGGTGATTGACCATCAATACTGTAGTTTTTCCCTCGTTGCAAAGTTGCGTTAATACTTGCAGGACGTAAGCAGCACGACCCGCATCTAGCGCAGATGTTGGCTCATCAAATAATAAAATTTTAGGTTCAATCATCAAGGCGCGAACAATTCCAACCAATTGCCGCTGTCCTTGCGACAGTTGCACTTCCGTCCGCCCTAACCAATCTTCTGGAAGGTGCAATTGCTCGATCCATTTGAGCAATTGTTGCTGAATTACCTGTTTTGTGACTCCTTGCAAAACCAGAGGATAAGCTAAGGCATCTCTAACCGTCATTCCCAAAAGTTTTGGTTCTTGAGAAACCAACATTACCTGCCGACGCAACGGGATAACCGGAAGCTTTCGGTAATCTTGATTTTCTAGGTAAATTGTGCCAGCAGTGGGTTCTAATAGCCGGTTTAATAGCCGCAATAGCGAGGTTTTTCCGGCACCAGAAGGGCCAATTAAACACAAGCGATCGCCCGGAAATACCTCAAACGAAATCTCCTTCAATAAATACTGCGAACCAACTGGCGCTGCAAGGCTTACCCGTTCCAGCCGCAGCAAATTTTTTTGTGCTTTCGTGTCTTCGTAGTTCAAAAAATTATGTTAATTGTCCTTGTGTAGTCGCCATCCAAATTGTCCACGCATCTGTAACAAAAAGCAGCAGCGAGAATACTAACAAAATTAGATACATCCAAGGCTGAGACAAAGGACGAACATCAGTTGTATCAATTCCCGTCTTGTCTTCCACCAGTTTAACTAACCGAGCAAACCCAACGACCCGCATCGGTAGCAAATAAGCTTTTTGCTCTGACTTACTTACAAAGTAATAAACGATTCCACCTTGCCCTGTCGAGCGAAATTTTAAATCTTTGACTTCTGCCCAAGCTAACGACCAACCCTTGCGGAAGAAAACGGGAACCCAGCGAGGATAAGTAACCTGGATTTTTTCATCATCCACAATTACCCGTTCGCTGAGGACGCCAGATAATGGGACTAACCCTAAGGCAATTCCCAGCCACAGCAACCAAGGCGGTACAGGTGACGCAGATGCCTGTGACAAAAACGGTAGCGGAATCGTCAGTGCCAGATAAAGTGCTATCAACGTGATGCGAATCAGGGGGGAAATGCGAAAAACGAAATGACTGGATTGCGCTGATTCCGGCTGGGCTGATTCCGACTGTAAATCAAGATTTTGTGACACGCTTTATAACCCAAAATCTAAAATTTAAAACTGAAATTGTTTTATTTTTGCGGCGTCCAAACCGTTTGAGTGCCTTGTCCCCAAAATCCATCAAATTTGGTTACTTTGACATCTCCTAAAACCTGGGTTTGACAAGCTAAGCGACGGTTTGCCGTGGGAGAATGAGGAGGAAGCGATCGCCTGGTTTTATCTTTCCAGTTGGCTTCGGAAACGTTTCCTTCTACTGCCACTGCACAGGTACCACAGGTGCCAATCCCCTGGCAGTTAATGATTTTTGCCTTGCCATTGTAGAGGTCGATGCCATTTTCCAGTAGCACTTTACGCAGGTTAGCACCCGTACTGCACTCAAACGTTTTTCCTTGAGCTGTTACCTTTGGCATAATGATGGATTCAACGAGCCTCTTGAGTGACGATTTATCTTCACTTTATTTTTACAGTTCTTTACAAAATTAGCTGTTAAATTTTCTCCCTCGGCGACAACTTCCCATGCACTCAGATCAAACAAACCGAATTTGGATTTACGACACGACATTGCGTGACGGTGCCCAACGCGAAGGGCTATCCCTGTCACTGGAAGACAAGTTGCGAATTGCCCGAAAGTTAGATAAGTTGGGCGTTCCATTCATTGAAGGGGGTTGGCCTGGAGCGAATCCTAAAGATGTACAATTTTTTTGGCAATTGAAGGAAGAACCGCTTTCCTCAGCGGAAGTTGTCGCTTTTTGCTCTACTCGCCGTCCAAATACAACTGCGGCAGAAGATCCGATGTTGCAGCCGATTCTCGCGGCGGGAACCCGCTGGGTAACGATTTTTGGCAAATCCTGGGATTTACAGGTTATAGAGGGTCTGAAGACCAGCTTAGAAGAAAATCTGGCGATGATTGGAGATACGATTGAATATCTCCGCAGTCAGGGGCGGCGGGTAATTTACGATGCCGAACACTGGTTTGATGGCTATAAGCACAATCGGGATTATGCGCTCAAGACCTTAGAAAGTGCGATCGCAGCCGGTGCAGAATGGCTCGTTTTCTGCGATACCAATGGCGGCACGCTTCCTCACGAAATCAGCCAAATTGTCCGGGATGTTGCCAGTGTAATCGGAATCAACGCTCAGCAGTCAGAAGCCAGCAGTGAGATCAAAACTCAAAACCTCCCGCTTCTCGGCATTCACACGCACAATGATTCTGATACAGCGGTGGCGAATGCTTTAGCAGCCGTCATGGAAGGAGCCAGAATGGTGCAAGGCACAATCAACGGCTACGGCGAACGCTGCGGGAATGCTAACCTTTGCTCTGTGATTCCCAATTTGCAACTCAAACTGGGATATGACTGTATTCAAGACGAACAACTGCTACATCTGACAGCTGCCAGTCGTTCAATCAGCGAAGTCGTCAATCTTGCTCCCGATGAACACGCACCCTTTGTGGGTCGTTCTGCGTTTGCTCACAAAGGCGGTATCCACGTTTCAGCGGTTGAGCGCAACCCGTTAACTTACGAACATATTCAGCCAGAACAAGTCGGCAACGAGCGTCGAATTGTGATTTCCGACCAAGCTGGACTAAGTAATATTTTGGCAAAGGCTCGCAGCTTTGGCATTGACCTAGATAAGCAAGACCCCGCCTGCCGCCAACTTTTACGCCGCCTTAAGGAACTGGAGAATGAAGGCTATCAGTTTGAAGCAGCCGAAGCGAGTTTCGATTTGCTGATGCGCGAGGCACTGGGACAACGACAGCAAATGTTTGAACTCAAAGGCTTTCAAGTCCACTGCGATATTGTCAGGAATGCAAACGCCCTTGCCACGGTGAAAGTCGCTGTCAATGGCAAAGATATTTTGGAAGCTGCGGAAGCAAATGGTCCCGTTTCGGCGTTGGATGCTGCATTACGCAAAGCTTTAGTCAATTTCTATCCAGAAATTGCTGTATTTCACTTGACCGACTACAAAGTGCGGATTCTCGACAGTGGCGCGGGGACTTCAGCCAAAACTCGTGTTCTCGTGGAATCTAGCAATGGTCATCAGCGCTGGGCAACTGTAGGGGTTTCTAGCAATATTCTGGAAGCTTCTTATCAGGCAGTCGTCGAGGGAATTGAGTACGGTTTGCTGTTGCAATCTTCAGCAAGTTGGACGACAGAAGTTGCAACGACACAATTGTAGAAACCAGAGTAACTTACGTCTTTCTCGATAAGTTTTGATGGCGATCGCGTGATGAGAAAATCCTCAGGCGCGATCGCATTCTCATCCGCCACAATAAAGCTAAACCAGTGCGAGGGAGAGAAGATGACTTTAACTGCCCAGCAACTAGATGCGATGATGCCCGACGCGAGTCAACTGTATAGTGATGAACCAGAAATGGAAAGTTCTTTACACTATATGCAACTGCTGTTGCTTGTCACTTGTCTGGAATGGCTGTGGCGCGAAAGAGAGGATTTTTTTATCGGTGCCAATCTCACGATTTATTTTAGTCGGCAACAACTGAGAAATCGTGATTTTCGGGGTCCCGATTTCTTCTTAGTCAAACAGACCCAAAAATCTCCTCGCAATGCTTGGGTGGTGTGGGAAGAAGATGGCAAGTATCCCAATTTGATTATCGAGTTGCTATCAACTTCTACCGCCACGACAGACCGCACGTTGAAAAAAGATTTGTATCAAGACCGCTTTCGCACACCGGAATATTTCTGGTTTTCCCCAGATACGCTGGAATTTCAAGGTTTTCGATTGATGGGAAATCGATATCAGGAAATTGCCCCAAATAAAAGGGACTGGCGTTGGAGTGAGGAGCTAGGCTTGTATCTGGGCGTAGAACAGGGACAGCTACGCTACTTTACTCCAGAAGGCGATCGCGTACCGACCCCAGAAGAAGCCGCTCAACAGGCTCAAGTGCAAGCTCAGCAAGCTCAAGCGCAAGCTCAACAGGCTCAATCCCAACTAGAACAAGAACGACAACGCGCCGAACGATTGGCTGAACGACTGCGATCGCTCGGTATCGATCCAGAGTAAGCGATCGCTCTTACCCTATCTATCTACCTTTTGCTAGATGACGGCACAAAAACCGATAGAACTTGCGGAATCACCCGAAATCGGGCTGGCGTCTCCGTTGTTCTTTCCCCATCGGTGTTAATTGGATAAGGTTTTCGAGTATATAACTCAATGTCTTTACCCTGGATGGTACGCACCCCCCTACCTATCGCAGATTTTCCCCGCAAAGCAGCAAATACCAACGGCAGGGTTTCCCACCAATGCTGAATTTCCAAACTATGCAGATCCAGCCTTTGGTCATCAATGGTGGCATCATCCGCAATCACTAAGCCACTGCCGTAATAGCGACCATTCCCCACCGTAATCTGCAAAGTTTTTACTTCGATAGACTGACCTTCCCAGTGGATATCAACCCAAAACGGTCGCACAGTCGAAATAACTTGCACTGCTGTAGCAATATAAGCAAAAACGCCCCAATGCCGCTTCAATCTTTTGGAGACTCTGCGGTTTACTTCTGCACTCAGTCCCAGACTGGCAATATTGAAAAAATACTGTCCGTTCACCCAGCCCAAGTCAATCCGTTGAATTTGACCATTGGCAATGATTTGACAAGCTTCTGGCAGCGACTGGGGAATATTTAGGGTTCTTGCCAGATTATTGGCGGTGCCTAAAGGCAAAATTGCCAAAGGTAAGTCAGTATCTAGCAATCCTTCGACTGCTGCATTGACACTGCCATCTCCACCCCCAATGATGACCAAATCAACCTGTTGGCAGTGTTTCCGAATAAGTTCAGAAAACTGCTTGGGATTTTCACTCTTTTCCTCTACTAGTTCAAAACCCAGTTGTTGCAATTGTTCAACTGCTTGCCGTCTGGCGTCTTGACCTCGTCGAGCATTCGGATTCACTAACAGCAGTGCCCGCTGACTCATTTGCATTGTTTTGAGGGAAATCGGTCATTGGTAGAAAGAAATTACCCCAATCCTCCCAGCCTCAAGTATATGCTTCCGATTGCAGCCTGCGATACTGTCTAGTTGTGTTGCAAAGGAGCTTCCAATCGCTCTTAGGGGATGCGACGGTAGTAATTTCCGTACAAAACTTGTCAAAACACTTGCCAGAATACCCTAATATACGCTACAAGGATAAAGGATTGCTTCCCTAGCGCATAGAATTCTACGCATTAAATCTCAGAAGCGGGAAGCTTTTTTACTTCGTAGTATTTACAAAACTGATTTCTAGACCCTATGACTCAGCAAGTAATTCACCCAATGGTGAAAATGCAGCGTCAAATGCATTCACTTGTAACATCGAATATTATCAAGCCCACAGATAAACTCTGGAAAATCGCTCTCCTCTATGGAGATGAGTGGTCTTACTGGAAAAAAGAACTGTTGGAATTTGGATTTACCATGCAAGATCCAGTCAGCGAACTGCTGGCGGTTGAAGCTTGGGAAGACGAGGATTAAAGGCAGGCGGTTAAAGCTTGGGAAAGTTCCCATGCTGATTGATAGCGATCGCTCGGTCGGGGTTCTGTCACTTTCTCTATCACTATCCGCAGTTGGGGTGTAATTGTCGGCATCCCTTCGACATTGAATCTGTAACCCATCCCCTTTCGTTTATAAAACTTTTGGGGGCTTTCACCACCTAATAGAAAAATTAGGGTCGGCCCGATTGCATATAAATCTGATTGTGTCACTGGCTGACCCCGATCTTGTTCTGGGGCGCTATAATCTGGGGCACCAATGCGTGTGCCTGGTGGCGTGCCAATTTCTTTGACTGCCCCAAAATCCAATACAACCACCTGATTGTCTCGAAAGCGCACCATCAAATTTGCCGGTTTAATGTCCCGGTGAATGAGGGGCGGATCTTGACTGTGGATATAGCCCAAGATGTCGCAGGCTTGAATCATCCACTCAATCGCCTGTTTGAGATGTACTGGTCCCTTTAGATAGATGCGCTTTTCTAAATCCTCGCCTTGGATCAGCTCCATTGCCAGGTATTTCTTGCCAGCCTCTACAAAAAAGTCATAATACTGCGGAATCCCTGAATGATGCAGCGTCTTGAGGGTACGAGCCTCTCGTTCAAAGAGTTCTCTGGCTTTAGAATTTTGTGCCATATCGGCATTCATTTCCTTTAACACCACGAGAGCCTCCCCGCGCAAACGTTCAGGGTCCCAGGCAAGATAAGTGGTGCCCATTCCTCCTTGTCCTAGCGTCCGCAACACCTGATACTGACGGATGTGGCGATGTATCTTGACTAGAGGTTGCCCGCAGTGGATGCAGAACAAATTCCCCGGCGGATTTCCGGCGTGAGAACAAGCTGCTTCAGAACTGACTGCTGGCTGTGGGATTGAACTACTGCGTGCCCTTTCTCCGGACTTCTGAGAGAGAGTTGCTGGCTCTTCTTTGCTGCTGAGTTGAAATTTCAGTACCGGGCCTCCTCGCGCCAGCTGAATGAGGGAATCATCTGATACCATCCCCTGAGAAATCAGGATGCCATTGACAAAGGTGCCGTTCGTGCCTTGATTAACCAACAACCATTGGACGGATGGGGTGCCTCCGTTGCTACTAGATGAGTTGCCTAATCTCCGAAGTTCTAGATGGTGCCTGGAAACCATGCCATCATTCAGAACTACGTCATTATCAGGGGCGCGACCAATCCGAATCGTGGATGCTCTTTGGAAGTTCCACTGCTGCGGAGAGGTAGACGAGGGATCGAGAAGGGTCAGCGTAACCATAATAGTTTTGAGTTATTGGTTTTAAGTTTTGAGTTTTAAGTTTGAATTCAAAACTCAAAACTCAAAATTCAAAACTTTTAAAACATCTGATGTTGATCCAGGTTTGGTCGCACTTTCGCTCGGATAACCACCGCTGTGATGTTATCGTGACCGTTGTGCTGATTGGCGAGGTCAATGAGTTGCAAAAGACCCTGATCTAGGTTGGCTCTAGAACTTAAGAGAGGCAAAAGGTGAGTTTGCCAGTGAGTTTCTATGAGGTCGTTGTCTGATAAACCATCGGAACACAGAAGCAATAAAGTATCTTCATTGAGTTCCAAAAATTGGACATCAGGACGGACAAAATTCTCGTCTCGCGGTCCCAAAGCTTGGGTCAGCTGGTAAGCATCAGGTCGATCGTAGGCGATGGCAGGGTCTACCCCGCGCTGGATTTCCCGTTGACCCACTTCGTGGTCGATTGTAATTTGTTCTAAACCGCGTTTGCGGCTGAGACGATACAGGCGGCTATCCCCAACATGAGCGATCGCTACCTTCGTATCCTCAATCAAAACCATGACAAGGGTCGTCCCCATTCGTCCAGATCCAGAGCGTTCTTGCTGTTGGTTAATATCAAAAATCGCTTTATTGGCTAAAAGCACTGCCTCTCTAATGCGGTCTTCTGTTGGTAAACGGTTTTGCCAATTGTCTTGGAAATAGCGCCTGACGGTGTCCACCGCCATCACACTTGCCACTTCGCCCCCAGCGTGTCCTCCCATTCCATCGCAGAGAATATACAGCCCCCGCGCTTGGACGGTTCGACCTAGTGGAGTTTCCTGCTTTTTAACTTCTGTGTTGATGCCGAAGTTGTCTTCATTGTGTTCGCGTTGCCGCCCGATATCCGTGGTACCCGCATCGTCGAGACTGAGCAACTGCATCGGCAGGATGATGGTGGGCATATCATCGCCCTCGCTGGTGTCAGGAACGCGATCTTCTGAGGTCAGGGGCGGCTGAATCCGAGTTTTTGAGGTTTGTGAATCTTCTTGTTCTTGAGCGATCGCTTGTAGCTGCGCTCTCAGCTCTAAGGGGGTTTGAATCTTACCGCTTTGTAGGTTAACCAAAAGTTGATCCAGAGAATCTAATTGCGATCGCCCTGATAGTTCAAATAATTTTTGCCACACTTGCCCCAAATTTTCGAGTGGCAGGGTTGCGTTGGCTGGCTCTTTATACAAGCGTTGCAGGCACAGTGTCTGATCTTCATCCACCCGCAGATTTGATAGCTCCAGCAGACTCTGACGCATTTGCCAGGGTTCTAGTGCTACCCACAATTTCGTCATTTCATCTAGCCAGTACAAAATCTGCAACAGCGGAATTTGAGCATCATTGTCCAAGTCATTAAGGAGAGGCCACTGGGAACGGTCTTCTAACAGCACAACGGAAGTTCTGTCCTGCTGCCATGCATCGTGAATCGCTGGCAGGGTCGGGGACAACTTATTCTGTAAATCCAAATAGGCTTGTGCAATATTGGGAATACTTTTGGCGGCTAAAGAATTTACATTCAGCGTCTGGTCAATAAAATTACGGTTTTTGACCGATTCCGCCGAAGAAGACATCGATTCCGAGCTACTTGCAGCATTTGCTGCTTCAGCACCTTGTAGCTGCTCCATAATGGCGGTCAGCGGAGCTTTTTGGAACGGCTGGCAATCCAAAACTCTCACCATCACCTCAGCGCTGTCCGAATTGGTCGGTAGAGAGTCTAGCAATTGATAACGCTGTTGAGGGTCTAAATATACAACCTGTGGCGTTAATTGAGTCTCCCCGCTACTGCTATTTTCAGGGGTTGTCTGTGTGGAAATGTCCGCAGCCGAACTTGAGGCGGTTAATTCGTTCTCCGCCATTGGAGTCTGAGCATCTGTTGATGAAACAGATGCGGAGGGTGACATTGTAGAAGCTGAAGAATTTGCGAATAAAGTGTTTTCCTCTAGTGAAGAGGTTGCCTGCAACTCCCCGGCCCCTGAAGCGTTTGGCAAGGGTACAGTTGCCCCGTCCAGGTCAACTTCAACTGTAAGGTCTGCTGGCATTGTAGCTGCGTCTGAAGCCGCAGCCGGTGACGGCGGTGTTGTTTCAGCAGTCGGGGCGCTCTCTGCAACTTCCATATTTTCGCGAGAATCAGATGTTGCCGCTTCCTGCCCAAGCATGGGAGTGGCGGCTGCGGCGACTTGCGAGTTTAAATCTTTCGAGAGAATTGCCCACCACACCGTTCCCGTCGTGGCACCACATTTGGGACACTCTACGAGATTAAATGGCACTTGAGTTGTGCATTCAGGGCAAACTTTGTGGGTTAGGGAAGTTCCACATTTTTGACAAAACTTGTTGGTATTTGGATTTTCAAACTGACACTGGGGACAGACAAGCATGGCGGAACTTCCTCGATTCCCGTGTGGTGTTTTAACTTAAGGGAGACAAAGTAACTGCGATCTAGTTTGCCACGTCACAATCGAAGCTTCCAACTTCAACGGGTAGAAGTCTTAAGGTTAGCGTTAGCAGACGGGGATGCCATACGCACGTCTTGCACCCTCAATGATTCGTGCTACGTCTACATTACGTGATCGCTACCTACTTCCGCGATCGCTACTCGTAACTACTGAATGCGACTAGCATCAGTTTGACACAGCTTCTTTAATAGTTCTAACTCAATTGAAGTTAGATCGCGCCACTGTCCGGGTTCCAGACCCACAAGATGCAGGTGAGCGATCGCAACTCGCACCAGCCGCAGCGTCGGAAACCCTACCGCTGCCGTCATCCGTCGTACTTGCCGGTTCCGTCCCTCCGTCAAAGTCATCTCCACCCATGCTGTCGGCACATTCTTGCGAAAGCGAATCGGTGGATCGCGAGGCGGTAGTTGTGGTTCATCGGGTAACAACTGCACCAATGCCTTTCGCGTTCGGTAATCTTGAATGACTAAGCCTTCGCGCAAATGTCTCAGCGCCTCTTCATCCGGAATACGTTCCACCTGCACCCAGTAAGTCCGGGGATGTCCAAAGCGAGGATTGCTCAAGCGATGCTGCATTTGCCCGTCATTCGTCAACAGCAACAATCCTTCACTATCCCAATCCAAACGACCGACTGGATAAACCGAGGGAACGGGAATGTAATCTTTCAGCGTGCTGCGTTTCTGCTCAGTTGGAGTGTTGTCCGTAAACTGAGTTAAGACGCCATAAGGCTTGTAAAAAATTAGATATCGGTACACGCTAATTTATGATTTCAAATTTAAGATTTTAAATTGTAATTTCCTTCAGTTAATTTTTATCCGAAAGCGCACGAAACCAAAGTTATTACTAGCGGTATTAGAAATACTACCTAAATTTACAATTATTGCACCGTCAGGATTACCTTGATTAGGACAGGCATTACCCGCAGCCAATGGAGCAAGAGATGAGAAAAATGTCCCTGCGTCAGCATCCGCTGCGTTAGTTAAAGAGGCAGTTATTCCTGCTCGATTCACCAAAATACCTGCACCAAGACCAAAACTATCAGAGATAAAAGTTGTTCCAGTAGGAATCGCATCGCAGAATCTGACATTATTGACTGGGCTACCACCATCAGATAGGAAATAAATCGTGTATTCTACCTCATCACCACTTATTAAAGGTGTATTTCCCCCTAGCTTTGGAACTCCCAATAACAGTTGAGCAAAGTTAGGAAAAGCTGTTTCATTGGGGTTGGCAGGTTCGGCTGGGACAAAGTTAGCGTACTGCGTTGCATTTACTCTCGTGATTCTCTTCACCAACCGCAGACGCGCCGGACCACCAGCAGCTACTACTAGCTGTGTTGGGTCATTGTTTCCACCACCAGTGCCTTGATTTAAGTCTCCTGGCCCTGACACCGCATCGGTAGGATAGGAACTACCAGGAGGTAATGTCCCTCCATTTAATGTAGCAAGGGCCTGGTTGCTAATCGACGTTCCAGCAGCAGCTACCACTTGGGCGCGGAACTTGATTGTTACCCTACCCCCACCTGCACCAAGTTGCCCTATGGCATTAGGATTGCTCAGATTAGTGTCTGTTGTACCGTTGAAATTAAGATTAGCTGTCACAGTTGTATTGTTGTTGGCAGCGGCAAAACCGTTAGTAGCTGTGAAAATATAACTGCCCGGTACGAAACTCAAACTGCTAGGCAAGGGGTCAATTACTAGAAAGTTACTAATTACGCTAGTGGAGTTATTGTTGGTGTAAGTAACGGTGTACTCTAATATGTCCCCGTTGGTGAGAGAGCCGCTGCCATCCGCGTCTACGGCTAAACGCACCGATTTGCTACCGGAGGGATTCAAGGGAGTAACAAAGTTGATAATTGTCGGGTCGGCATTACTATCATTTGGTTGGTTCACATTACCGCCAGAGGAGACACTTCCTGGAGTGCCGGGGTTAACTCCAGAACCAGGCTCAGTCGGATTAGTAGAGTCACTGGCATCTGTGAGGACGGGAGTACCAGCATCTCCCGTATAGTTGACGCTGCCTTGGTTAGCAACAGGACTGGCACTGTTAGGTAGAATCCGGGTGTTAAAGGTGAGGGTTGCTCTATTACCGGGGTTTAGCGTTCCCGGTTGGGTAAAGGTCACGGAATTGCCAGTGCCATTAAAGCTAGAGCTGGGCAAACTGGGGGAAAGCACAAAGCCTGAGTCAATAGTTACCGTGTTAGAACCATCTTGTAACACCTGTAACTGAGTAGGGATGGTGTCGCTAATTACTACTCCGGTGATTGCTGCTGTATTGCTGCTGGGATTCTCGACAATTATGGTGTATTGAATATCATCGCCAGATGTGAGCGTTCCAGTGTTGTCGTTGTCTCTCAAAAAGCGGACGGATTTGAACGTTATCGGACCGATATTAACCGTTGTGGGGTCATTAGCTGTATTGTTGGCTTTATTGGGGTTATTAGGATCGTTCGGATCGTCTCCAGGCGTGGTAACAGTAGCAGAGTTAGTAATATTTCCTGTCGCTGCACTGTCCACATTAACTCGCAGGGCGATCGCTGGCAGATTTTCACCTGCTGCAACGACGGAACCAGCATAGGTACAGGTAACGATTTGCCCACTCGCAGAGCAGTTCCAGTTGGTGCCGGTGGCGGAGACAAAACTCAAACCATTCGGCAGCGTGTCTTGTACTGTGACAGAGCCGGTAGTAGGGCCAGATGTTGGTAGGTTGCTGACACTCAAGGTGTAAACCCCTTGCTTACCTACAATGAAATTGCCGGTGTGGGTCTTTTGAATGATCAGATCGGGCGTAGTCGCTGGAATGGTTGTATTATCTGTAGCGCTGTTGTTGCCTGGATTGGGATCCGTTAGACCGGAATTTGCGGGCAGTGCCACGTTCGCCGTGTTTTGAATGGTTCCCGTCGCCCCAGCTTTCACCGTGGCTGTGACGGTGAAGGTTGCCGCGCCGTTAGGAATCAGGTTCACAGTTGTGTTTATATTCCCACTGCCAGTCGCGGCATTGCAGCTTGAGCCAGTTGTGGCTGTACAAGTCCAAGTCGCATTCTCAAGTTGGCTGGGTAAAGTATCATCGGTCACGCTAGCTCCAGAGACAACAGCAGGGCCGGTGCTGGTCGCCACAATGGTGTAGGTGATGGTGTCACCAGGCTTAGCGGTGGTCAAATTATCGGTTTTGGCGATACTTAAGTCCGCCTCAGGAGAAACTAGGGTTGTAATCAGTAAATTTTGAATTTCATGGTTATTATTAAAGCTTCCAGTTGAAGAGGCAAAGCCCAACTTGAAACCAGCAGTAGGGGGGGGTGGCAACTGGACGTTAGTCACAATCGGTACATCGTCTACACTAATTGAGATTCGGTTTGATGTATCCAGAGTAATTTCAACTGACTTTGCCTCTGGACGATTTTCCTGCTCGAAGTCTAAGCCTCCCGGCACAGTACCTTGAGCTAGCCAGCAGTACCCAGATTGACCATTCCCCGATCCTCTGATTACTACTTGATTGGGAGTCAGTGTTGTGCTAGTGCCTGTGGGCGGAACTTGAGATGGGGGACAGTTGGAAGCGGGATTACCGCTACCGCGACCCTGACTATCGTTGGAAAAATTTCCGTACTCATCCAATCCAATGCCAACATAGCCATTAGGGATTCCATTTTGAACTCCTGATTGATCGTTTCGCTGAGCGTAGCCAAGGGAGCCACCAAAACCCCCAGGCACGGGGGTGGCAGTATTGGCATCGAACAAGAAGAAAGTCGTCCCGTCAGCCCCTGGTAAGCCGGATGGGGGCTGGCTGTATGAGTAGTAGTCGAAGGTGATTTTCAGACCTTGGGTTGAAGGAATGGATAAGCCGTAGAAAACGAAGGCAGATTGATTGCCGGTGTTAAAAGTTAGTTTCAGCACCCCAGCCCCAACAGGATCGAGAGGGTCAGGAGTCGGACAGCCTGCAAGTGGTCCTTGCGGGGGCATAGCAACAAATGGGGAGGTAGTTGCTGTTAAGCAAGGGTTAATGCTGAAACCGGATGCTGGAGGAATGTTACCAGCTGACCAGTTAGGGGCATTAGTGTTTTTAAAAGTTTCATCGAGTACAATCGTTTGAGCGGCTACCTGCGAAGTAGTTGCTGCAAATAATAGAATGCTGCCGGTAATCCAGCTCAGATGGTGGTGACAAAGAACGGCGGTGAGATGTTTACCCAGTGATTTCACGGTTTGCTTGCGTCAGATATGGAGATAAGGAATTCCAAGGGATGGCAGTTTGCCAGGTGCCGGATTGAAAATGGGTAGGAAACCGCTTGGCAGACGCACCTCCTGTTTCCCGTACCTCGCAGTAGGCGATCGCGCTTAATTTATCCCTTGAGTGCAAATTGAAGAAATCATAATCGAGAATACATCTTTTGGTAGACCCAAATGCAGCGATCGCTTTAGGAGGTACCCCTGCTGCGCCTATAGTCGGCTTATGGATGAAAATATTGGTACCCATTAGTTTATTTTGACGCGGAAGCGGGTAAAACCATAGTTGCTACCCGTTGCATTGGAAATATTACCCAAATTCACAGTTACCGCTCCATCAGCATTATTTTGATTAGGACAAGCATTGCCCGCAGGTAAAGGAGCAAGTGGCGAGAAAAATGTTCCTTCATCTGTATCTGAAGCATTCGTCCGAGTGGCAATTGTCCCAGCGCGATTCACCGAAATCCCCGCACCCGAACCAAAACTGTCAGCACTAAATGTTGTTCCTGTTGGAATCGGATCGCAGAATCTAACATTGTTAGCTGGAGCCGTCCCATCAGAGAGAAAATAAATCGTGTACTCGACTTCGTCGCCGCTTCTCAAAGCTGTTTCAGCGGCTATGGTGGAAACTCCTAGTGGCGATAGTTGCGACCAGCCAGCTGCATTGTCATTGTCGCTGTTTGGATCATCTACAAAACTATTGAAGTTAATCCCACTCAGTGGCGCACCGTTTCTAGTCACAGATGTAATTCGCTTCACCAAACGCAGATTCCCATTCCCAGGTGAAGCGACCGTCAGCACAGTCGGGTCATCATCCCCAGTATTGGCAAGGTTTCCTTGATTAATTCCATCATCAACAATTTGAGGCAAGTCGCCATTCCCTTGAATGGCATCTGTAACCGATGAGTTAACGGTGCCACCTGTTGATGTGGCAACAGCTTGGTTGCTAATTTGCACCCCAGCAGCCGCCGTAATAATTGCCTGAAACTTGATGACTACCCGACCACCATTTCCACTTAATGTGCCCAAAGCTGTCGGATTGGTAAGGTTCGGGTCAGTTGTACCGTTGTAGTTGGGATTCTGTGTCACCGTTGTCCCAGTACCGGAGGCTGTAAAGCTATAACTACCAGCAACAAAACTCAACTTAGTAGCATCAATGCTGTCGGTCGCTAGAAAGTTAGTGACAGGGGTCGCGGAGTTATTAACATAGGTAATCGTGAATTCAACCGTATCTCCAGTGGTGACAGAAGCGCTAGCATCTGCGTCTGTGACCAGACGAACTGATTTGATGCCAGTGGGCGTAACTGGGTTAGGTTGAATAGTAGTCGTAGTGCTTGATGTGTTGTTATTGGGATTGGGGTCGGTTACATCATTGGGTCGCGTGACTGTTGCTGTGTTGCTTAATTCTCCAGATGGAGTTATGGGAGAGATGGCACCTGTAACGGTATAGGTAGCAACAGCTCCGCTATTTAGATTTACTGTTGTGTTGATAGCATTTCCCGTACCGCTAGCTTGTCCGCAACTACCAGTGCCTGTAGTAATGGCGCACGTCCAAGTAACTCCAGTGATTTGAGCTGGAACGTTATCTGTCACCGTTGCTCCAGTTACGTTAGAGGGGCCGTTGTTAGTAACGGTGAGGGTGTAGGTGACAGGGCTACCTGCAACCACTGGGTTCGTCACCAGCGTTTTTTGAATCTGCAAATCGGCTTCGGATATGGTGATGCCTTGAGCAAGAGCGGTGACTGTAGAGGGGTAGTATGTCCAGGTATCAATGCCTCTGTTGTTACCAAAACCTGTCTCGCTAGAGCCTGGAAACGCATGGGCACCATTGCTACTGGAAACTCCTCCTAGAGCATCTAATGGGTCGGGTGCTTCGGCAGGAGGCTGTTGATTTTGTGGTATTAAAGGCTCGTCATTATAGTAAACGGTAAAGGGATCGGGAGTTGGTAATGTTGCTGAAGCAGGCTCATTGAGTCGTTGGATGATCAGACCACCTGGGTTGTTTTCCGGATCTAGGAATGGAAAATGAATTTCACCCGCACTGAGTACGATTTGTGCGCCGTAAGCGATGGTACTAGCAGGGATAGTCGCTCCATTCGCATCTAAGCCATCCCAAGGTACAGTTTTTAACCCAACATCTGCCGTTCCTACTAGGATTCGGTCGTTTGCATTGCCGTATATCTTGTCTTGGTTGAGATCGAGAATAATCCGGTAGCTGCCTGATGCCGGGGTGTTAAAGCTGAAATTACCCCCCAATGGAGCAGTTGTACCCGCTTGCCCACTAGTCCCTTCCGTGCCTATAAATTTAAAATCAGTGGGAGTCGGGGGTGCAACGGCTGGTGTTAGCAGCCAAACGGACTTAGGCGTCGTTTGAGGAGCGCTGGCTGGATTTATGGGTGCAGATAGTGGCAGATCATTGCTGGGCTTATTAAAGAAAATTTTATAAGTAACATCCGTCCCAAAATCTGGCTGATCCGGGTTGTATACATTGCTTCCTGCCAGTGGAACAGATTGGTAAATGGGATCGCCGTTTGGATTAGCTGTGAAACCTTTGTTATTAGCAAAGAAGATAAATCCAAAAGCGTCGAGACCCTGTAGTTTGATTAGGTACTGATAGCCTTCCCTGGTCAAAACATAAGCTTGGGATTGGAGCGATTGCCCAACGGCTCCCATGTTCAACGGCAAATAATTAGCGTAGGCTCGACCAGGAATCGCTTGACCACCACTACTTCGCACCGTGACATCCCAAGCGCTGACGTAACTGACGTTATTGGGTTGATTCCAGTTATTATTGGCATCAATGGCAGGTGGGTCAGCAGTACTAGCGGACTCTGGGCTGATGAAGTCGATTTCCCAGACGCCATCTTGACCAGATGCAACATTAATTGTGCAGGGGGTGTAGCCAACTCCAGAACCAGCTTCTTCTGCGGCACGGTTAGGAATAAAACCTGTTCCGGGGGCCAAGAAACTACACTGAGACTGGGCACCATTCGGTTGCCGAAACTGGATATCACCCTCACCACCCCCAAGACCGTAAGCCATAGCACTAGAGCCAAGATTAATCGTCTCGCCTTGTTTAGCAAAAACCCTAATTGTGGTTCGACGTGCAATACCTCCAGTCCCGTACGGTTCAGTGTTAACATCGCCAATGCGATATTCCAAGTAAGGGCGATCGCCATTGTTATTGGTCAGTTCCCGACTGCCTTCAGCAAATGCAACTTTACTGGCAGCACTAATAGCACAAATGGCAAGGGCAAGGCTGCCGCAAAGGCGGTTCCAGCGGCTAACGGGAGTTTGATTTGTTGGGGAATGCGGGTAAAGTTTCAACATCAAACTAACAGTTTCCTCACACTTGGTCTGGTAACATCATCAAAAGGTAAAAGGCAAAAGAAAGAATTATTTTTTCTTTCGCATGAGAGTATGAGGGCATGAAAGCCTTTTTCCTACTCCAACTGCAAATCTTCTTCTTGGACAAACAGATCGATACCTCTGGCATCTTTGAAGATAAATTCGACCCGACGATTCCGGGCATGATCTAGACGGTTTCGTCCAGTGACTCGCAGTTGAGATTCACCCAAAGCGCGAATTGTCATGCGTTCTGGGGCAATGCCTTGCCGTAATAAATAATTTCTCACTGCGATCGCTCGCCGATTTGACAAGTCAAGATTATAAGCATCGCTGGCACGAGGATCGGTGTGACCTCGAAGCTCAATCACGATAGGGGGATTTGCTTGTAAAACTTCGGCAATTCGATTGAGAATTCTGGCACTTTCTGGGCTAATTGTGGCTTTGTCGAGGGCAAAGTGGACGTTGGTTGGCACTTGGATGCGGATTGGTTCTGGTGGTGACGGTGGCGGTTCTTCCGGCGGCACCTGTACTACTGGCGGAGCGGGTGCGGTGGTACATTGAGGAATTGTTGGTGCTGGGTTATTCGTTGCCACTGTTTGTTGTTTACCAGCAACTGTTGATGAAATTAAGGCATTCGCGGCGGGTTCGGAGGTGCCGTACTTGGGATCTGTCGCGATCGCGCTGACTCTATCTCCCGGTTGCAAATTATCAACCGTGACACTAAATTTCCCCTCGTCATCTGCTGCTATCGTCGTCAACGGTTCGCTGAGAGGGGCATAGGGCGTCTCGGTATTCTCCTTCACTTGATAAACTGTCACCTGAGAACCCGGATCGGCAGTTCCAGACAGATTCGTTTTATTACCGAGTACAAAAAATTCGCGGCTAATGAACTGGGGAGCATTAATCGCTGAATTAGCCGTATCCAAGCGACGATTGGGCGAATTCCGGGGTGGATTGGGGCCATCTCCCCGTTGATACTCTTGGACACCCGTGTTTTGTTGAGCAATTAAGTCGATGCTCAAACCGTCTAAATCGAAGTAGCGATTGGATTGAATGAGATTGCGATCGCTCTTGGGATAAGATGCAACCACGACACCCGGTCCGGTTTGATGACCGATTTGGTTCTCCCTCACCTGATGATCGTTCCCCATTAAGTAAACGGCTGCCCGACGCAAGCGACGACCGTTATAAATAATTTGGTTATTGTTAATCTGCGCCGCACCTTGGGGTTTAAATAAAAAGACACCACTACCATCGTTGCCGCAAATCAAATTAGCGCTAACTTGCGTGTTATCAATCCTTCCTTCTAAGCGAATCGCATCGGGCATTCCCGCAATCCCGTTGCCAACAATAATGTTTTCTGTCACCTGCAAATTCTCAGCTTGGACAGAGGTAATAATCCCGCTACCATCGTGGTTGGCAATTCGGTTGCGTTGAATCGTTGTTCCTAAGCTGTTAAAGACAAATACCCCAAATGCCGAAGTTTGCTGCGGCACACTTTGATCGGGCAAAATCCCTAACCAGTTGTTTTCAATTACTACATTTTTGGGGGAATTGGAAATTGGTGATGGTTCGCCTTCCCGATTCTCCATTAACTTTTGACCGTTCGCAGCTCCTTTAATCGCAGCAGACTGAGGATTATCGATAAAAATATCTGCGGGTGGCAAGGTAGCCGTGGCGCGATGGCGAGAGGTGAAACCATAGAGGCTTAATCCTCGAATCGTCACCCCATCCGCAACAACTGTTAAGCCACGGAAGACTTCTCGATTGGCAGCGGGAGCGATCGCGACTACCGGAATCGGAATTGCAATCTCGGCGGTTGCAGAACCTTCAGAGTCATACTCCGGTTGAGTTGTCCCATCGACGATCAATCCCGGACTCGCCAAGGGTGGCAACACATCAACGAGACGGATGGTGGTATCTGCTGACGGCAAATTAAAAGCAATCAGCGAACCTGTACCACCATTACTTGAAACTAGGCTTTTTTCGGCACTACTAAGACGATCTAAAGATAATGTCCCATTGACAATCTCAATCGCTTCCCGCAGCGTTAAGGCATCATCTGGATTAACGGCTCCATCCTGGTTGCTATTAACAACAACTTTTAAATTTTCTGTCTGAGCAGTTGCAGAAACAGGCAACAGTAAAAAAACAAAAGGTAAGAGAAACTTTTTAGCGTTCATTTGTAGTCATTCGTGATTAGCGATCAGCGATTGATAATTGGTTATTCTTTACCGATTACCCATTACCAATTACCCCTTTCTCATTCCCCATTACCTCTCTACCGCGACTGGTTGCACCTGGGACTCTTGCTGCTGTGGCGGTGATACTTTTTGTCGCCCGAAGCCGCCGAGTAATTCATTTACCTTCAGCGTTAAGCCAAAATAAACGCCACCCTCTGACCGATAGCCGCTAAAATCGCGGTCATCTACACTGCCAAAGCTATATCCCAGCGAAGCTCGCAAGTCTGGCGTCACATAATAACCCGCCTCTAAAGCGAAGCCAGTTTCATTAAAATTTGTGTCGGGTTGTCCAATCCAACGAGCTTCCCCCGCGACATCCCAGCGATATCCCAGCCGGTACATCGTCCGGAACTGTGCCAGAAACACAGTCGAAGAGTTGCTGAAGTTATTCGCTAAATCGGTAGTGCTGTTTCGCATGGCATATTTGCCATAAAATTCCCACCGCCAGGAAGGAGCATAAATCGCCTCCGCAGCGATGATGTGATCTCTGTAACCCGTGCCACTCCCTAGTAGCAATGTCTCTGGGATTGTGGAGGGGTTGCGGCGATATTCATAACTCAACAAACCATTCCACTTGTCAGAGTTGGGATTGCGGTAAGCCATGCCCAGCTTGACATTCATCGTGTCTCCCAAGGCATATAACAACTGGTTAGAAGCACTTGCTTGTTGATAGCGCACCAAGGCAGTCACGGCAGGAGAAAGTTTACCGGCAGCAGCGCCAGAAATCACGGTGTTACTGCCGCCAGAGCCGGTACGATGCTCGAATCGGGCGGATGCTTGGAAATTGGGATTGTCGGTATATTCCACCCCAACACTGTAAGCGTCGCCGCCGCTGAGTCCTAAGGAGGAAGCACTTTGTCCAGTAGCGTAGGGCTGTTCAAATCGCGGTCCGGCGGCGGTGCGGCTAAATAGGTCGCTGAAGATATGCTCGTAACCCAAATGGACTCGCAATCCAGGGGCAACAACCCAACGGTGGTTTAACCCGACCGCCCCTTGCCCGGTGATGGTGTTGAAGCCGCTGATAATCGAGTAGCGACCTGTAATGGAGGTGTTTTCGCCGAGTTTTTGTTCTACCAGTGTGTCCAGGCTGGTGATGGAATTGCGACCAAAGACTCTAGTGTCTACAAATTGGTGGGCGAGTCGCAAAGCTACTCCTTCCATCACTGCCCAATCCAGCCCAAAGGTAGTACGGTCGGGATAAAGGGCATCGCTGCCGTTTCCCAAGTTCAGTTCATTTTGTGCCCGAAAGGTTAGGGCATCATTTAAAGCAACGTTGAGGCGAGAGACAATTTGGCTGGCGTTGCTGTCGAAGGTGTCGCCGATACGGTCGTCGCGGGAGCGATTGACGTATTCTAAGCTGAGGTCTGAAGCCCCAAACTTTTGCAGAATTCCGGCGCGAACCGTGGTTAGAGAATTATCGACTTTTTCACCGGGTGTGGGTTGGGGTTGAGGGTTAAAAATATCAAAGAATTCAACCCGTTCTAAGGGTGCCGTACCGAAATTTACCTCGTGGTCGTAGCTAGCAGTAAGCGAAGTGGTTTGGCTAAGCTGGGCGGCAATATTTGCGCCGTATCTCGTTTGACCGGGGGTAAAACTGGTTGTCGCATTATTGGAGAAATTTTCTTCGACAGAACGGTAATAAGCGCGAGCGAGAATGCTTTTAGCGATCGCACCATACGCTTCTAGTCGATAAGCATTGCCGTTCACATCTCCGTTAAAGGGAGAATTATGGGCTGAGCGGGCATATTCCCCAACAATTTGACCGCTATTCCCTACAGGGAACAGGAAATCCGCACCCAATAGCTCAAAATCCTGCAATCCCTCGTCTTGCCGAAAATAGCTACCTCCCACCCAGGCTTGGCGATTCAAGTCCTGAGAGAAGTTATACTGCGCTCGTCCCGCATAAATATTTGTCTCTTCGCTATCAACCCCTTCATGCTGGTAAGTGACGACAATTCGCTGCACCTGAGTCACGCCAAACGGGTCAAATCGCGTGGCAAAGATGGGACGACGGAATAGCAGCGTGCCCCGGTCGTAGTCAATTTCGTAGTCAGGCCCACGAACCAGGGGTTTGCGCGATGTCACCGTTCCCGGACGATTAATTTCTTCGGTTTCTAGGAAAACACTTTCACTACCGGGGACAAGCAGACGACGGGACAGAAAGTAATAGCCGCTGGTACCATTGGGAGCAACAGTATCTCGCTGGAATCCTTCGACATCCGGGCTATAGAGGGCAGTGATTTGCAGATTGCCCAGGTTATAGTTGCCCTTGAACCCGTGTAGCTGGCGTGAAGTGGCGCTAAATAGCTGGGAGGCGCGGGAGAATTCGGTGGTGTTGTAATCTCCCCACATTACATAGTCTGGTTCGGCACCAAAAACCGGGGAAGTGCGTTCCAGACGGAAATACAGGCTATCTTTTGAAGGGGTTAGATAATCAACGGTGGAGCTATCGCCATAGACGGGATATTGTTGCTCGCAGAATTGCGGTCCCCGGAACAGGGTAGTGATGCCATCGCAAGTTTGGTTGAGCGGACGAGCGCTATTATATGCCCCCGTGAGCAGCCATTCCCCCACTTTACCTGTGGCGAAAACAGCAGCACTCAAATCGATATTGGTGCCATCGTCGATGGTATCCGGATTCAGAAACTCTCGGCGCGGTCCCCAGAAGTTTGTTCCTTTAGGGCCAATTCGCAGATTCACCACGCCCGAAACCAAGGAAGGACGGAGATTAGTGATAAATTCTACCTGCGTATAAGTTTCTAGGGTGTTAGCGGAAAGGGTGTTAGCAGATATTTCATCTTGGGTATAAGCAACGGGGTTATCAGTCGGCGGTACTGGCGGGTATTGGGTATTCGAGGGGATGGGATATTGCTGGAGATTGGGAGATAGGGGATTAGCGTTTGGGGATTGGTTAATCGGGGTAGGATGAGCGTCTTTCCCAACCCGAATCCCTTCTAACCGATTCCCCTCTGTAGCGGCTCGAATGCGGACTTTCTGCGCTTCCAAACCCGATTGCAGTTGGGCGGTAAATTGTCCTCCTCTGGCAATCACCTGAAATCCGGCTCGATCTTTATCCTCGTCAGCACCGACAAACTTACCGGCGCTAGTCGTTAAAGTGACAACTGTATCTTCGCGGATGAATTCGCCTTTCTCATTGGTGATTCTCCCTGCCAGGGGCAGTAGCGATCGCCCATCCGCAGGAATCCGAGCATCGCTCACCGGAGCAATTTCTAAGGTTTGGGCAGTTGTCCTTTTTACAGTTAGCTTGACACTTGCCGAGGTGCCGTTATTCGCTTGCACTGTAATTGTGTTCTCTCCCTTCTCTAGAGGGACGTTGTACCAAACCTGAGTAATGATATTTTGGGCTTCGTCTCGCTCTATCTGGGTGGATGTTTTGGCATCCAGTGGTTTTTTGTTGACGCTGAGTTTTACCTGAGCTTGGGTGTGGTACTGGACGACGAGGTTTGTAGAAGCCTCCCCCAATACTCCACTTTCAGGAGTCAGAATCCGAACTTCGGTAGGTGCCAGAGTCCCATCGGAAGTTTGCTGAGAGGTTTGCTGGACATTTGTTTGAGGGATCGACTGTCTCAGCTCGCTGGCGGTTGGTACGGTCGTTGTCGAGTTTTCAGAAGCTGACCCAACCTCTTCTCGAAGTTTGGGAAGAGGTGAAGCTGTCGGTGCGGTATTTTGAGGCGCTACGAGGCTGGGCGCTGCTGTTGCTGGTTTTGCCGATTCCTCTACCGTTACCGTCTCTACTGAAGGGAGGGGTGAATCCGTCGGTATAGTATTTTGAGCTAAATCTAGAATTTCTGCTGAATCTTGGACGGCGAATTCAGAATTTGTGCCCAAGACTTCTGAATTCTCTGGTGTCCTCTCTAGGGCAGCCGCCTGCTCGATTGCAGGGAGAGTGGTGGAATTTTTAATTGCAAACTCAGAATCTTCTGCGAGTCCACCTTGAGGTAGTGCAGACAGTTGATTTGCCTTCGCGGAGCGAGGAAGTAAGAAATAAAAAGTAAACAGTAAAAAGAACGAGAAATACGTCAAAATCCCATCTTTTGGCGGCTGCTTTTTGCCTTTTGCCTGGTTCATCACTGCTTGCCCTCCCGATAGGTGGGTGTCACTCCGAAATTCATCCGTACTAATCCTCCCGGTTCGAGTTGCACCAGGCGGGACTGACTATTGCGCTCAATAAATTTTTGGTTGGGAGCCAGAGTGTAGCCCGGTAGACTGGTTAAATCCAGCGTGCCGGTGCGGTAGCCAGAGATAACGTTGGCAAGTGAGAATAAACCGTTGGCATCGGTTGTGATGCGGTTGCCGTCATCCATAAAAATTACAGCATTGGGCACTCCTGGTTCTCCTGGCTGCTGTTCGCCATCAAAGTTTTTATCGACAAATACTCGCCCAATCAGGGTGCCGCAGTCTGACAAAATGCCGGGTCGAATCCGCAACTGATGGCTGGCGATGTTGCTCCGCGTTTCTTGTGCTTGATTTCTCCCGTTACCGCGAATGGCGTCTGGCGTTACCACGGCGGCATAAACCACGTTCAGAGTTTGGTTCGGCTCAAGTTTGGGAAAATTAAAGGTAACTGTCCGGTTGGACGTGGAAGCGGGCTGTATAGTGGTTTGGGCAGTACTGGAGCCAGTGGTCAGCGAGGCTTGCAAGGACTCCGGCACATACCGTAAGCCCACAGGTAGGGTGTCTGTAATGCTGATATTGCTGGCAGTGGCTGTGCCGGTATTTTTCAACGCCAAGCGATAAACAACCGTGTCCCCCGGTTCTGCTGCGGCGCGATCGCCTGTTTTGATCAGTTCTAGAGCCGCTTGACCTGCTGTGACTGAAGTTTCATTGGATTTCACGCCTTCTGGGGGGAGATTGTCACCCGCAGCAGAGGCGGTATTCAAGATGTCTATTGCGCTAACGGGCAACGACTGAAAAGCAAAAGCAAACGAACACGTTAGGATAGCTGTTAGACGCAGGTAGGTACGCCCCAACAGAGGTTGCAGGGATTTCATTCTTCAGAGATTAACTAAACAAAACACCCCATTGCTGGACTGTTAGAGAGATAAAGAAATTGTGGTGGTAGACTCCCTGATGCTCCCTGAGGGGTATAGACCCTGATTAGGTGAAACTTACACTACCAGGTTTCTACGATCTACGACAATACCTGTATCTGAGTCGCTTCCGCAAGAGAATTTTATAAGGAATATTGCTAGAGGAAGAGTTTCCTTTTAAGCTTTAATAATTTTTTTATAACTTTTGGTAGATGAAATTAACTAAAGATTATTAATATTTGTTTTTTACCTTTGCATCAGCCTGTTCTTGAGCGCGAAATTATCAATAAATTGCCAATTTTACTCAAAATCTGAAGTTTCTAAATTTAGGGCAAATTTGAGCGGCGTTGGCTACTTTGACGCCATGTGATGGTGAAGAATCTATACTAATTGCTCATCATAAAAGAACCCCACCCCTAACCCCTCCCCGCAAGCAGGGAGGGGAACTGGAAGCGTAGGGGATGGTAGGGTGGAGGAAAGAACGTAAGGTCTTAGCCGAGGCGAAGCCATCGCTTTTTGCGATCTAAAATTCACCAACCAAAGCAGGAATACAACGTTCGCACAACAGGGGATGCTCAGCAGATTCGCCGACATGAACCGAGTAGTTCCAGCAGCGATCGCATTTTTCCCCGTCTGCTTTCACTACGCCAATCGATAAAGCTTCTGTCTGCGAACTGTATTTTAAGCCTTGCAATGCTTCCGAAGAATCTAGCAGCTCTACTTGGGAGGAGATAAACAAGTATCTCAGCTCATCTACTCGATTACCCAATCCTGAAGACGGAGAATGAGAATGGAAAGCTGAAGTCAAATTCAAGGCTTGCAGTAAAGAGCGGAACTCAGCATTTGGGACATAAAGTAATACCTTGGCTTCCAAAGAAGAGCCAATCATTTTTTCTGCCCTTGCTTGCTCCATCACCTTATTCACCTCAGTGCGGATTTGTCGCAATTGTTGCCAGAATCCTGCCAATTTTGGAGCTTTCCAATGCTCCTCTAACTTCACCCACCCCGATTCAAACACGGATTTGTAAGGTGTGGAATAGGGGAGATATTGCCAAATATCTTCTGCTGTATGAGCGAGAACTGGCGCGATCGCGCGGGCTAAATTTTCCAGCGCGATCGCCAAAACTGTCTGACAACTACGGCGACGAGGGGAATCTGGGGCGCTGATGTAGAGCCTATCTTTGGCAATATCCAGATAAAAATTAGACAAGTCAACAACGCAGAAATTCTGCACTGTTTGGAAAAAGCGGAAGAACTGGAAACTCTCAAATGCTTGCGTGACTTCCCCGAAGACTTCTGTCATCCGGTGCAACATATAGCGGTCGAGTTCCGGCAGTTTATCGTAAGACACCGCATCTTTAGTTGGGTCAAAATCGTGTAGATTTCCTAACAAGAACCGCGCCGTATTGCGAATCTTGTTTCTAACATCTCCCATCTGTTTGAGGATGTTCTTGCTGATGGGGACATCTGAAGAATAATCCACCGAGGAAACCCACAAGCGCAAAACGTCAGCACCGTAGGGTGGCTCTTCTTTTTGATTTTTGCCCCCATTGATGACAATCGAGGGGTCGATGACATTCCCCAGAGATTTACTCATCTTGCGCCCCTGCTCATCCAAGGTAAAGCCGTGGGTCAAGACGGTTTTGTAAGGCGCGATGTCGTTCGTTGCCACACTCGTGAGCAAACTCGATTGGAACCAACCCCGGTGCTGATCGGAGCCTTCTAAATAGATATCCGCTGGATATTCCAATTCTGGTCGCTGTTTCGCTACCGCCGCCCAAGAGGAGCCAGAGTCAAACCAGACATCCATCGTATCGGTGCCTTTGCGGTAGCTGCGACCGTTATGGCGATAACTTTCTGGCAAGAGTTCTTCTACCGACATTTCCCACCAGACATCCGAACCCTTTTCGGCGATGATTGCCTGGACGTGGGCGATAGTTTCCTCGTTCAGTAGCGGTTCGTTGGTTTCTAGGTCGTAGAAAACTGGAATTGGCACGCCCCAGTTGCGCTGACGGGAGATACACCAATCGGAACGATCCGCGACCATTGCCGTGATCCGATTTTCACCTTGAGCGGGAATCCAGTTCACGGAAGCGATCGCTTTTAGCGCCTCTTCTCTAAATCCCTCCACCGATGCGAACCACTGTTCTGTGGCTCGATAAATGGTTGGCTTTTTCGTTCGCCAGTCGTAAGGATATTTGTGAACGTAGGGTTCCTCTTTCAGTAGCGATCGCGCTTGGCTGAGCGCATCAATCACTGCCTGATTTCCATCACCCAGGACGTTCAACCCCGCAAACTGCCCTGCTTCTTGCGTGAAGTTGCCATCGGCATCTACTGGCGACAGTAGCGGCAAACCGTAGCGTTGACCAACCTTATAATCCTCATCCCCATGACCGGGAGCCGTGTGAACTAATCCGGTACCAGAATCGGTGGTGACATAATCGCCCCCAATCACAATCGGACTCTCGCGGTCGAAGAGTGGGTGCTGGTAAGTGCTGTGTTCCAAATCTTTACCCGGTACTGTCGCCTTTACCGTGAGATTCGTCGAGAGCGTCGTTGACAACCGTTCCACCAAATCCGCAGCCACTAACAGGTATTTGGTCGAAATCGGCAGAGAATCTGCCTCCACTTCCACCACTGCGTAAGTCAGTTCTGGATTCAGGCTTACCGCTAGGTTGGCGGGAATCGTCCAAGGCGTCGTCGTCCAAATTGCCACACCGAGATCGGGCAAGAATGGTTGCAATTGCGATCGCACGGCTGGCCCCAGATTCGTCATCTGGAAAGCTGCATAAAGGCTGCGCGAGGTATGAGCTGGGCGACCTTCAGAATCTTCGGGATACTCTAACTCTGCCTCAGCCAGCGCCGTTTTAGAACTAGGACTCCAGTGAACTGGCTTTAAACCGCGATAAATATATCCCTTCAGCACCATCTCACCGAAGACGCCAATTTGAGCGGCTTCGTACTCTGGTTTTAAAGTCAGATACGGATGCTCCCAGTCGCCCCAGACACCGTAACGTTGGAAGCTTTGGCGCTGCTCGTCTACTGTATGAAGCGCAAAATCTCTGGCTTTGTGGCGGAGATCCAGAGGTGTCAGATTTTGCCGCTCTGCTGGCTTCATTTGCTGAAGGACTTTCAACTCAATCGGCAAGCCGTGACAATCCCAACCCGGAACGTAGCGAACTTTGCGCCCTTGCAGGAGCTGGTAGCGGTTGATGATGTCTTTGAGGATTTTATTTAAAGCATGACCAATGTGGAGCGAACCATTGGCATAGGGCGGCCCATCATGCAAAACAAAAATTTCGCCGGGATTGTTCTGCGACAGTCGCTCGTAAATTTGCTGGTCTGCCCAAAATTTTTGCAGTTCCGGTTCCCGCTTAATAGCGTTCGCCCGCATATCAAATTGGGTTTTGGGCAGATTAACGGTGTCTTTGTAGTTCCCTGTTTCTGTCACAGTTTAATGCCGAGAAATGATTGAGTTGCTTTCAATCATTATCGGTTACAAATCGCAATCTCTTCAAGTTGCAGCGGAAAAATGAACCGCAAAGATGCACAGAACACAAAGCAAGAAAATGGAATAAGCAGCGATCGCAATCCGATTTTAGCTGTAAGATGCCTGTCCTTCAGATCCCAAACTTCAAGAGAGAAGTCTGGGATCTCGCTTTAGAAAGCATTCAAGACTGCTATATCTTCCGCTGCTTTTTTGGCGCTATGCAACATCTTCGGGATTCATTTTCCTCCTAACCTTTATTTTTAAGTTGGGTTGGGTGGATTTTCTAACGGCTGATTTGCCTGCTCTGTTCCACTCACCGAGTCACTTGTTTCTTCATGGGCTGGTTCTGGAGGTGAAGCTGGAATATGCTTTTCTTCAGCATCTTCTAGAGCAGCTTCCACCAGTTCGGGGTCGGGTGGGTTCGGACGAACGGGTTCGGGCACATTTTCTGGGTTAGCTTCTGGGTTAGCCTCCACCTCTGAAGGTGAGGATGGGGCAGTCTCTGGTGTTATGACTGTTTCTCCTGTAGTTGCTTCTACAGATGCTGGGGGTTCCAAGTCATCCAAGTCTGTGTCTTGGACACTTTCTTCAGATGGGACGGATATTACTTCCATCTGAGATTCCGGCTGGGATTCCGGCTTTGAGGGTGCGGGTGGAACGGGTGGTTGATTGAGTAACACCGTTTCATCCTCATCTTCATCCGTCCGGTTATCCAGCACGGTAACACGGGGTTTTCCGGCGTCGGTGGAGGTTGGCGCAGGTGTCGTCTTGGATGCCCCTGATTGGGGGGTTCCAGTGCCCGATTTGCCCTGAGTCACTTTACTTGCCGTCTGCTGAGCTTTGTCCTTAAAAGTTGCAAATAGACTGGTTATCCGCTGCGGTATGGATAAACTGGTCAGTTTTTCCTGCAATGCTTCGGGACTCGGAATCTCAGTTTGCTGCGCTGCGGGGGTGAGACTGCGTCGTAATGTCAGGGTTTCCCAACCTAACCAACCGACTAGCGCTACGCTAGCGATTTGACCTAGCAGCACACCGCCGGTGATGCGTCCAGCACACACCCATAAAACCAGGGCATAGAACAATCCCACCCCACTCCAGATAAAATCACTCTTTCGGTGTACTTCGGGGAAAAAGAAAGCCGCCATGTAAAGGGCGAAGCTACCGACTGCAACAGCGATCGCTAGGATATATGCCAGCATTTCGTGGATGCTCCAAAACTTGTGTCTATGTTTCAATTCTGCTAGAGATTGTTGACTTAGATACAAATAAAAACTAAATCTGCTGTTTCAATTGTTGATTCTTCGCCGAAGGAGGCGGTACTACTTTTGCGACTCTTAATATCTTCTTTAGGGAAAACTCTCAGGATATCGGGCTACTCTGAAGGAAAAGCAACTGTTCAAAAGCATTGCAGAGTTGAACATTGAATCTTATGACACAGCAGAGCTTTGGTGTGATTGGTTTGGCGGTCATGGGCGAGAACTTGGCGCTGAATGTGGAGCGTAATGGGTTCCCCATTTCCGTCTATAATCGCACTCCAGAAAAAACGGATGCCTTTATGGCTGAGCGAGCGCAGGGCAAAAATGTCTATGCTGCTTATTCCATTGAAGATTTTGTCCAATCCTTAGAACGCCCTCGCAAAATCCTGATTATGGTGAAAGCGGGTGCGCCGGTAGATGCGGTGATTAACCAGCTCAAACCGTTACTGGATGAGGGTGACATCATTATTGATGGTGGCAACTCCTTATTTGACGATACCGCTCGTCGCACCCGCGAATTAGAGCCATCTGGGTTCAGATTTATCGGGATGGGCGTCAGTGGAGGTGAAGAAGGAGCGCTGAATGGCCCTAGTCTGATGCCGGGAGGTACGAAAAGCTCCTATGAGTATCTGGAACCAATTTTGACGAAAATTGCGGCTCAGGTGGATGATGGCCCCTGTGTCACATACATCGGCCCTGCGGGTGCCGGTCACTACGTCAAGATGGTACACAATGGCATTGAGTACGGCGATATGCAGCTGATTGCAGAGGCATACGACTTGCTCAAGAATGCGTTGGGGCTAGACGCGAACCAACTACACCAAGTATTCGCCGAATGGAATACGACTGATGAACTCAATTCTTATTTGATTGAGATTACAGCTGATATTTTCAATTACCGAGACCCCGACACTCGTCAGCCTCTGGTCGATGTGATTCTCGATGCGGCTGGGCAGAAAGGGACGGGTCGCTGGACGGTGCAGAGTGCGCTGGAGCTGGGGATCGCTATTCCAACGATGACGGCGGCGGTGAATGCCCGGATCATGTCTGCCTTTAAGAAGGAACGGGTGGCTGCTTCGGAGATATTAACGGGTCCTAGTGGCAAGTATGAGGGAGACGCCAAAACCTTCATTAACCAAATCCGTGATGCTTTGTATTGCTCGAAGATTTGCTCTTACGCCCAAGGGATGGCGCTATTGAGTTCGGCGTCGAAGGCTTATTCCTATGACCTGAATTTGAGCGAAACTGCCCGGATTTGGAAGGGTGGTTGCATTATTCGAGCCGGATTCTTGAATAAGATTAAATCTGCTTTCAAGGACAATCCAGAGTTGCCGAATTTGCTCTTGGCTCCTGAGTTTAAGCAGACCATTTTGGATCGCCAGGATGCTTGGCGGGAGGTATTAGCGCAGTCGGCGAAGCTGGGGATTCCAGTTCCGGCATTCAGCGCGTCGCTAGATTACTTCGATAGTTACCGACGCGATCGCTTGCCGCAAAATCTTACCCAAGCTCAGCGCGACTACTTTGGTGCTCATACCTACGAGCGCATTGACAAAGCAGGCTTCTTCCATACCGAGTGGACTCAAGTCGATGAGGAAAGCGTTCAAACCTCTACGCCTGAGCCACTGCAAGCCCAAGATCCTGCGGAAGTTGTACGCACAACGATTACATAAATAGGAGTAGTCGGGCGGGCAATGCCCGCCCGACTGTCGTTGTAGCGATTTCAACGGCTTTTGGCTCCGGACGCCCAAAATTTAGGAAATTTCCAGATGGAGGGTCGTTATTCTTCTGGGTAGACGCTGCGCGATCGCGTCTTTCTCCAGCGTTTTCGGGTGAAAATTGAAGGCAACTCCTCAGATCCTTTTTCTTTGCGATTCATGAGCCAGATTTTTCTAATAAAGAACTTTGCCTACACGAATTCATGCACAAACTGGATCTGGGGTATTTGCATCCAGCATCCAGGGAGCCGAGAAAAGGCGATCGCTATTCTGAGAAACAGTTAGGAATTTGAATTGATGCAAAATCCTTTACAAACGCCTCACAGTGGCTACCAGTGGGACGGCACCAGTCAGCGATTCTTTGAAGGTTGGTACTACCGCGTCACCTTACCAGATTGCGGACATACCTTTGCTTTCATGTACTCCCTCGAAGATCCCCTAGGCAATCAACCCCACAGCGGCGGTGCTGCCCAAATTCTGGGTCCCGAAGATAGTTACCTTTGCCGGACTTTCCCAGATGTCAACAAATTCTGGGCATCGCGGGACGTTTTAGCCTTGGGACACTGGGGCAAAACCGATTTATCCACCAAACCCGCCTACCTCCCTCCAGAGGCTTTTGAGCGTCACGTTCAGGATGGCTATCAAGCCACCGCTACTTGGCATCAGGGAGCTTTACACGATCCGGGCACAGGTTCTCAAGCGCGTTGGCAGTATGAAATTAAACCTGTATATGGATGGGGAAATCTAAATCAGCCACAACAATCAACAGCCGGATGGTTGTCTTCTTTCCCGATTTTTGAACCGGGATGGCAAATTTTGATGGCTCACGGGCTGGCAACTGGCTGGATTGAGTGGAATGGAAAACGCTACGACTTCACCAACGCCCCTGCCTACGGTGAAAAAAACTGGGGGCGCTCTTTTCCTCAAAAATGGTTCTGGCTGAATTGCAATAGTTTTGATGAGTCTTCAGATATCGCCTTAACGGCTGGTGGAGGCAGACGCGGGGTGCTGTGGTGGATGGAATCGGTGGCGATGATTGGCTTGCACTATCAAGGCAAATTTTATGAATTTGTACCCTGGAACTCGAAAGTAAGTTGGAATATCGAGCCTTGGGGCAGCTGGCAAATGCAAGCTCATAACTCCGAGTTTGAAGTTGAGTTAACCGCTACTACAAATTTACCGGGGACTCTCCTGCGTGCCCCCACGGAAAAGGGTTTAATCTTTTGTTGTCGCGACACGATGAACGGTCAAGTTGACCTGGAACTGCGCCAACGGGGTGACAAATCTAAAATCATCCTGAAAGCTGGCAGTTCTCTATGTGGATTGGAAACAGGCGGTGGCCCTTGGGAAGAAACCTGGCGGTCTACTTAAATTCAACTGGGTAATGCTGCCCTTGGGCTGCTATGATCGCCTTAGAATTGGGGCTGTAGCTCAGTTGGATAGAGCGAGCGCCTCCTAAGCGCTAGGTCGCCGGTTCGAGCCTGGCCAGTCCCGTTGTCTGCTACTCTCTAAAACAGTTAGTCGCCCAGTGGAGTGTATCTACGTGGACGCTAGCTAGGATAGGGAATTTTAACCAGTTAGCGATCGCGCTTCGTGCGTATCGCTTTCCATGTAAACACGGCTTTTTCAATTGATTGATGATCCTGAAAATTGGTGCTAGCCGACAAAAACACTTGTCTTCCAAGCCCTCGCGCTCTAAAAGTAGATATTCTCGGCTGCTAATGCTCGCTCTACCCGTGGCGCTGTGGTTTGGTTACAAGGAAGTTAAAAAAAGCCTGGTCAAACCCCAGGCAATGTTAGTTTTGGGTGGCTCTACCTCAGCCTTGGAGCGGGAGAAGTTGGCAGCAAGGATGGCTCGTCAGCATTCAGATTTGCCCATCTGGGTTTCTTCAGGTAGCACTAACAAAGCTTACGTTAAACGGGTTTTTGCCAAAGCTGGGGTTGCCCCTAGTCGCCTGCATTTGGACTATCAGGCGGTGGATACGGTTACGAACTTTACGACGCTGGTTGATGAGTTGCAGAGTCTTGGGATCACCAGCATCTATTTAATTACCTCTGACTATCATATGCGCCGCGCCAGAGTCATTGGAGAGATTGTTTTAGGCAGTCGGGGCATTACTCTAAAGCCCGTGATCGTGCCTTCGGACATACCGCAGGAGCCGATTGAGAAATCAATTCGGGATGGAGCCAGAGCCATTCTTTGGGTGACTACCGGCTATACGGGAGCCACCCTCGGTCAGTCATCAAATCAGATTAAGCAGGAATCGTTGCCGTTTCTTTCACCAAGACATAAGGCGACACAATCAGAGCGCTGAATCGCTTGTTTTTGTTGTCGTTCCAATCTTGTTTCTGAGCTTCGGAGGGCTTGTAAATCAATTGTTCGCTAATCCAGTGCTGCACAGAGGAAACATCATCATTAGCGATCGCTACCCCAACATCTAGCAAGTCCAGCTCTTGAGCTACGATAACCACAGCCTCCCGTTCCGCATGAGGCATCAGCCAGTTCCACTCAGCCTCATCTAGCAATTCTGCTAATTCTTCTCTTAAACCCTGCATTTTTACTTGTTTTGATTCCAGTAAATTTTATTTTAATCCATTTTATAGAAGCTGCTACTCTTCATGTCATTCCTCTAAGATTCTGCTTTCATTTCGTCAATTTCAAATAAACTGACAATGACTCCAGTAATCGGAATTGCAATAAAAATTCCGAGTAATCCTGCTACTCTAGCACCTACTAGTAAGGCGAAAAATACAACAACTGGATTAATATTAAGCGAATTTTGCATAATCCGGGGCGTGATGAAATTGTCTTGTACTTGCTGAATTATGATACAAACAACAACTACTTGAACGGCTAACCAAACACTCTGAGACAATAAAATAAGAAAAACAATACCCACCCCTAAAGTAGCTCCAATCCCAGGGATTAAATCGAATAATCCAGCAATAATTGCCAAAAGTAAGGGAAATGGTACATTTAAAATTAAAAAAACCAAAAAAGTAGTCGTAGTCAGAAATAAACATAAAACCATCTGTCCTCGAAAAAATCCGAGAAACTTGCGTTGAATGACAATGGTAAATCTATTTTGTAAATGTGCAGGAACAAGCTTAAGAATAAGCTTCCAAAGCTTTTCTCCATCTAGCAACATAAAAAAAGAAATAACGGAAATTAATATCAAATTAAGAAAATTGGCAAAAAATACTTGTATAGTCGTTAAGCTATAACCGATTCCTAACCCCAGCGATGAGACGATTTGATTCTGAAATTGTTCTTGAATTATGCTCAAATTTACTTGAACATTGAATCTTAAAAGGAATTTTTCTATTTGATAAGCCAAAGGAATTAAAGAATTTAAAAAGGTTGTTAAGCTAGAAATTAATTGTTGCCCTTGCGATACAACTGTTAAACCAACTGTGACAGTAAGACTAGCAATCACGATCATGCCTAGAATAAAGACCACGGTAACAGCAACACCGTGAGGCACAAAACGAGTTAGCGATCGCACGGGATAACTCAGTAGAAAAGCGACAATAGCTGCAAATGTAAAAATGACAATAACTGTTTCAAAGTAAGCTAAAACTTTTACAAACGCCCAGCCAGAAGCAACGAAAAGCAAAAATCTAACCAATGCCAAATTGTTCAGTCGCTGCAAAAGATACTTGGCAGAAGGTTCGCTCATTTCTTTTTGGGATGGTGATTTAATCCAGAATCCCGGTGATTGACTCATTTCTTTATTGAATGAACCAATAGCCGGATATCCAGACAGATTTGGAACAACCTAATCCTACTGAAAGCGCAACTGTCAGGACATCATCCCAACGTTTTAATTTCGCCGAGAAAATCTTGTCTTTTGAAATTCTTTAACGGCCTAAATCGTGTAAAGCATGAATCGCTGTGGCGCATTTTTGCGTTACCGCCTGTAACTCATCCCGGTCTGTTGAATTAGGAGGCTCAATTACCTGACCAATCCGCACCGTTACTGGCACCGGACGCGGAACCAGCGAACCTTTCTTAAAAATCGCTTCCGTACCCCACAAACTAACGGGCAGCAACGGCACCTTCGCCTTAGCGGCAATCAGCGCAGCACCTAGCTTTGGGTCTGAAATTCTGGCGTCTGGCGTCCGCGTTCCTTGTAAAAAGACACCGACTGCCCACCCTTCCTCTAGGAGAGACAGCGCTGAACGAATCGCACTCCGGTCTGCGGAACCCCGCTTGACGGGGTAAGCACCATACAACTTAATTGCCTGCTTCAAAACAGGGACTCGAAACAGTTCTTCTTTTGCCATATACGCTACGGGTCGTCGCACGCAGCAGGACAAAATCGGCGGATCAAAATCACTGGCATGATTGCTAACCACTAGAAGTGGTCCAATCGGAGGAACGTGTTCGCATCCATAAATCCGACCTCGCAGGTAGGCATGAAGCACGGGGCTGACCACCGACCACTTAAACAGGTGGTATAGAACTAAACTCGAAACAGGCTCGCGGCTTCTGCCCAGATTAGATAATTCGCTATCCACCGTACTCTCGCTGTAAACCTTTAACCACCTTGTCTGATTTTTCTCGTTCCCTGGCTGATGAGGGAAGGAGGGAATTTTTCCATTCTCTCACTCGCACGCGCTGTTGTGGTCGCCGGACTTTATTCTGCATTCGGCAACTCTGCAACACTACCCACGTTTTCCAAAGTTAAATCGGGGCAAGTACGTTTAATTAAACCCGTAAGGACTTTCCCTGGACCAATTTCCACAACCTGCGAAATTCCTTGTACTGGCAATTGTAGAGAAATTTCTCGCCACCGCACCGAGCCGGTCATCTGACGGATGAGGCGCTCTTTTAAAATATCAGCGTCCACAGATGGGACAGGTTCCACATTTGACAGCACTGGCACTTGAGCAGAATTAAATGGAACTGACTCCAAAACTACCTGGAACTCGGCGGCAGCTTCCGCCATTAAGGGAGAGTGAAAGGCTCCTGAGACATTCAAGCGGACAACACGCTTAACCTTTACTTGACTTAGCACTCCCTCCACCGCTTCTGGCGTTCCAGAGATGACGACTTGGGCGGAACTGTTGTCGTTGGCTAATACAACGTCGGGGGTCTGCTGAATTTGTTGTTCTAGCTGTTCGCGGTCGAAGCCAATCAGCGCTGCCATCATGCCATCGGACGCACTATCCATAAATTCTGCCCGACGTTTCACTAGGCGCAACCCCGCCTCAAAGTCAAAGACACCGGCGACGTAGAGAGCAACGTATTCTCCCAGACTGTGACCGGCAACGAGGTTAGGTTGATGTCTCCCAGCTTGCATTCGATCCGCTAAAATGCTTTCTACCACATACAGGCTGGGCTGGGTATAAAGAGTGCGGGATAATTTATCTTCCTGACTCTGACAGATTTCTGGTACAGACCAGCCTAAAATTTGCTCGGCTTGCTCAAATTTAGCCTTTGCCTCTGGCAAGTCTAATAAATCCACTCCCATTCCGATTGCCTGAGAACCTTGCCCAGGAAACACCCATGCGGTCTTTGTCATTGGTCATTGGTAATTGGTAATTCGTAATTGGCAATTAGCAATAGGTAATTGGAGAAAAGTTTTCAGTTTTAGAGGCGCAATTGATCGCGTCTGAGTTTTGACTTCAAGAATTTCTTTCTTGCCTTAAAACTCAATCCTTAACACTCCTAACTTTCATTACCCATTACCGATCCACCTATCGAAAATTATTGGAGGCGGAGAATCTCCGACCTCCGCAAAATTAAAAATCTAAAATTGATTTATCTGCCCCATTGGAAAATCGCTGCGCCCCACGTTAGACCCGCGCCAAAGCCGGAAGTTGCAATCATGTCTCCTGGTTTAATTTTGCCTTCTCGCACAGCTTCATCCAGTGCTAAGGGAATGGAAGCAGCAGAAGTATTGCCGTAGTTAGCAAGATTGCTAATGACTTTTTCGGCAGGAATCTTTAAGCGTTGGGCGACGGCATCAAGAATTCGCTGATTGGCTTGATGTAAAAGCAACCAGTCAATTTGTTCAATGCTGATATTTGCGCGAAACATTGCTTTTTCCAGCACTTCCGGCACTTTTTGCACGGCAAAGCGATAAACTTCCTTGCCGTTCATGGTGATGGGGTGGTAAGTGCCAGCTTGGACGTTGATCCCAGGAACCAGTTCTTTAGGCTGTGCCGTGTAGGCTAGGCTGAGGGATTTGTGCTGGGTTCCATCACTGCGGAGTTCAAATCCCAGCAGGCGATCGCGATCGCTCGCCTGCATGACAATGGCACCAGCACCATCCCCAAATAACACGCAGGTTCCCCGATCTGACCAATCTACCCAGCGCGACAGAATATCAGCCCCAATCAGCAAGACATTTTGATAGACGCCGGTGCGGATAAACTGCGATGCCGTAACTAGACCAAAGACAAATCCAGAGCAAGCGGCTGTTAAATCAAAAGCTACCGCCCTAGATGCTCCCAGTTGAAACTGAATTGCTGAGGCACTCCCGAACAAATCATCGGCAGTTGAGGTTGCCAGAATAATTAAATCCAGGTCTTCTGGGGCGATCCCAGCCATTGCGATCGCTCTTTGTGCCGCGAGTGTGGCGATCGAACTTAAGGACTCCTCACCCGCTAGCCGTCGCTGACAAATCCCGGTGCGGCTGGCGATCCAATCATCGGAAGTATCTACCAGCTGAGTGAGTCCATGATTATCCAGAGAACCTGAGGGGATCGCAGAGCCGCTTCCGGTAATGGCGACGCCGACGCCTGTTTGTTGCAACATTGCTCTCCATGCTTGCTGGGGTCTTTAGGTATCAGCTATCAGCATTTTAGCTTTTAGCTAAATCGATTAATTCTAAACGATCGACGCTGGAATGTCACATTTTACACTTCATCCTTCATACTTGTTGCTATTCGCCGATTGCCGATTGTTTAGTACTGATATCTTGAGACTGAATCCGCTCCAGTACCTGGTTATCAACAGCTTCTTTCGCTATGCGAATCGCGTTAAAAATTGAGGGAGCCTGGGAGCTACCGTGGCTAATAATACAAATGCCTCCTACCCCCAACAACAAGCAACCGCCATGTTCTGCGTGGTCTACCCGCTGCTTTATTCGCCGCAAGTTTGGTTTCAACAGAGCCGTGCCGACTTGCCCGCGCAGTCCTTGAGGTAACTCTTCCTGGAGGATTTGCAATACTGCCTCGCCAACGGCTTCAGCAAATTTCAACAAAACATTCCCGGCAAAACCATCGCAAACGACCACATCAAAATTACCCGTCAGGACATCTCGCCCTTCGGCATTGCCAGCAAAGCAAATTTGCGAATTCTCTTGCAGCCTTTGGTAAGTACGAACCGCTAGATCGTTCCCCTTACATTCTTCTTCACCAATGTTGAGCAACCCGACTTTAGGAACGTCTACACCCAGCACATACTGGCTGTAAATCGATCCCATCAGTGCGAACTGCTCCAAAAATTTAGGACGACAATCGACATTTGCGCCGACATCGAGAATTAGCACTGATTTACTAGCTACCATCGTTGGCAAAACTGCTCCGATGGCCGGGCGGTCAATCCCCCGAAGGCGTCCCAGTCGCAGCAGAGCAGATGCCATAGCGGCTCCTGAATGACCCGCTGACACTACTGCTTGGGCTTGTTTTTGTTTTACCAAATCCATTGCTACGTTGATCGAAGCCTTGGGCTTGCGTTTTAAACCACTTAGAGGCTCCTCGTGCATTTCAATTGTGCCCTCAGAAGGCACAATTTGAGGAAGATGAGAACTGGTGTGTTGCCCTAGGGAAGCTTCAATCTGATGAGGATCGCCCACCAGCAAAACCTCTACGTCTAATTCTTCCTGTGCCCTAAGCGCTCCAGCAACGATTTCGGCGGGGGCGTGGTCGCCACCCATAGCGTCAATTGCGATCCGTGCGCGAGTCGATCCCATTGATCAAAGTGATATAAACCTTAAAAATTCTACCAGTACCCGATGACTCGTGGAGAAACCGGGGTCAATCCGGGAGGATGAAACAGGACGCAGGAAGGATAAATAAAAGAATGCTGAAAAAAATGGTACTCCTAAATAGGTAAAGATAGAGAACTAGTTGTCCCACGGGAGAGTTTATCCATTTTCGCTTGCTCACCGATTACTCATTCCTTGTCCCTGATTGTGCTTTACCTATACGCGAACTCCCGAAAAAATATCTTCATTCTGGCGGAAGCAATTTCCGCCTTGGGCTTTTTTTATAGCTTGCACATCCGGCAGGCTCTTTGTTTAGTGAATAAAGGAAAGTGAGGAATGTTGCAATTATTTGGCTCTGGATTGGTAGCGCTGTGGATGAATATGGCTGGGGTAAAAACAACAGAGATAGATACTACCCAACTGGCTGCGTGGCGGGGAGTTCCTTTGTTTTCCCTATCGATGGCGACCGATCCGGTAGCTGAAAACACCATGCGGCAATATTTGAAGGGCTGGAGCGCTAAAGGCATGGGGGAGGCGGCTCAAGGGGTGTGGATTCAGTCGGGTTCTATGCCCTTGGCAACTCATCAGGGAAATATTCCCTTACCGGCAGCTTCTTTGACCAAGATTGCGACTTCTGCTGCTGCGTTGGAGACTTGGGGTCCAGGCCATCAGTTTGAAACCTCAATTGGCACGACCGGACCTGTGAGAAATGGAATTTTGCAGGGAGATTTGGTGATTAATGGCAGTGGCGATCCCTTTTTTGTGTGGGAAGAAGCGATCGCTCTGGGGAATGCTTTAAATAAACGAGGCATCCGCCGCATCAACGGCAATTTGGTAATTGTGGGCGATTTTTACATGAATTACCAATCTCACCCTTATATGGCGGGTCAGATGCTCAAGCAAGCATTTAACCCCACCTCATGGCCCAGAGATGCCCAATATCTATACAACTTAATGCCGCCAGGAACGCCAAAACCACAAATTGCGATCGCGGGTTCGGTCAAAGTTTCGTCAATTGCAATTCCCAAGCAAATTTTGTTGTTGCGTCATCGCTCAATGTCCTTAGCACAAATCCTCAAGGAAATGAACATTTACAGCAACAACGACATGGCGGAGATGCTGGCAAAATCTCTTGGGGGGGCACCTGCCGTCGCTCAGTTGGGGGCTACCTCTGCCGGTGTCCCCCAACAGGAAGTTCAGCTGGTAAATGGCTCTGGTTTGGGGGTGGAAAATCGCATCTCGCCCCGCGCTGTTTGTGGAATGCTGACGGCGATCGAAAGTTATTTACAACCCCATCAGCTTACGGTAGCCGACCTCTTCCCGATATCGGGACGCGATCGCCGAGGAACGATGGTATCTCGCCACATCCCCACAGGCACGATTATCAAAACTGGCACCCTGCGCGATGTCAGCGCCCTTGCTGGGGTAATGCCAACACGCGATCGCGGTCTGGTTTGCTTTGCGATCATCAACCGGGGTGGTGATGTCGATGGTTTTAGAAAACAACAAGACCAAATACTTCAAAAACTGGTACAACGATGGGGCGTTCCCCCCACTCTACCAGCAGCGATTCTTCCTAGCACTGGGCGAGCTGATATTGCTGGATTTCTCGGTGACGCCAGTCGCAATGAAATTCTCTCAGATTTTCAAGCGCGACGATAATATCGCACAGCACTCATAATGATTCGTGAAGGCAAGATCCCCGACTTTCCAAGAAGTCGGGGATCTCAACCACTGGCATCTCACAACTCAAATAGGATTGCTATACCATTTTGGTTTTTATGACCATCGCTTCCCGATTCAAGGAATAATTTCCGTCACCACTCTGCTACTACCACCGTTAGCACCACCGCCACCCGTGACAACAACCGTTTGACCTTGAAACTTACCGACTGCTCTGGAACCCGTCAGGTGCAGCGGCGGGTCAACTTGTTGATGATAAATTACATTGCCTTGAGCATCGAATTCTTCAGTTGGAATATTCCAAGTCACCTGATTGGCGTAAAGTTGGGATTTATTCCGGCTGCCAACGCCTTGGACGCCACCAACTAGACGAGCCCCTTTTCCCTTCAGATCCACCTGACCCCGGTTCCCCGTCAGCGTCACTTGCTGCTGCTGATGCACCACTTTCACAGGTTGGTCTGATGTAACCATTTGTGTGTTTAAGTTCCAGGTAACAGAATTCCCAGCGATTTGCACTGGCGGCTCTAAAGAAGTCATTTGAACATTCTTTGTCAGCGTTGCCATCTTCGTTTTCAGGTTTACCTGACCAGAATCTCCTGCTGCTTGCTCTGTCACGCGATTGCCTGTGTAGCGGTCAATCTGGATGCGGCGATCGCCAACTACCATCTGCTGGGGAATTTGCCACACTAAATGTTCGGTTCTCATTTGTACCGCTGGGTCTTTTGATGTTGCGACAATTTGACCCAATAATTCCATATGCTGCGACCGGCTAAAATATCGTCCTTCCTTCGCTGTTGCCACCATCTTTTGATGGGTGCCGACGAGATTTTGACGCACGATCACAACGTCTTCCTTTGGTCGCCACTCTAATTCATTCCCTTTTAAAACTGCCCCATTCCGAGGGTCTGTGGCAACAATCTGACCCTTCAGAAAGATTTTTTTACCATCCTCTTGAACTTCGCCACTATCTGCGGTGATTTGCATAATCATTTTTCCATCTTGGAACAAATCCCCGCTAGGATTTTGGATGCGAGCAGCTTTCTTATCTTTGGTATAAACTGCCTGCTTTGCCTTCACTTTCCACAAAGGTTGTCCCTTCTCATCTGCCTGATCCAGGGTCACATTTTGGAATACTAAACTCCCCTCAAAATCTGTCACGGAAGCAGTATCTTTCTGCAATTTTTTTTCCGTGCGTTTTTCGGTATTACAAGCACTAACTAAAAAAGTGAATAGCAAAAAGTAAATAGGCAAAAGAAATAATTTTTTGCGAGGAGCTACTTTTTTCATTTCTATTGCCTATTTATGTCTTTATTTCTTAGGTTGCGTTATCTATCTTCTTGGTCATCCATAAAGCCAATGCCCGACAGTGGACGGTAAGTATAATTTTGTCTGGGCGTCTTTTGGATATCTTCTTTGATGCTATCCAGGTCAATGTATCGATCTGATACATTGATTAAACTATCGCTGGTCATGGAGCGCAAACTGACCACTTCCACTCGGACACCCCGATAGCTAACGGCATCGACAGCGTAAGCTAAATCCCCATCCCCGCTGACGAGAACAGCGGTATCGTAAGAACCTACTAAAGCCATCATATCGACGGCAATTTCCACATCCAAGTTGGCTTTTTTCGAGCCATCTGGCAGCTGTACCAAGTCTTTGGCAATGACCCGGTATCCATTACGACGCATCCACAACAGAAAACCCTGTTGTTTTTCATTCGTGCGATCGACGCCGGTGTAAAAGAAAGAGCGCAACAAGCGAGATCCAGCGGTTAAGCGGCACAGCAACTTGGTGTAATCAATTTCTATACCGAGCTGTAGTGCTGCATAAAATAGATTTGATCCATCGATAAAAATGGCTACACGACCGCGATTTTCTAAAACCTGTTCTGGCGTGAATACAGAGTCGTTACTGCTGAAATTATTCAACATGATTGTTATGCCTCGATTTTTTTATGAAAAAAGCAATTAGCGATTTTGATGAACTTTTAGCTTTTGAGAGAGCGGTCTGTACCAGAGTTTTTACTTTTGTATGTATCAGCACCCGATGGTCAATCCGCCAACAGCCAACAGCTATTAGCTACTAAGACGAAACTCTTCAGGGGAGTTCCAGCCTTGGAAAAACAGGTCTGGCTTCACCTAAAGCTTGTCTTGCAGTTAGTGTTCCCCAAGTGGCATGAGCGGAAAACGCAGCCGAAACATCTATTAACGTTTTGTTATTAAAGTCAATTGAAAAACCTAGCTGTTGGTAAATGTCACTACTGATGGTAGGAATAATCGGTGATAGCAGATAAGCTGCTAGTCTAACAGATTCTAGAACCGCATACAGGACTTGTTCGACGGCCTGTTGTTGCCCTTGCTTATATAAAGTCCAAGGAGCTTGATCGTCAATAAATTTGTTGCTGGCTCGAATTAGAGTGAAAATATCTGCGATCGCATCACTAAACGCCAGAGATTCATAAGCTTGAGCAACGCGATCGCCTAAACTAAGGCCAATTGCTTTAATTGTGTTATCTGCGGGGATGTTTTCAGCTAAGCAGTCAGGCACGATGCCATTGCAATATTTCTTTGCCATGTTCATCGTCCGATTGAGTAAATTGCCCAGATCGTTTGCTAAGTCAGCATTGAGGATATTGATAAACCGAGTTTCGTTGAAATCTCCGTCTTGCCCAAATTCAATCTCCTTGAGAAAATAGTAACGAATAGCCTCAGCTCCGTAACGTTCGACTAAAGCGATGGGATCGATCGTATTACCAACCGTTTTACTGATCTTTCGCCCGTCTTTTGTCAGGAAGCCATGTCCAAATATTCGAGCGGGTAGCGGCAGATCCGCTGACATTAACATGGCAGGCCAATAGACCGCGTGAAACCGCAGAATGTCTTTACCAATCAGGTGCATATTAATCGGCCACCACTTGGATAAAGCATTCTCTAGCGTCGGTTCGCTATCTGGTTCGAGCAACGCCGTGACATAGCCCAGCAAGGCATCAAACCAGACATAGATGGTGTGGCTGGGATCGACGGGTATAGGGAAGCCCCAGTCTAAATTCACTCGCGAAATGGAGAAATCTTGAAGCCCCTGACTGACAAAGCTCAAAACTTCATTGCGGCGAATTTCTGGCTGGATAAAATCTGGTTGCTGGCGATATAAGTCTTCCAGCTGGCTTTGGTACTTAGAGAGGCGAAAAAAGTAGTTTTGTTCATCCCGCCACTCGACTTCTTTGTTGGGGTGGAGGGGGCAGTGGTGTCCTTCTAGAAGGTCGCGTTCCTCTTTGAATTCCTCGCAGGAGACGCAATACCAGCCCTTTTGTTGCCCCAAATAAATGTCGTTTTTTTCCCAGACGCGCAGGAAAAACTCTTTAACAATGGCTTGATGGCGAGAGTTCGTCGTGCGGATAAACCGATCGTACTGGATATTGAGTTTTTGCCAAAGGACATCGAATCCAGCCGCAATTTCATCCGAGTGAGCTTGCGGTGAAAGCCCTTTGGTTTCTGCTGTGCGCTGAATTTTCTGCCCATGCTCATCCGTGCCGGTAATCAACAGCACAGACTTTCCCCGGAGCCGTTCAAACCGAGCCACCACATCCGCCGCCATTGTTGTATAAGCGCTGCCAATGTGGGGTACGTCGTTCACATAATACAGTGGTGTAGTAATTGCAAATGAATTTTTACTTGTATGATTAGCACTCATAAATATAAAAAACAACCCCTTTCTTGCTTTTGATCATATACTTCGGGCTGCAATTTTGTATCTTTTCGTTATCTTGTCTTGAGAGTTCCACTTAGCTCCGGGAAATATAAGTATAAAATGTTACTTTTCCTTGACAAAATTAAAATCGTAAAAAATCTTTACCAGCGATTTCTACCCTGAGAGATTCGTATAGGTGAGGAAGTTACGTTAATAATTGTATTAAGAAAAATTAAGTTATGGGGCGATCGATCGCATCTGCTCAACGAATAAAGTCCAGGCTTGGTAAAAAGTGGAGAATGAACTCAAGAGTCAAGATTCAGTCTACCTCTAGACTCTAGCCATTTATAATCAAGGCGATTGCCTGTTGACTGTAGCGATCGCGCTTCCTGCAAGAAAGCCTATAGAAAGCATGTCTTCAGATAACCCATTACAGATTTCTCGCTTGCTGATGAAGGCAATGGGAACGCAGATGTATATATACCATCAGGATCGCGTTCCTCAAGAAGGTGGCGTTTTAGTGGTGAGCAATCATCGCAGCGTCATGGATGCGCCAATCCTGATGGCAGCTTTAAATCGTCCGATTCGCTTTGCCTGTCATCACTACATGGGACAAGTGCCCGTGATGCGGGAGATTGTCAATCAACTGGGTTGTTTCCCTTTGGAGACGCCAGAACACCGCCAGCAAGATTTCTTTAACAAGGCAATCAGCCTGTTGCAGTCCCAGCAGGTGGTTGGGATATTTCCAGAAGGTGCCCAACCAATGGTAAGCCTAACCCAGCCGAATGAAATGAAAACCTTTCATCGGGGATTTGCTCATTTAGCTTTGCGAGCGCCGGTGCAAAATTTGGCAATTTTACCCGTGGCGATCGCATCCCAGGAAGAAACCAATAACTCGGCAATCCCTCTGCGATTATTAAGTTTATTTGACCCTTCCGAACCCCTATTTAAACAGGCAGGCTGGCATCCGATGGTCGTTTACCGTCGATCTAGCATCCTAATTGGGCGTCCCTGTTGGATTACGTCTCAAGTGCGGGAACAATATCAAGGAAAACAAGCCAAAACTGCTGTTGCCAGTCTTATCAATTACTGTCAGGAAGAAATTGCTGGTTTACTTCGTCAAGTTTGGTATTAGTTCGCAAGGATGGGAGTCTGCCATAGAATAAGAATTAATACCTACGTCTACAGGTAGATGGCTTAAGGGTAGGCAAATGGGCAAAGTCCGCTCTCAGTATCCGTCGCCTTCAAGAATTTAGACTTGCCTAGTTTTTCACCGAAGTGTCTTGAGTCCTCGAATCGTTCGCATCCGCCCCAAAGAAAGGAATAAATTTTTGACCTGTTGTTTTTAAATGGACATTACGAAATGCCAGACGTAAAAAGCCATCCTTGTTTTCTCACCCCCAGGCTGTTTAATCCAGACTGCCCGCTGTTCGTGTTCCTCCCAGGCATGGATGGCACGGGTCAATTGTTGCGAGCGCAGACCGAGGGGTTAGAAGCAGCCTTTGATATCCGTTGTTTGGTCATCCCAGCCGATGACTTGACCAGCTGGGACGATCTAACCGATCAAGTGGTAGCGCTGATTGAAGCAGAAGTAGAAAAACAACCTAATCGGTCAGTTTATCTGTGCGGCGAGTCATTTGGGGGCTGTTTGGCGATGAAAGTAGCGTTGCGATCGCCCGAACTATTTGACCGAATTATTTTGATCAACCCCGCTTCTTCCTTTAATCAGCGACCTCTGCTAGCTTGGGGATCGCTGGTGAGCGGTTGGATACCGGAAGTCCTCTACCGAGTGGGATCGGTGTGGTTATTGCCGTTTTTAGCTCATTTAGAACGGGTTGCACCGCGCGATCGCCGCGCCCTTCTAGACGCTATCCACTCCGTACCCCCAAAAACTGTCCTTTGGCGACTGTCCCTCATCAGAGATTTTGATGTTGATGCTTCTCAATTACGTCGCATCACCCAACCTACCCTGGTGATTGCCGGAGGTACAGACCGACTACTGCCCTCTGTAAGTGAAGCTCAGCGCTTAGCTTCTTGCCTACCCGACGCGGAAATGGTCATACTGCCGAAGAGCGGTCATGCTTGTCTTTTAGAAGCTGATGTCAACCTCTACGCAATTATGAAAGCTGAAAATTTTTTAGAAAGTCGGGATAAAGTTTCCCTATTGGCGGTTTCTTAGCGAGCCGTCATTCAGCAGGAGATATGAATTGAATAAAAGCTTGTCATTTTGTACGCTGGGAACCGACCCCCATGTATGATTGTTCTGCGCGTTAAGAGCCTGCTGTTTGAAGTCCCAAACTGAATACTCAAACGGGTTTGATGGAAACGGGTTTGATGGGTAGAGCGGCAGGAAAACTTATCCTAAAAACAATTCAGTTTGTCTACTTTGTGATGAGTCATTTGCTTTTACCAAGGATTGCCAATCATTGTAAAAGCAGACCAGTAATAAGGATGGGAGAGGACTTGATTTCCGATTCCTAGCAATTGGGGTGGCAAAGAGATATCCCCATTGCGAGTCCGTAACTTTCCTCCTTCCAGTCGCACTTGCCCCCTGAGCATCGCTAACTGAGATTGACGTAGCGCCTCTGCCTTAATCGGAGCTGTTTTTAGTTCCTCGTAGAATTCTGCCATTAGTCCTAGAGTTCCCTCATCGCTGACGTACCACAAACTTGCCAACGCCGATTTCACCCCTGCTTGCACCGCTAATCCCGCAAACCCCAACTCTGCCTGCTCGTTCCCCACTGCTGTGCGACAGGCACTCAGCACTAATAGCTCTACTGGTGGGTTGTCCCAACCCAGTTCCCGCCACTGATCGAGTCGCAACTTGGTGTCCCATAACTGAATGTAGGAGTTGCTGGGAGAACCTGAATTAAACTCTCCGTGAGTTGCTAGGTGTACAATCTCAAACGGCTGTTGTTGACGCTGCGCCTTCAGATTCTTTAGCGTAAAATCCTCATTGAGAAAGGACTTGCCTTTCCACAGATAGGGGACGATTGCTGATAATTCCCTTGGTACTGCTGGTAAAGGATTTTTATCCGTAAATTTTGAGATGCCCATTGCCAAAACTTGAGCATTTTTCAAACTCTGGTAGTAAGTATCGGTGAGGCTAAGGCTGGGCATCAAACCAACGCTGTAGCGCTCAAGGATAAACCCTTTACCATCGTGGAGGGCAGCGATGGGGATCGTGCGTAGACCCTCGTCCATGAGGAAGACAAGATTCTGAATATCGAGTCTTTGCAGATCTTTCTCTAGCGGTGCTAGCAGCCATTGATACATCTGCTGAGAGGATGCTAGGTAGCCACGAGCGCTTTTAAGGTTGGTCACTTGCGTCTGGAATTGGTTGGCAAGTTTGAGAACTTTTTGGCGGGTTGCGCCTGTAACTCTTTTCCGAATCGGTTGTCCATCTGCCGTCACTAGTACGAGTTCCAGCTGATCTTGATAATTTTCCGTTTTTTGCGGTTCTAGGCTTTCAGGATTAATGGAATGGTCAATTGAGGAAGATGGGCTTTTTGCCTCATTTGCTACCGCAGTTATGGGAATAAAAACGGCGTAAATGAGTGCCGCTTTGATACCGCTAGATGCTTCAATGCTTCGCAGGGTACTACGGGCATCGGAAAGGCTCCTTGTGGGCGTATCGCTTACGCCTAGATATTGTTCATATTCCTTGGTGAAGGGTTCGTCAATTTGAGCCAACGCAGAATCAACTTCAACCAAGGACTGACTGGTATTGGCCGGAGGGGAAAGCGAAGTAGTCTCCTGCGGTTGTGATGCTTCTTGCTGTGGGATTTCGACGGGCAGTGAGGGGGTTTGAGCAGGGATAAAATCGGGAGTAGGGCTGAAGGTGATGATTTTAATGTTGCCCTGGATGTAAGTGTCCGGCGGTACGGGTACTGAAAAGATTGTGGCAATCGTATTAGTTGCCCCACTGGTTATCGATCCATCTGTCCCGTTGATGGTGGCATTCCCAACGACGAAGGGAGTGGTCGTGCTGCCACTGTGACGGATGGTGATGTCACCGCCGTTGGTTCCACCAGCGGTCGAAATACTGGAATTTAGGCTATTGCGGTCTGTAAACGTGCCTGTAGCCCGAAAGAATTTACCAGCAGTGATATTAACAGTTCCGCCAGTGCCACTTCCCAGACTTTGGGCATTGATGGTACGGGTAGTAATGTTGCCGTTGTTAGCAGTTAAGGCGATCGCTCCCCCATTCCCACTCTGCGAGTAAGAAGACAACTTTTCGGTATCGATCGATCCCGTAGTGCTGTTGAGCGCGATCGCTCCCCCATTCCCACTCTGCGAGTAAGATTCTAGATTGCCGGTGGTGATGTCCCCGGTGGCAGAAAAGGTTATGGCACCCCCCGTAAAGGTTGTCGAGGCGTTAATGACCGATCCAGTGCTGATGCCTCCCGTTCCTGATATCAGCGTGATGTCGCCGCCTTTGCCAAAACCACTATAAGATCTTGCATTCAAATTGCTGGTGGTAATGTCGCCCTTGGCAGAAAAGTTGAGCGCCCCTGCATCGCCATACTGAGAGTCAGAATACACCTCTAAAAGTGAAATTTTTCCAGTATTACTCGTGAGGCTGATGCCACCTCCAGTGCCGAAACCATAAGTGCCAGAATCTAAAGTGCCAGTCGTGATGTCACCGCTGGTAGAAACAGCGATCGCTCCTCCATCGTTATCAACTGACCAAGATTCCACGTTACCTGTCGTAATATTGCCATTGGCTTCTAGGGTGACAAATCCCCCGTAGCCTTCAGAGGAGGTTGTATCTAACAACCCAATATTAATGGCTCCTTGGTTACTGTAGATAGAGATATCACCGCCATCACCCTTCACTGACCAAGATTCCACTTTACTGGTGGTAATGTTGCCATTGGCTTCAAGGCTGATCGCGCCCCCAAAACCTTCCAAGGAAGTTGCATCTAGCGCCCCAGTTTGGATAGTTCCCTGGTTACTGTAGATAGAGATATCACCGCCATCACCCTTCACTGACCAAGATTCCACCTTACTGGTGGTAATGTTGCCTTTTGCATCAAACGCGATCGCGCCCCCAAAACCTTCCAAGGAAGTTGCATCTAATGCCCCAGTTTGGATAGTTCCCTGGTCACTGTAAAGATAAATCTCACCAGCATCCCCACTGTTTGAGAAAGCGTTCAAGTCAGCGGTAGTAATGTTGCCTTTTGCATCAAATGCGATCGCGCCCCCATCACCACCCTTTGAATTTGATCGTACTTGTTGGGTGTCGATCGTTCCTGTATCGGTTGTCAGAGAAATTTTTCCCCCATTGCCATACCCATTTGAAAAAGCATGAATGTAGCTGGTATTAATGTTGCTACCAGCGGTAAGGGTGATGTTTCCCGTAATGCCTGCACTCAGACCATAAGAGCCTGTGTTGAGGATACCAGTGGTAATGTTGCCCTGAGGGGCAAATAAGTTAATCGAACCCGCATCATTAGTCTGGGAGTAGGAGAATAAGTCTCCACTTGTGATGCTTCCCCCACTGCTAATAACGGTGATGTCACCCCCAATCCCAGAATCATAGGAGCGAGAATCTAGACTGCCCGTGGTAATGTTTCCATTGGCAAACAGGGCAATCTCTCCAGAAAAACCATAATCCGACCACGATTCCAAGTCTTTTGTTGTAATTTCTCCAAAAGCCGTCAGCGCGATCGCACCGCCATTGCCGTCAAAAGTGGTTGCGTCTAAGATGCCAGTATTAATGCTTCCTGCTTTGCTAGAGAGGACAATATCCCCGCCATCGTCTTCAACTGACCAAGATTTCAAATCACCAGTGGTAATATTGCCGAAAGCATTCAAGGCGATCGCGCCGCCGTTATCGCTATAAGCGCTAGTATCAAGCTTGCCTGAACTAGTATTGATACTGCCGAGGAAGCTGGTTAGCGTAATCTGACGACCGGAATTGATGATATTGCCAGTCGTGATATTTTGGTTGGCTAACAGGGTAAGCGTCGCGTTATCATCTCCGGCGAGAGTATAACCTGTCGTAGTTATAGAACCGGAACCTACAGGCGATCGCACGGTGACTGGATCGAAGAAGGTGGTGTTGCCAGCCAAAGTGATTGCACCGCTGCTATCTGCCCGTCCGATGATGATTTGAGAAAACCCATTTTCTAAAAAATTGAGTTCGCTTGTGTTGAGATTTAAGCGGTTGTCGTTGACTGTCCCGCCAATGGTAATACCCAAACTGGAAGTCAGAGGCCATAATTGAAGCGTACCGCTGCCCTTGATTTGCGGGGTGCCAGGATTCGTGGAGTCAATAAAATTAATTTCATTCGCGGTAAGAGTGATATTACCGCTACCCCCAATTCCAGTCGGATTAATGCCGCTGTCTTGTAAGAGAATGCCTGCTGCATCACTCGCACCAGTGCCATTTAGGGTAATCGCCCCTGTCCCAACAGATTCCACGACGCTTTCAGAGATAATAATAATCCCGTAGCTATCGCTACCCGTTCCCTTGACAGTGCCAGACAGATTAATATTTCCAGCTTGCGATCGCACTCTGCCGCTTCCATAAACAGCGGTTCCATCCTGACTTCCCGCCCCAGTGCCGCTGGTGCCTGTCAGGGTAAGATTCCCGCTATTGGATTGCACGATGCTGCCAATCGTGCCAATCGAAATGCCGTCATTGTTGAAACCCTTTCCGTTACTGGTACCGATTAGGGTAACGTTCCCCGCCCCAGTGGATGCTACATTGCTACCTGTAGAGACCTGAATTCCATGATTGGCAGCACCAGTTCCGTTACCAGTACCCTGAATATTAATATTTCCATCCACGGAACTCACTTTAGAGTTTTGGATGATTTCTATGCCGTCATTTGCATTTGTTCCACCTCCCGCCGAACCCGTTAGGGTAATCGTTCCGGTTCCGGTTGATTGCACTGCACTGTTGTTTTGAAGCGAAATCCCGTTGTTGGTAGTACCAGTAACACTAAGAAATCCTGTGCCCGTCAGGTTAATATTGCCGCCTTGGACATTAATAATGCTGTTGTTGAGCAGAATGCCATTGGTGTAGGTGGCATTTCCTCGACCAACTCCTGTAAGATTGCCGCCGTTTGTACTAATCGTGGCATTGGTGAGGGCGATCGCGCCGCTACCGTTGATGTCATTATCAGCAAAAAGATTGACATTCAGCTTGCCGCTACTGGAAGCGATCGCTCCATTCAGAATAATGTTGTTGTTAGCTTGTAAAGTAAGCGCGGCATCTCCCCCAGATGTCTTGCTAATAAAAGCATTGCTATTTTGAGTAATATTCCCGGCACCTGGAGAACCAGAAGCAGTTGCCGTGTCGAGGATGACGCTAGTGCCTGTATTCAGGGCAGCATTAATATTGACAATATCCACCGTATTCGTGCCAATCGCACCACCGCCACTATTCACAATCGTGATATCGGTCGGGTCAATCAGCCAAGTACCACCGAGTCCCTGAGGCGCACTTGCATCCGGCGTACTGGTGAGATTCAGAAACTGTTTGCTAGAAGTTTCAATCAACCCACCATTTCCAGAATAAATGCCTCCCCTTGCCGTTAGTGTCCCGTAAATGCTAGCTGTATCATCTGCAAAAACAATGACTTTTCCACCATTCCCGTTGTGCAGTGCGTCGGCAGAAATCACCGAGTCGCTGCTAACCAATGTTTGTAAGGCATTTGGCACTTTGCCTTGACCCTGATAATCACCGCCAATCAGTACCGCACCGCCGCCATTGGTGCCCGAAGCGTTGATATTGGCACTAATGACACTCGCTTGGTTGCCCAAGACATAGACGGTGCCGCCGGTTTGACCCGATACATTCAAGGTGCCAGAAGCAATGGCAGTACCTGGTTGTGTGCCAATTTCAGCACTAGAAGCCGTCAATCGTACCGTGCCATCGCTATTGACGGTTAATCCTGTGGCATTCGCGAGATTTCCGCCCGTTAGCAGCGAAGGGAGGGATAAAGGAGTAAAGGGTAGCGTGGCTGTATTTGAGGTAGGTAGCGGTTGAACTTCTAAACTTAGCGGACTGCCAGGTAGACTCAGCCGCACTAATTTCTCACCCGGTACACCGACTACAGCAATTTGCCCCCCAGTCGCCCTCATCTGCCCCGTAGTAACTGCCGTGCCACCTAACAGGGTTAAATTCTCCGATACTGCCAAATTCCCCGCATTGATAATGCTTCCAGGTTGAGGAGTGTTAAAAATAAACTGGTTGGGCGTTCCGACCAATGTAGCGTAGTCATTCGCCCCCATTGCATTAAACCAATTGCTGCCAAAAGCAATACCTGTGGCAGTGGTGGCGGTAAATGAAGCAGGAACGTTTAGGCTGGCATGAGAACCAAAAATAATGCCTGATGGATTCATCAAGAACAGGTTGGAGTTTCCCCCTGTGACTTGGATTAATCCATTGATATAAGAAGCATTCCCACCTGTAACGCGCCCTAAGATATTTTGAATATTAGGGTTAGAAAGAAAGTTTGCAATTTCCCCAGAATTTAACTCTAGCTGCTCAAAGCTATGAAAAAGATTTGCTTTATCCTTTGAAAGCGTGCCGCCGCTAATGTTAAAACGGTTCCCCTCTGGAGTAACAATTGTGCCGGTGCCGTCAGCCGCTGGGGTAATCGGCTGTGCTTGTACTGGTTGAAGCGAGTTAGCGATCGCTGTTAGTGAAAACACTACCAGTAACAGCCTTATATTTCTAACGGCTGACATAGTTATGCACTTACCCTGGTGTCAATATCCCTAAAGTAACATTGACAGATTCAACGTGTTAGGAATGCTTTTATTTGTTTTAGCTCATAAGAGCGATCGCCATCTATAAATAAATAAAATTGTCTGGCTTCCAGACGGCGCAATATTGGGAAGCCAAACAATTTTGTATCTTCTCTATTCTATTGATTGTGCTGATTATGCGATCGCGGGTTTGAGTCCCCGCTCGCCTATCAACAATTTTTAACGGAAGTTGCCTGGATTCAGTCGAGGATTGGCTCGATTCGAGCGCATAGGCACTCCGCCTTTCAACTGGGTGCCGGTGCCACCATCAGCTCGATCTAAGAAAGGTCGCAGGTTAACGCTTTGTGACTTACGGCTGGAGCGATTCGTGGTCCCGCCAAGGGAAGATAAGCCCAAGTTTAAGAGATCGTTGAGCATCTGAGCATCCCGACCCCCAACAAAGGTATTGACGCCCTCTGTCACCTGTCCGCTGTCAGCAGTGCTGATATTTTGGAAAACGCGATCGCGGATTAACTGCGGATTTTCACCGGGAGGTACAGTCAGGACAATCCGACAGTCTGGATTTTTCTGAGTCGTGATGCAAACAACGTTGTAGTTATTTTCCACCGATGCCCGCATTTCCTGAAGACCATCGGGTCGATAAGATTCTAATCTGCGACTAATTTCGTTACAGCGTCTCTCCGCAGTCCAACCACCGCCTAAAGGACTGGGAGTTGCCCAAGCATAAGCTTGATCGGGTTGACTTTTCGGGTGATACATCACCATATACTGACTGTTCGTTAGCTGGCAGGTAAACCGTGGCTTGTTAGCAGTTGTACTATTCTCTGATTCCGTTCCTGAGCTAGTGGTGCTATCTGGACTCCCATCGGTGTCTACCACAACATCCCCGTCCGAGGTCTGAGTATTCTCATCTTCTACACCCGGCAGTTGCGCTTGCTGAACAGAACCTGCAAAGGCGATACCGCTATTCAGTAGCATTGCTACACCAGCAGATAAAGCCACACTTTTGACAACTAAGGACTTTGTCTCAGACGCGAACCTAGACAGATATGGTGACATATCAACAATCCTCCTGTATATTTTTTGGCTATCGTTAGCATCATTTGAATTAAATGAGCTAATTTCATAAATCTTTATAAATTGGTCTCCGTAGCGTATACTACGAAAGCACGACTAGAATCCCCCGCTTCCCTAGTAGGAATAAGGGTAAGAAGTCAGGAAAATAGCTCGTATTTTTTGAAAATTGTCAATCAGTGGGTACAGTTTCTCGTGTATCCAATGTTGCACAACATACCCCCCTAGATGCCATAGTGACGGGAAAACCGAAGCAAAGTTCCCGCAGAACCCTTAAATCATTAAAAAGGAGAAAACAATGTTGTTGGAGGCACAAAAGCCGCTGACAGTTCCCAGACATTTCCTGGAACCGCCTGCGTCCCTAAGCCCAACGCTACTCATGTTTCTAGCCGCCGTAGCGATGGTTGTGCTATCAAACTTTGGTTATTGGCTCTGGGAGTGGCCTCACTGGTGTTGCTTTGTCACAAACACGATCGCCTTGCACATTTGTGGAACGGTGATTCACGATGCTTGTCATAATTCTGCCCATCGTAACCGAGTCATCAATGCCATCCTGGGACATGGCAGTGCGCTGATGTTAGTCTTTGCCTTCCCAGTATTTACTAGGGTTCATTTGCAGCATCATGCCCATGTCAATGACCCGGAAAACGATCCAGATCATTACGTTTCTACTGGCGGACCCCTGTGGTTAATTCCGGTGCGATTTTTATACCACGAAGTATTTTTCTTTAAACGTCAGCTGTGGCGAAAATACGAACTTTTGGAATGGTTCTTAAGCCGTTTGTTTGTCGGGACGATTTTCTATATTTCAATTCAGTACCACTTCTTAGGCTACATTCTCAATTTTTGGTTTATCCCTTCTGCCCTGGTAGGATTGGCGCTGGGATTGTTTTTTGATTATTTGCCGCATCGCCCTCATCAAGAACGCGATCGCTGGAAAAATGCCAGAGTCTACCCCAACCCCATCCTCAATTTGCTGATCATGGGGCAAAATTACCACCTCATTCATCATTTGTGGCCTTCCATTCCCTGGTATCACTACCAGAATGCTTATTACGCCACCAAGCCCCTCTTAGATGAAAAAGGCTGTTATCAAACTCTGGGAATCTGGCAAGGAAAAAATTTCTGGAGCTTTTTATATGACGTTTTTTTAGGCATCCATTTTCACAACAAATCACCTAAAAACCTAGAAAATAGCTAATAAATGTCATTAGTGATTCGTCAATGACGAGGGACGAATCACTAATGACAAAAAACCTCAGCGATGAAACGACTGAATCGTTGACTGCGAGGATAAGCTAACCTGAGACAAACTCCAATCCGGTCTTAGGCTTTTAGCTCCCCGCAGATAAGGATGGTAAATCGGTGGATGGGAAGCTGGCAAATTGACGTGAATTAAGAAGCGGATGCAACGCTCCAGCCCTCCCTCCACGTGCATTTGCTGGACATCTAGCAGAGGAACATTGTCCCAGTGGGGACGAGAGCGAGCGATCGCAGCGGGAAAGATCGCATCCAGATCCCGCGTTACCGAGAACGTGGCACTAATAATTAGATCGGGATGTAGTTGATTGTGTACTTCTAATTCATCGAGTAGTTCCGCTACCACTTCTCGAATTGCCTCAGCCGTGTTTTGTGAGGCAGTTGTTGCCCCGCGAATCGCTCGAACTCGCCACTCCACGCAAGCATCCTCCATTTTATAATTGAGATTTTGAATTTTAGATTTTGGATTTCAGAATCATCTAAATCATCTATAATCTAAAATCTAAACTTCAGACTAGGGTCGGTAAAGCCACAACGGCTGACCACTGGTAGAAAGTTCAAATTCTAACCAGTCTATCCCAGCTGATAGACTAGATGCCCCTTGAACTCTGCTCGATACCACACGATTCCAGAAAGGTTTGCGTTCTTCCAGGGTGTAACACTTCGTTTTTTCGGGATCGAGACCGACCAGTTCCGCAGCCCAACGGCGGGCATCTTCCTCAGTGCCAAGCCGGTCAACAATTCCCAGTTCTAACGCTTGTTGACCTGTGAAAATGCGACCATCGGCAAAACTTTTAACGGTTTCGGTTGTCAGCTTCCGAGCCTCAGCAACCGTTTGCACAAATTGCTGATAACTGACGTCAATCAGGTCTTGGAGAATATTCTTTTCCGGCTCGGTGAGTTCCCGGTCAAAAGCCAGAATATCTTTATAAGGACCCGATTTGATCACCTTGAAAGAAACGCCAATCTTTTCTAGCAAGCGCTCCAGGTTGTTTCCCCGGAGAATTACACCGATACTGCCGGTAATTGTGCCTGGGTTGGAAACAATGTGTTCGGCTCCCATCCCGATATAGACTCCTCCAGATGCGGAGATATTGCCAAAGCTGGCAACAATTTTCACCTTTTTTTGCAGGCGAGTCAGGGCTTCATAGATTTCTTGCGAATCCCCGACCGTACCACCAGGACTATCAATGCGTAGCAGTAATGCTGGAAACTTTCGTTCTTCAACCGTTTTCAGGCTTTCTAGAACTTGTTTTCGGGTAGTACTGCCAATCGCACCAGTCACTTCAATCCGAGCAATTTGTTTACGAAACTTAGGCTGAAAAGGCCAGATCATGAGCAGGCAAGCAATGAATCGTGAATGAATGAGCGAATTAGAGAAGGAAGCAAATCCTGCAAAACAGTAAATGTTTCCCTAGTAATGCTGGCTCTTTCTCTAGTTTGCACGATCTGCATCGGTTTCGTTGGCTTGCGGGTGAAGCCTGAAAGCTTATCAGAAAAAAGGTTTTCCCTAGCTCCCCAAATTTAACGGGTACTTACAAGTAAAAACCTACCCTTTTGTCGGCATCCCAACAATTTGCCAAAGCGCCTTAACAGAACTACATATTAAGTACAATTAAGTAAATAAACGCGCAACCAGCCAGAAAAAGAGCAAGAAACTGGAAAAATTTTTAATAAATTCAGTTGCGACTTCTGGAAGGGCAGCTCGTGATGACCTGCTTCAAGAGTGCTGATTTGGCTCTGTTATGTACGCCCACAAAGAACTTTTATGCAGCTAAAACTCACAGAATCCAAAATTCCGTTGGCACCCTTGCTGCTGATTGCCCCCTTTTTCTTGTGGGGAACGGCGATGGTGGCAATGAAGGGTGTTATTCCAAATACGACGCCCCTGTTTATGGCTGGTGTCCGGTTGGTGCCTGCTGGGGTATTGGTATTAGTTGCTGCCTTTTTGATGGGGAAACCTCAACCGAAAGGCATTCGGGCGTGGCTGTGGATTAGTTTGTTTGCCTTGGTTGACGGCGCTTTGTTTCAAGGCTTTTTAGCCTTTGGATTAGTGCGAACGGGTGCCGGGTTGGGTTCGGTGATGATTGACTCTCAACCCCTGGTAGTGGCTTTGCTGTCCTGTTGGTTGTTTGGAGAAACCATTGGGCTGTGGGGCTGGCTGGGCTTGGCATTGGGAGTGCTAGGGATTAGTTTGATTGGCTTGCCGGATGATTGGATTATCAATCTCTTCCACGGCAACGCGATCGCTGGCTCGTTTAGCTTCACGCACTTGTTTGAGAGCGGGGAATGGCTGATGCTGCTGGCGGCGCTGTCGATGGCTGTCGGAACAGTGCTGATTCGTTTCGTTTGCCAGTATGCCGATCCGGTGGTGGCGACTGGCTGGCACATGATTTTGGGCGGATTGCCTTTGTTTGCACTCTCCCAAGTGTGGGAATCTGACCAGTGGGTGCATCTAAATACGTCTGGCTGGATAGCATTGAGCTACGCAGCCGGATTTGGGAGCGCGATCGCCTATGGTTTATTCTTCTACTTTGCCTCTAGCGGCAATCTTACCAGTCTTAGTTCCCTCACCTTTTTGACACCCGTGTTTGCCCTCTTTTTTGGCAATCTACTTTTGGCTGAAGTTCTCAGCCCTCTTCAATGGCTGGGAGTGAGTCTAACCCTTGCCAGTATCTATCTAATTAATCAGCGCGAGAAGATAGCCGAACAGGTACGATTGCAAAGCCTTCGCTTCGGGCAACCCTCTACATCTGTTGAAACCAGGGTGACACAAGAAGAAAGCAAAACCGAGCAAATTTCTCTCTTAGAGCCATCCGAGCCATTACCCTATCAATCACTGCCAATACAAGCGAAAGAATCCGAAACCGAGATTTGGCAAAATCGGTAGAAATGAATAGGATGACAGACAAGTTAGCCGCTAAGATTTGAGAGCGAGTTGAAACTTTCTGTTATGATCAGCCCAATATTCACACTTGCTCCCAGAGCCGCTCGCCCAAAACATAGGGATGAATTGCTCGCTAACTATTTAGAACGAATAACTTCATGCTGGTACTAGAAGCTAAGCAGAAAATTATCAGCAAAGGATCTTGTCTGGTTGTATTCACTTAGACAGGTTTCCCAAAACTATGTTCTACCGCTCCACATGGCTTCTAGTTACCTGGATTATGTGTCTGGGCTTTATCCCCAGGTCGGGTGAGAATTCCATAGGATTGCCGTCAGCGATCGCCACTTCTTCCCCCAGTTTACCCGTCTCCCTAGAACTGGCTCAGGCGAGTTCCCCAAACCCTAAAAACGATTTGCCTACCCTCCAAGTAGGCTCTCAAGGCTTTGAAGTTGCAGAACTGCAAAAGTCACTAAAGCGTTTGGGGCACTACAACGGGCCAGTAGATGGCGTTTATGGGCGAACGACAGCCGTTGCCGTCTCTAAATTGCAAACATCTGTCGGGTTAACGCCTGACGGAGTTGCTGGTTCCACGACTCAAGAGCGTCTTCAGGCAGCCGAAACCGCAAAATCTTCACCGGCTCCCACCCCAAAACCCAAGGCGGCTAAACCGAGTTCTGAAGGGAATCGCCTCTGGTGGTTATTAGGTTTAGCAGCAGCATCAGCTGGGGTCGGATTAGGAGTTTACTTCTTGCTGAAATGGTTAGGCAACCTCAACACAGAGGAAGAGCCGGAGTCTGGAGCTGAGGAATCGGATGAAAGCCGCTACGAAGACCCTAAAGATGCCAATCATCCCGCAGATATCCATTCTCACCCGATAGAAAATGACAATGGCAATAACGGCTATCATGCCTCTGCTTTGACCCTTTCAGAAACAAGCAATTTAGAAAAAAGCAATTTAGACGGGAGAACAACCGCACAAAAGCCAACAGAAGCGGTTAGCGAAGCGAAGCCGTTAGCGCATCGGCGGCGAAGCAACGAGGCATCGGTGGGAGAAACCACTCGCCTCCCCAAAATTGACATTGTTAATGAATTAATTAAAGATTTACAGGGAGCCGATCCGACAAAACGACGCAAGGCGATCTGGGAACTGGCACAATGCGGTGACTCCAGAGCAATTCAGCCCTTGGTGGATTTGATGATCGACTCGGATTCTCAGCAGCGCGGCTTAATCTTAGAGGCGCTGTCGCAAATTGGCACCCGCACCCTCAAACCGATGAACCGGGCACTCGCGATCTCGTTGCAAGATGAAAACCCTGATGTTCGCAAAAATGCAATTCGGGATTTGACAAGAATTTATGACACGATCGGTCAAGTCAGCAATTTATTGCGTCACGCTGCTGAAGATCGGGATTCCGAGGTTCAGGAAACAGCGCGGTGGGCGATAGGGCAGTTAAATCGGCTTCGCTTGAATCCTGGCACGGATAATAATTTGCCCGCTTTGCCAAATTCCCAAAATTCCTCTAATCATCCGCCAGAGGAGTCAGAAAACCGCTAAATTGGCGTCTTGACAAGAGTTTAAATTTATTGTTTATCGTTTAGAGTCTAAAAGTTGTCCATCCTGCATCGTCCATTGAAACTGTTGTTGCTCTCAACCTCGGTGGGCGCTCTCGGCACGGGGTTGGGGGGCGGCGTAGAACTAACCCTGCTCAACGTTGCCCAAGAGCTGCTCCGGCGGGGACATACCCTCAAAATTGTGGCTCCCCAAGGTTCTGTGCTGGGAGATATTCCAATTATCGAAATTGCTGGAGAACTCCAGACAACGGCTCAGACTCAAGGACGGAGTGCCCCGATTGTCATGCCGGAGAATTCTGTGCTGGGCAATATGTGGGATTATGCGCGGCAAGTCCAAGCTGACTACGATCTGATTTTCAACATTGCCTATGATTGGCTACCGTTCTATCTAACGCCATTTTTTAATCGAGCGATCGCCCATTTCGTGAGTATGGGTTCTCTCTCGACCGCGATGGATCGCATCGTGGAACAGATCTCCGTCCAGTTTCCTGGTACGGTTGGCGTCTACACATTGACACAGGCAGAAACTTTTCCTAGTCCGTCGCAGTATCGGATTCTGGGAAGCGGTCTGGATTTATCGCTTTATCAATTTTGCCCAGAAGCCTCATCCTGCTTGGCTTGGGTGGGTCGGATTGCCCCAGAAAAAGGTCTAGAGGATGCCGTTGCCGCTGCCAAAATCACCGGCATTCCCCTAAAAATTCTTGGCAAAATGCAAGACGATGCATATTGGAAGCAGATTTGTCAAGATTATCCCGATGCTCCTGTAGAATATGCAGGATTTTTCTCCACATCCGAACTGCAACAGCATTTAGGCAATTGTCGGGCGTTGTTGATGACGCCTCGCTGGGTGGAAGCGTTTGGCAATGTGGTGATTGAGGCGCTTGCTTGTGGAGTCCCCGTCATTTCTTATTCCAGAGGTGGCCCGACTGAAATTATTCAGGATGGGAAGACGGGCTTTTTAGTGGAGCCGGATAGCGTGGCGGGGTTGGTCGAGGCCATTGGACGCATCGATCAACTTGACCGCTATACTTGCCGCCAACAAGCCGAAGCGGAATATTCCCTGGAAGCACTGGGCGATCGCATGGAAGAATGGTTTCGGGATATCTTGCAAAATTAAAACTTAAACCAGAAGAATTTTGGATTTTTCCGCGTACCAACTACCCCCGCCTCTACAAACTGGCGACTTGCTGCGAGTCATTGCTCCCAGCGGTGCCTTGCGAGAACAGGAAGCGTTCCACAAAGGTGTGGAAATATGGCGATCGCGCGGCTACCGAGTCGAAATTAGCAGCGGCGTAGAGGAACGGTGGGGCTACCTTGCTGGTCGCGATGACAGCCGCCGCCAACACCTCGCAGACGCTTGGAAAAACCCTGAATGTAAAGGCATTCTCTGTGCCAGAGGCGGTTATGGTAGCGCCCGCTTACTAGAAGATTGGTCTTGGCAGGGTGCGGAACAAAAAATAGTAGATTTTTTACACCGGACTCCCAAATGGCTAATCGGCTTTTCTGATGCCACTGGCTTGCTGTGGAGCCTCGGTAAAGTTGGCATTGCAGGGGTTCATGGCCCGTTGCTAACTACCCTTGCGGCAGAGCCAGAGTGGTCGATTCAGCGGCTGTTCGATTGCGTAGAAGGTCGCCCCCTAGAACCCTTAAAAGGAGTCGGCTGGGGCGGCAGTAAGGTCAGCGGCATCTTAATCCCCGGCAATCTGACTGTAGCCACGCATTTTCTGAACACGCCCGTACAGCCTCAGCTAGCGGGCGTCATTCTCGCCTTGGAAGATGTGACTGAGGCTCCCTACCGCATTGACCGAATGTTAACGCAGTGGCGGATGACAGGGGCTTTTCGGAAAGTCAAAGGGATTGCCTTGGGGCGCTTTAGCCGCTGCGAAGCTCCGCCGAACATTTCTAGCTTGACGGTGGAAGAAGTATTGCGCGATCGCTTGGGAAATCTTGGCATTCCCATTGTCTCCGATCTTCCCTTTGGTCACGATGGCCCTAATGCAGCTTTACCCTTGGGAATCCCCGCTCAGTTAGATGCAGATCGCGGCAGTTTGAGTTTTTCCTCTACCGAGCAATAATACTTAGGTGCTTCTAGATTGCATCAGTTGAGCAGGCATTTCAAACCGGCTTTACAAGTTTGAGGTGCCTGGACTCTGGGAACTATGGATGGATATCATCTGTCCAAACAGAAGGAAGCAGTTCTTGTTTATAGGAAAACGGGTCTACCATGATGGGTCGTAAGTTTATTAATAGGGTTGCGGCAAGTGTCGCGATCGCCGGGATGATGTTTACGGGGATCTCCGATATCGCTGGAGCAGCAACCGCACTAAAAAATGGTGAAAACGTTAACGGGTTCATCCGTACTAACTCTCCCACCTTCACCTTTAAAAACCAATCTCTAAGGGGTACTCCTGTCCAGAAAGCCTATGGTGAGGAATTCCTGATTAATGCTAAGCAAGGTGATGCAATCGTTGCCGCTGTTGATGTAGAAGACGGTAGTACTCTTTTGCCTATTCTAGTTCTAGTTTCCTCACAGAGTGGGGCGCAGGTTGCCTACGATGACCGATCGGGTTTGGTGAGGTATCGAGTGCCAACGACTGGAGAATATAAACTTCGCGTGTTGGGTAAGAACAACACTAGGGGGAGATACACGCTTTCAATTTCTGGGATTAGCCAGACAACAACTTCCCAAAATCCACCGGCTCAAACTCCCGCGGGTCAAAAAGATGCGCGACAAAAATTTCTAGAAGATGAATATGGATTGAGAGTCCTAGAAAATTGTCCGGCGGTAAGGAGTAATGTTGTTGTTGTCACCTTCCCCGAATACGGTCAAAACTATACCTACTGCGCTAATCCTAACCGCAATATCAAGGCAGGCGAATATCGTTACGACGTTAGCAGCAATGATATCAAGCCAGGGGGTGCTGTTACCCAAAATCCACCGGCTCAAACCCCAGCTCAAAATGACCCCCGGAAACAAGCTCTGCTCAATGAGTATGGGTTGAGGGTTCTGGATACCTGTCCGGAAGTAAAAACTTCTTTGGTTGTTGTCACGTTTACCGAATACGGTCAAACGTACAATTACTGCGCCAATCCTAACCGCCTTGTCAAAGCAGGAGCGTACACCTTTGACATTAGCAGTGGTGACTTAAAGCCGAAAACAACGACTTCCCAAAATCCGACTCAACCTACAGCTAACGATCAAAGAAGCCAACTGCTGCGAAATGAGTATGGCTTGACGGTTTTGGATAGTTGTCCTCCGGCAAAGAATTCTTTGGTGGTCGTGAACTTTACCGAAGCGGGTCAAACCTACACTTACTGCGCCAATCCCAACCGCGTTTTCAAGGCGGGGGAATACACCTATAACCCCACCACCCGCAACTTAGATACGGCTAAGAAACCGACGCGATGCACCGTTGAAATTAGTGGCATCTGCATTGTCAAATAACGTCAATAGGTAGTTAAAAAAGCACGCAACAGAAAAACCCGGTTGATTCAAGAAGCCGGGTTTTTCGCGTGTCGGAGAGTCACTCAGGCTCGCTGACTACTACTAGGGAAATGCACATTCCATGTCTCTAGGAGTTGATACCCTATCTAGAAGGGTTTAGCGTGGATTGCCTCTCTCATGGCGGGCAAACTCAAGAGAAGCGATCGCAAAACTAAACTTGGGGAATCCGACAATGATAAGCTAAACAAATGCCTTTAAATAAGTCTTTAGGTGAAGTGTCAATGACCGTTGCAACCCAAGTTCCGTATCTGCTGAGGGCAGCCCGTGGTGAAGTTTTAGACCGTCCGCCAGTGTGGATGATGCGGCAAGCGGGTAGATATATGAAAGCTTATCGAGATTTAAGAGATAAGTATCCTGCGTTTCGCGATCGCTCGGAAAAAGTAGAACTGGCAATCGAAATCTCCCTACAGCCGTTTCGCGCCTTTGAGCCAGATGGGGTAATTTTATTTTCTGATATTTTAACTCCGTTGCCGGGACTTGGCATTCCCTTTGATATCATCGAAAGCCGAGGACCAGTCATCGATCCGCCCATCCGCAGCCAAGAGCAAATTGATAAACTGCATCCTCTAGAACCTGGGGAATCGCTGCCTTTTATCGGTGAAATTTTGCAAACATTACGCCAAGAAGTCGGCAATAAAGCAACTGTCTTGGGTTTTGTGGGTGCCCCTTGGACGCTGGCAGCGTATGCGATTGAGGGCAAAAGCTCGAAAGACTACGCAATTATTAAAAGTATGGCTTTTTCAGAGCCAACGATGCTGCATCAATTTTTGGCTAAATTGGCGGATGCGATCGCAACTTACGTCCGCTATCAAATTGATAGCGGTGCCCAAGTCATTCAAATGTTCGATTCTTGGGCAGGACAACTGAGTCCTCAAGATTACGAGACATTTGCTCTACCGTATCAGCAGCGAGTTTTCAACCAGGTAAAACAGACGCATCCGGATACTCCCCTGATTCTCTACATCAATGGTAGTGCTGGCATTCTGGAGAGGATGGCACAATCCGGTGCGGATATCGTCAGCGTAGATTGGACGGTAGACATGGCAGAGGCAAGGACAAGACTTGGCTCAAACATCGGTGTACAGGGAAATATGGACCCCTGTGCCTTATTTGGCTCAAAAGAGTTCATCCGCGATCGCATTTATGACACGATCCGCAAAGCCGGAAACAAAGGTCATATCATGAATCTCGGTCATGGTGTTTTACCCAGTACCCCCGAAGAAAACGTAGCTTTCTTCTTTGAAACTGCCAAATCAGTCAAAAATCATTAGTCATTAGTCATTGAACTAAAGACGAATCATTCTTGACTAAGGACGAATGACCAACCCTTATGAACCCCAAGCGGATTTTGGTAACTGGTGCGAGTGGCTGCATTGGTCACTACATTAGCGAAAGCCTGATTCAAGAAACCGAACACGAGCTGTATCTGTTAGTCAGAAATCCAGACAAACTGCAAATTGACTACCAATCTCGACCGGGAATCACCGTTGTAAAAGCTGATTTGCGAGACATTGAACGAGTGGGAAATCTACTCAAGACAATCGATGTCGCGATATTAGCTGCAACCGCTTGGGGCGGCTCCCAAGCGGTATTTGACGTGAATGTGATTAAAACCATCCGGTTGCTAAACTTGCTCGACCCCGCAGTTTGCGAACAAGTCATTTACTTTTCTACCGCTAGCATCCTCGGACGCGACAACGAATTATTGAAAGAAGCGGGAGAACTAGGGACAGACTACATTCGTTCTAAGTATGACTGCTTGCAGCGCTTATCGAAATTAGCGATCGCACCCCGCATCACTACCCTCTTTCCGACCTTGGTTCTCGGAGGAGATGCCAACAAACCCTACTCCCATCTTTCTTCAGGATTGCCAGGGGTGGCAAAGTTGATTGACCTGATTCGCTTTTTTAAAGCTGACGGCAGTTTCCACTATATGCACGGGCGAGATATTGCCCAAGTGGTACGATTCCTGATCGAACATCCTCCTGGCCCCTCGGAACCTCGACAGCTGGTTTTGGGTCAAGCACCCATAACGGTCAACGAAGCCGTAGAAGAAGTTTGTGCTTATTTAGACAAGAAAATTTATTTTCGCGTGCCCCTGTCTCCCTGGCTAGCTGATTTCTTCATCCTCTTGTTCCGAATTCAGATGGCACCTTGGGATCGGTTCTGCTTGCGCTACCGTCATTTTACCTACCAAGATCCCGTCAATCCTGCTACCCTGGGTCTGCCGAATTACTGTGCCACATTCAGCGATGTGCTGAAAATAAGCGGAGTTCAAAAAAAGCAGCTGACAGCTAAGAACGAGTAGAAATTAGATTTAAAAGGTTGTTTTAACGCAAAGGTACGCAGAGGTTAGTGCAAAGGTACGCCAAGGAGGTTAAAGGCTGTCTTCAGAAGAGTTTCTTAGACATATCAAGACCTCTTACTGATTTTCTACGTACCTTTACGTCACCCTTGGCGTACCTTTGCGTTAAAAAAGCTATCAGACTTAACCTAAGCTTGCCAGATTCAGCTAGGCGCGTGTGCTATGTATTAGCTAATAGCTGAAATTTAAAAATGGTGTGAGGTTTTAAATTCAATGAAAGTTTTATTAGTTTATCCCCTGTTTCCTAAAACTTTTTGGTCTTACGAAAAAATACTGGAATTAGTCAACCGCAAGGTTTTATTGCCGCCGCTGGGTTTAGTAACCGTGGCGGCAATTTTGCCTCAAGCGTGGGAATTCAAGTTGGTGGATCGAAATATCCGCACCGTTACAGAAGACGAGTGGGAATGGGCAGATATTGTCATTCTTTCAGCAATGATTGTCCAGAAAGAGGATTTACTCGATCAAATCAAGGAAGCCAAGCGGCGCGGCAAATTGGTGGCGTGTGGTGGCCCTTACCCAACTTCTGTCCCGGAGGAAGCTCAAAAAGCGGGTGTAGATTATCTGATTTTAGATGAAGGGGAAATCACCCTGCCGATGTTTGTTGAGGCAGTTCAACGGGGCGAAAAACAGGGTATTTTCCGTTCCAATGGGGAAAAACCCGATGTGACGACAACGCCTGTGCCTCGTTTTGATTTGCTAGAGTTTGATGCTTACGATTCGATGTCAGTGCAGTTTTCGCGGGGTTGTCCTTTCCAGTGCGAATTTTGCGACATTATTGTTTTGTATGGTCGCAAACCCCGAACGAAAACACCGGAACAGCTATTAGCAGAGTTGGAGTATCTCTACCAATTGGGGTGGCGTCGTAGCGTTTTCATGGTGGATGATAACTTCATCGGCAATAAGCGCAACGTTAAGTTATTTCTCAAAGAGCTAAAAACCTGGCAAGCAGAACACCAATATCCCTTCCGGTTTAATACAGAAGCTTCGATTGATTTGGCGCAAGACCAAGAACTGATGGATTTAATGGTGGAGTGTTATTTTGATGCCGTGTTTTTGGGGATTGAAACGCCCGATGAAGAGAGTTTGTCGCTGACGAAAAAGTTCCAAAATACGCGCAGTTCTCTGGGTGAAGCGGTAGAGGCAATTACGCGAACCGGATTGCGCCCAATGGCTGGGTTTATTATTGGCTTTGATGGGGAGAAATCAGGCGCAGGCGATCGCATTGTTCGCTTTGCCGAGCAAACTGCTATTCCCACCACTACCTTCGCAATGCTGCAAGCCTTACCCAATACAGCGCTGTGGCATCGATTAGACAAGGAGGGTCGCCTGCGGGGGAAAGATGGCAACATCAATCAAACTACCTTGATGAACTTTGTCCCCACGCGACCCTTGCAAGAGATTGCCAGAGAATACGTTGAGGCTTTCTGGACGCTATACGATGCCGAAAAGTTTTTGGATCGGACTTATCGCTGTTTCTTGATGCTGGGTGCGCCCAAATGCAAGGCTCCTGCTAAATTACCAAATTTAGTGGATTTGCGAGCGCTGCTGATTGTTATGTGGCGTCAGGGTGTCAAACGCACAACTCGCTGGAAGTTCTGGCACCACTTATTTAGCATTCTCAAGCGCAATCCTGGTGTTTTTGAGCATTACATTGCAGTCTGCGCTCATAATGAGCATTTTCTAGAGTACCGCCAGATTGTGCGGGACGAAATAGATGCCCAGTTAGCTGAGTTTCAGGCAGAAGAAGCAAAACTGCAACAGATAGAAGATATCTCATCGGCATCTGTAAAAGAAAAAAATCCCGTCGGTGTATAAGACAGGGTTGTTTCGGGATGGCTAACAGAACAGGGGCTTTTGCGATCGCTCTGAAATGAAAATGCTCGTTAACCGGCAGGAATCAAAATTACTGGTAGTGTCTGGGAGTAGGGAGGCAGAAAGTCCAGAGTCAGTAGGTGGATATCAGGTTCCCACTCCCCCTAAACCAACGGTTAACTACATTCGGCTACTGAGTTAGTTAGCATGGAATATCCATTCATCATTAGCGAAAACCTAGCGGCATATTGTATTCGATCAATTTAATGACTCCTTCATGAGCGATCGCACGTCGAAAGTGATAGAACAATTTGCCCCTGCTACGAATCACTAAAATTAGTCCGAGGTTGCCAATTCAATGCGAGTTTTACTGCTTTATCCTTTATTTCCTAAAACTTTTTGGTCTTTTGAGAAAGTCCTAGAATTAGTAAATCGCAAGGTTTTATTGCCGCCGCTAGGTTTAGTGACGGTTGCCGCAATTTTGCCTCAAGAATGGGAATTCAAACTGGTCGATCGAAACGTTCGCAGCGTCACAGAAGACGAGTGGGAGTGGGCAGATTTGGTCATTCTCTCGGCAATGATTGTTCAGAAAGAGGATTTACTTGATCAAATCAAGGAAGCCAAGCGGCGCGGTAAAGCGGTTGCGGTAGGTGGCCCTTATCCGACTTCTGTACCTGATGAAGCGACCAATGCTGGTGCAGATTATCTGATTTTGGATGAAGGGGAAATCACTTTACCGATGTTTATGGAAGCGATCGCGCGAGGTGACAAGGGCGGGATTTTCCGATCCAATGGGGAAAAACCCGATGTGACGACAACCCCGGTTCCTCGTTTCGATTTGCTAGAGTTCGATGCTTACGATACGATGTCGGTACAGTTTTCGCGGGGTTGTCCCTTCCAGTGCGAATTTTGCGACATTATTGTTTTGTATGGTCGCAAACCTCGGACGAAGGCACCAGAACAGCTATTAGCAGAGTTGGAATGTCTCTACCAACTGGGGTGGCGTCGCAGCGTTTTCATGGTGGATGATAACTTCATCGGCAATAAGCGCAACGTCAAGTTATTTCTCCAAGAATTAAAAACTTGGCAAGCGGAACACCAGTATCCCTTCAGCTTTAATACAGAAGCCTCGGTTGACTTGGCGCAAGACCAAGAACTGATGGATTTAATGGTGGAGTGCAATTTTAATGCGGTGTTCCTGGGAATTGAAACGCCGGATGAAGCCAGTTTGCAGATGACGAAGAAGTTTCAAAATAACCGAACTTCGCTTGCTGACTCGGTAGAAACCATCACGCGGGCGGGGTTGCGGGTGATGGCTGGTTTTATCATTGGCTTTGATGGAGAAAAATCAGGCGCAGGCGATCGCATTGTCCGCTTTGCCGAACAAACGGCGATTCCGACGACTATTTTCGGAATGCTACAAGCTTTACCCCACACTGCCCTCTGGTTCCGCCTAGAAAAAGAGGGGCGATTGCTGGATAGCGCATCGGGCAACCAGTTCAATGTGATGAATTTTATCCCGACCCGACCCGTAGAAGAGATTACCAGGGAATACATCAACGCCTTCTGGGATTTATACGATGCGGAAAAGTTTTTAGATCGGGCTTATCGCCATTTTCTGATGCTGGGCGCACCCAAAGTAAAAGTTCCTTTTAAAATGCCGGGTCTGATGGAGTTAAGGGCTTTGGCAATTGTGGCGTGGAGACAAGGCATTAAGCGTCACACTCGCTGGAAGTTCTGGCACCATCTGTTTAGTATCATCAAACACAACCCTGGTGTTTGGGATCATTACCTCACCGTCTGTGCCCACAACGAACATTTTCTCGAATATCGCCAGATTGTCCGCGACCAAATTGAGGTGCAGTTAGCTGAGTATCTAGCACAACAATCGAAACAGGAAGCTAAAGTTTCCCCTGTGAAAAACAGCGTCGGTGCGAGTGCGTGATATCAAGTGAAAAATGGGGAATTAGAAATTTTTTACCCATTTTTCATTCCTTCTCATCAATGACCAATTAAGCGTGAGGATTGTCAATTAATGCGAGTTTTACTTTTATATCCACTATTTCCGAAAAGTTTTTGGTCTTTTGAAAAAACTTTAGCTTTGCTAAATCGTAAGGCAATGTTGCCGCCTTTAGGTTTAGTGACCGTTGCCGCAATTTTGCCCCAAGAGTGGGAGTTTAAGTTAGTAGATCGAAATGTTACCCAAATAACTGAAGCTGAATGGGCATGGGCAGATTTAGTAATTCTGTCGGCAATGATTGTCCAAAAAGAAGATTTGCTAGATCAAATCAAAGAAGCAAAGCAAAGGGGTAAGTTAGTCGCAGTCGGCGGCCCTTATCCCACTGCTTTACCTCAAGAAGTAGAATCAGTAGGCGCAGATTATTTGATTTTGGATGAAGGGGAAATCACCCTGCCGATGTTTGTGGAGGCAGTGCAACGTGGCGAAACTTCAGGAACTTTTCGGGCGGGAGGAGAGAAGCCGGATGTCAGTTCCACACCCGTTCCCCGCTTTGATTTACTAGATTTTGACGCTTATTCAGAAATGTCTGTGCAGTTTTCGCGGGGATGCCCATTTCAATGCGAATTCTGCGACATTATTGTCCTTTACGGACGCAAACCCCGCACGAAAACGCCAGCCCAATTACTGGCAGAATTAGAACGCCTTTATGAGTTGGGTTGGCGACGCAGCATCTTTATGGTGGATGACAATTTTATCGGGAATAAGCGGAATGTCAAGTTATTCCTGAAAGAGTTGCAACCGTGGATGGTGGAACACCAATATCCTTTCTCTTTTGCGACGGAAGCCTCCGTAGATTTGGCAAAAGATCAAGAATTGATGGATATGATGGTTCAGTGCAATTTTGGGGCAGTGTTTTTAGGAATTGAAACACCGGATGAGGAGAGTTTAGCACTGACTCAGAAGTTCCAAAATACGCGAGATTCCTTAAGTGATTCCGTTCAAGCGATCGCGCGATCGGGATTGCGGGTGATGGCTGGGTTTATCGTAGGCTTTGATGGAGAAAAACCCGGTGCAGGGGATCGCATTGTCAACTTTGTCGAGAAAACGGCAATTCCCACCGCTTTATTTAGTATGTTGCAAGCTTTACCCGATACCGCCCTTTGGCATCGGTTAAAGAAAGAAGGGCGGCTGCGAGGCGAATCTGCCAACATCAATCAAACGACATTGATGAACTTTGTGCCCACACGTCCTCTAGAAGACATTGCGCGCGAATACATCGATGCATTTTGGACATTGTACGATCCGGAGCGTTTTCTAGACCGCACTTATCGTCACTTTCGCATATTAGGAGAAGCGACGTATCCGAATAAGGGCAAACGTGCGAAGAAGAAAATAGATTGGGTCGTGATTCGAGCCTTATTAATCATTTGTTGGCGACAAGGTGTGCTTCGTAAAACTCGCTGGCAGTTCTGGCGCAACTTGTTTAGTATGTATCGCCACAATCGAGGCGGAATCAGCAGCTATTTAGCGGTTTGCGCTCAAATCGAGCATTTTGTAGAGTATCGCCAGATCGTTAAAGAGCAAATTGAGGCGCAGTTGGCAGAGTTTATGGCAGAAGACGCGGTTCAACAGCCGCAAGAGGTGAAAACCCCAGTGAATGCGTAGGGTAGACGACACCTCAGATCCTCCAAACCCCTATTATTTAAGAGACTGACTTAATAATGGGGTTTGGAGAATCGCAGAATAGCGCCCATAAAGTGACTGAAGAAGAGCAATTCCTTTATTTAAACCTGGTATATAGCAATCCTGTTTTAGTTGCGAGATGCCAGTGGTTTAAATCCCCAACTTATCCAAGAAGTCGGGAATCTTGCTTCCAGAAATCATTTAAGACTGGTATAGGTAGACAAACGTTTTTGCCGTCTGCGTCTTGTCCAAAAGTTGTTGGCAAAGTTGAGTATGTTTTTGTCGCGATGATCTCCTGAACCTGCAACAGTCCGCCTGTTGGCAAGCCAGCGATCGATGGAGTAAATATTGAAGCTGCTACCAGCTAGCAATATAAATAGCACAATCCCGTAGATAAGCATTGTTTGTGCTGCACCCCAGTTTTGTATGGATGTGACACCCATCATCAAGACGATCATCAGGATAAATGTTGCAATTAGGGCGCTGCGCGTTGCTAATCCAAGGGAGATCAACACCCCCACGATCAATTCAACCGGGGGTACTAAGTAAGAATTGAACCTTACCAAAAATTCCGGGAAATAAGAATTGGCAAGTTGGTTGACAGTATTTTCAGCAAAACCGGGAATATTGCCGATGCGAGTAAAGCCGTGATTAAAGTAATTCACGCCAATCAAAATTCGCAGTAACAAATAAGCGATCGCAATATCCCTAGTTTTTAGACCAATATAGGGTCTATTTTCAGTCATTGCTATAACTCCAACTGTGTTACTTAAACTTTAATTGATTTTAACTGTAGAGATTTGAATTAATTAAAGTTTAATGAGAAATGAATTAGCCAAGCTAAACCTACCAACCCAAATAAGTCTGTTTTTTCACTTTTTGAATAGCAGCCAACAAGCGCTATTCTCCGAGTGTTGAAGTTATAAGGTAAAATCCTGAGTTTTGTTATTTGTCAAGAGTAAGAATCGGCTTTATTCAATACAAGGCTCATCTATAATCGGGGCGGGTAGTGGAAATTCTTCTCCTCGTAGGTAGGCATCAAATTGTTCGTCAAAACGGCTCCAACTGGTAGCAATCGAACGCTGAATTCTACAGGTTGGAGCTTCGCGGAATAAAGGCAGCCGATGTTCGATTTGTTCTTTAATGGCTACAGGGATATCTTCAAATACATCAGTTTTATTGCCAGTGTAATTTAAGACTAAAAAGCCGGGTTTCCCCTTCATTTTCATCCACGGTTCCCACGGCCCCATGCGGTAATAAGAAAGTGTAACAGCGCGATTGTCGCTAGCACTGATGGGTTCGTCAGATAGTATTTTTGTCGGAAAAATAAATTTGTAGGAATCCGACGATTGGACATACTTCTCTGGCGAATAATCTGCAAACTTGGGGTTCGTTGATAACGGGTTAGGCAGTTTCATATTGAAATCTAATGAAACTGAGGATATTTCTGAAGTTATGTGAGCATCTATCTGTTGTGGAATCTGGAACTCCTGGTAGTCATAAGAACGGTGCATAATATTCAGTGTTTCACCTGACCAGGGGTTTTTCCAACTTTTTAGAATTTCTCCAGTTTTGGGATCGAGATAAAGTGTAATTTTACGACTTACAAGCGTCCAGCGGGATGTTGAATTATCTTGAATACAGCGCGAGATATCAACGCCTAAGAAATCAAACAGATGAACAGGTTGATCGTTATCTATCGGATGGGCATACATAGCACCTGTAGCCGGGAAATAGTGAGTTTTACTGTCACTGCTACAGCGTAGTTTGACAAACTGCTCATCGGTAATTGTTGATTTCGTTAAGGTCATAGTTTGCGCTTCCCCAAAGTATAGATTGAGCTAAGGATGAATACTTAACTAATAATTTCTCGCCCTCCTGCTGATATCTTGATTCGGTCTTGCTGACGCTGCTGAATCTGTTCTAGACTGCCGGTAGGAATGGCGGCAATTAACTGGCGCGTGTATTCTTGCTTCGGTTCGCGGTAGAGATTTTCAGCGGAGCCAATTTCTTCGATTTTGCCTCGATTCATGACCATGATGCGATCGCTCATAAATTTCACCACGCTCAAGTCATGGGAAATAAAGATGTAAGTTAAGCCAAATTCACTTTGGACTTCTTTGAGCAAATTCAGCACTTGCGCCTGTACGGACACATCTAGCGCCGAGACAGATTCGTCGCAGATGATGAATTTGGGATTGAGTGCCAAAGCACGAGCAATACAAACCCGCTGGCGCTGTCCGCCAGAAAACTCGTGGGGATAGCGATTCATCCAGCCAGGATTTAAACCTACACGCTCTAAGAGATAGGCTGCGCGATCGCGTCGTTCCTTAGAATTTTTACCATAGTGATGAATTTGTAGCGGTTCCATCACCGCATCTCCAATTTTTAGACGCGGATCGAGGGAACTAAAGGGATTTTGGAAGACAATTTGCATCTCGCGTCGCAATTGCCGCAGCCGCCGATTACTAACTTTCGTAATATCTTCCCCTTCAAACTCGATCTGCCCGCTTGTTGGTTCGATTAAGCGCAGGATGGTACGCGCTAAGGTACTTTTGCCACAGCCGGATTCTCCTACCAATCCCAGCGTTTCACCGGGATAAACATCAAATGAGATGCCATTCACCGCCATCAAATAGCGTTTGGTTTGACCAAACATTCCCTGGATTGGGAAGCCAACTTGGAGGTCGCGGACAGAGAGTAGAGCTTTTTCAGTGGTAAAGATGCGATCTATCGCTTCTGGGTTTTGAGTGGAACCCAGAATTTCTTCTGACTCCTGACTCTTGACGCCTGTTTTTTCTCGAATCTCGATTTCGCCGCTGGGTGTTTTCACCACTTCCATAAAGTCAGCGACGGTCGGCAGGTATTTCAACCGGCGGTTAAGGCTGGGGCGACAGGCTAACAAACCTTTGGTATAAGGATGTTGAGGGTTAGAAAAGATTTGCTCAACTGAGCCGTATTCAACTATTTTGCCTTGATACATCACGGCGACAACGTCGGCAATTTCAGCAATTACCCCCAAGTCGTGACCGATAAACATCATCGACATCCCACGGGCGTCGCGTAACTCCCGCAATAGATCCAGAATCGTCGCTTGAACCGTTACATCCAAGGCGGTTGTCGGTTCGTCAGCAATCAATACCGCTGGATTGCAGGAAATAGCCATTGCAATCATCATCCGCTGCAATTGCCCGCCGGAGAGTTCGTGGGGGTAGCGATCCAGCATTGCCAATTTTTGCTGATTGACCTGCTGATTAGTTTCCGCTTCGCTATCTCTTCTGGCTTCTGGTCTTTCTTCTAGATAGCGTTGTCGCATCTCTTCATCGCTAGCGAGGAGTTTGACTTCTTGGAGACGCGCGATCGCTTGCCGCCTCGCCTCGGCAGGGGTTACATTTTGATGCTGACGGATTGCCTCGACTAACTGAAACCCACACGTAAAAACTGGGTTTAAGGAACTCATCGGTTCCTGAAAAATCATTGAAATCTGACCACCCCGATATTTCCGCAACTCCTCTGCACTCAGATCCCGCAGATTCACTACAGATCCGCCTCGTTCCTGTGAGTTTTGAAACCAAATTTCACCGCCGCTAATCCTGCCCGGAGTTGGCACCAGACCCATGACGGCGAGGGAAGTCACCGATTTACCCGATCCCGACTCTCCCACAATGCCCAAAGTCTGCCCGCGACTCAGTTTGAAGGAAATACCATCAACTGCCAGAATTTGCTTTTCATCAGTTAAAAATTGAACTTGCAGGTTGCGGATGTCTAAAACGGTGTCACTCATGGCAGTCAAGGCAAAAAATTTAACTGGATTTTAACAATCTATGCGATCGCGAGAGAATCAATCGGGTTGTTGATAGCGACGGCAGCCGATTACTGTAACAGACGCGAACCCGATGGACATTGAACTGCTGATGAGCCACTCTGCGGCGGTTTCGGCATCGCTGGAGCCGAGGTTGAGGGGCGCTGGGTTTCGCAAACCGCTACGAGGGTGGTGGCTTCACCGTTCTTTTTGGTGGCAAATACCGCACCTGTGTAGCTATGAATTTCAGCATTCTTGGCTTGGGCGGCGATCATCACGCTTTGGGCGTCCTTTCCGGGTGATACCAACCGATAGTTGTAATACACGCTGGCTGGCTCGCCTCCTAAACCTAAATCTTCAGTGTTTGTGGCAAATTTGCCTTTTTGCTGATAATAAGCCTGTTGCGCTTTGTTTACCATCGCGATATACAGTTTGGCTTCCGTTTGCGGTTTTGGGAGCTGCGAATCTTCGGATACCTGACTCTGTGCATTCTCCAGCTCAATTACTTTGGCGTCTTTGGGTAATGTCGCGCTATCGGAAATTTTCTCAAATATCGTTGCCTTGGGGGTAAAAGCATTGGGTCTGGGTTGTCCAGCTTGCCGTCCCTCTAATTCCAGACGTAGTTTACCGCGATCGATAAATTCAAAAATGCTCAGGATGCTCTCTTTTTTGCTAAAAACCAGGTCAAGTTGTCCCGGTTTAGCCTGGGAATTGACTTTGTACTTAATTCCGACAGCAACCGGAGGTCCATCAGACGTTGGAAATACAATGAATAATTTTCCCTCTGGCGCAAATATAAATGTGACCAACTCCCCGGTTTGCGGATCTTCGGCTTGCCATTGCCCTACAAATTGCTGGGTGGCGGTCGTTGCTGGTGTGGTTTTGGTTGGAGTCGCTGCGGGTGCGGGTTTGGCTGGGGTATTTGCCGATCTCCCTAGGATACCTGTCACCAGGATGCCGTTGATTGCGATTAATAAGCTAGATACAATCAACTTGTTGTTAACTGGGAGTTTCACTAGTTTGGCAAAGTTGATGATAAAGTGATTCATTACTTTTTGGTGTTTGCTTGATATTTTTTATCCAAATTTTGATGATTTTCCTGTGAAATGTCGGAGATTAAATTAGTAAGACATGAAATTGCAAATATAGTTTCCTTCAAGTTATAACATAGCCAAGCTATAGCAATTCTATTTGAGTGATGAGCTGGCTCTTCAGATCCCGATTTTTAGAGAAGTCGGGGTTCTGTTCTTCATGAATCATTTAGAGCCGCTATATAGCCTTTTACAGGCTTCGATGTCACAGAAAAAATAGCGATCGCGTTCTTTTGGTGCAGTGTTGATGGGAAATCTAGCGCAGGGGCTTTAAAAGACAAAAGTATGGTTAAGTTCTTAATTAACCATACTTTTGTAACAAGGCAACCTTATGTACTAATCATTTTTACATTAGTTGCCCAATTTTGGGGTATTCAATCATTTCAACCGGAGAATCTAAATATCTAGATCGTTGAGATTGAGACGAGGACCATAGGTTTCGATAAATTCGCGGCGGGGTGCAACGCGATCGCCCATTAGAACGGTAAAGATGCGATCGGCTTCCGCCGCATCTTCAATTTCCACCCGTTTGAGAGTGCGAGTTTCCGGGTTCATGGTAGTATCCCACAACTGTTGCGGCATCATTTCACCCAAACCTTTGAATCGCTGGATGGTGTAGTTGGCATTAGCGGGAAACTCATGCTGAATCAGGTTTGCCATTTCGCGATCGCTATAGCAATAGTAATGATTGCGTCCGCGTTCTACCTTATAGAGTGGAGGACAAGCGATATAGATGTAACCCTGCTCGATTAGCGCCCGTTGATAGCGATAGAAGAACGTTAATAACAGCGTCCGAATGTGCGCCCCATCTACGTCCGCGTCAGTCATAATCACGATGCAGTGATAGCGCAGCTGAGAAGCATCAAACTCCTCACCCTTAACACCCAATCCCAGTGCGGTGATTAGCGCCTGGATTTCGGTGTTTTTGTAGATTTTGGCATCGTCGGTTTTCTCAATGTTGAGAATCTTACCGCGCAATGGGAGGATAGCTTGGTTGCGTCTGTCCCGTCCTTGTTTGGCACTTCCTCCGGCTGAGTCCCCTTCTACGATATAAATCTCCGATTCCGAAGGATCTCGCGTACTGCAATCGGCTAACTTACCCGGTAAAGGAGAAGATTCCAAAACCGATTTGCGGCGCACTAATTCTCGTGCGTGACGCGCTGCTTCGGCGGCTTTGAAAGCTTGAATCGCTTTTTCTAGAATCGCATCGCCAACGTTTGGGCGGAACTCTAAATATTCTGTGAGAACTTCGCCGACTAGGGAATCAACAATTCCTCGGACTTCGGTGTTACCGAGTTTGGTTTTAGTTTGTCCTTCAAATTCCGGATCGGGTACTTTGACGGAGATAACCCCCGTTAAACCTTCGCGGACATTCTCTCCGCCGAGGTTCGGTTCATTTTCTTTGATTTTATTGCGCTTGCGAGCGATCGTATTCAGCGTCCGCGTCAGCACCGCCTTCAACCCTTCCAGGTGAGTACCGCCGTCAACTGTACGAATATTATTTGCGAACCCCAGCAGAGTATCTGTATAGGCATCGACGCACCACTGCAACGCCACCTCTACTTGTACATTGTTGCGTTCGCCGGATACATAGATAATTTCTTCGTGGAGAGCCTGTTTATCGCTATTCATATAGGCGATATACTCTTTAATACCTCCTTCATAACAGTAGGTTTCTACTCTTGGCTCTCCACCCTTAATTAATTCCAGCCGGTTGTCAGTAAACGTGATTTTGACTCCCGCATTTAAGTAAGCCAGTTCCCGCAAACGACTTGCCAAGGTGGTGTAATCAAACTCAATGCCAGTCGTCACAAAAATCTGTAAATCTGGCTTGAAACTAATCGAGGTGCCTGTCCTCGCTTCTTTAATTGGCGTTGCCTTGAGTTCGGTGACAGGAATACCCCGCTCAAAGCGCATGATATGCTCCCGCTTCTCCCGCCAAACGGTTACTTCCACCCACTCAGACAAGGCATTGACTACGGAGATCCCGACACCGTGCAAACCACCAGAAACCTTGTAACCGCCGCCGCCAAATTTCCCTCCGGCGTGCAGCACCGTCATCACCGTTTCCAAAGCTGATTTGCCTGTAGTGGGATGAGTATCTGTGGGAATCCCTCGTCCATCGTCTGTCACCGTCACCGAACCATCGGCGTTTATGTCTATCTCCACATGGGTGCAATAGCCAGCCAGAGCCTCATCAATAGAGTTGTCCACCACCTCGTAAACTAGATGGTGGAGTCCCCTAGGGCCAGTCGAACCGATGTACATCCCCGGTCTTTTCCGGACTGGTTCAAGACCTTCTAGAACTTGAATCTGATCGGCACTGTAACTGCTCGTCATGAATAAGGATTCTCCAATAATGGCTTGGAAGCCCACCGGGACTTCAAAAATGTAAAAACACTCCAAAATTATAACACAAAAGGTTTCGGGGCGACCGTAGGGCAATTTCAAGAGATATTTGTTTAGGGGCTGTACCCAGTGAAAGGTAACAAAGTAGGAAAGCACGGTGGCACAAGGGAACGGGAGGCGAGAGAAACAGACACAGGGAGCAGCGGAAAATTACCTGTTCGCTCAGCCCTCTTCACTCAGTCCTCAGTCCTCAGCCCTCAGTTCTCAGCCCTCAGTCCTCAGCCCTCAGTCCTCAGTCCTCAGCCCTCTTCACTCAGCCCTCAGCCCTCAGCGCTGATTGTTATTTGTGGTGCTACCGCGACGGGAAAATCAGGGCTGGCATTAGCATTAGCACAGCGCTTGGGTTCTGTAATTCTTAGCGCTGATTCGCGTCAAGTGTACCGCGAATTTGATATCGGCACAGCTAAGCCAACAGATGCTGAGCGCAAGTTGGTACCGCACTACTTAATTGATATCTGCGAGCCCACAGAAACTTTGACGGTGGCAGATTACCAGCAGCAGACGCAAGCTTTAATTGCTGCTTTGGGCAAGGAAACTCCGCCTCTTTTGGTGGGAGGGACGGGTTTATACATCCGTTCTATTGTGCAGGGGTTAAAAATTCCTAGAGTAGCGCCCCAAGAAGAATTGCGATCGCAACTGCAATCTCTCGGTCAAATCCAACTTTACGCTTTTCTACAACAAGTTGATCCCGTTGCCGCTCAGAAAATTCATCCTAACGATCCCGTGCGGACATTGCGAGCTTTAGAAGTATTTTATGTGACGGGTCGCCCCATTTCAGAGCAGCAAGGAGAGAATCCACCCGATTATCCCATTCTCCAAATTGGCTTAGATTGCCCGGACTCTAGCCACCTTACGCAACGCATTGAACAGCGAACCGAACAGATGTTAGCAGCAGGGTGGGAAGCGGAGGTAAAAATCCTTTGTGAGAAATACGGTTGCAATCTGCCGCTGCTGGATACGCTAGGTTATAGGGAAATGAAGCAATATTTAGCTGGAGAGATTTCTCTATCGGACGCCAAAGAGTTAACCGTTTTGCACACTCGTCAATTTGCCAAGCGACAACGCACTTGGTTTCGTGCTTATCCCCAAATTGAGTGGTTTGAGGCAAATCAACCCGATTTATTGGAGCGCGTGTGGCAACGAGTGCTAGAGTTCATTGCTGCAAGTTGTCAGGATGTGCCTCCTCAAGCTAGATGCTAACTTCCTGTCCAATTTTATACTCTTGTAACTAAACTTAACTTCGTACATTTTCGAGTTGTATGGAAGTGATTTCTTTGCTTTCTTCTACAAGGAGTTGAAGGATTCGTGTATAGCAGATTACCCAGGAAATGCAATGATAAACTTTTCTGCTATATTAAACCGCCATCAACCTTTAGAGAGATTTTATAGAATTTATATATGAATAGGAAAACCATTTAATAGACTATGAAAACAGCAAAACCGCCTTTTTTAATTCCTACGGGTACAAATAACCCTTAGCAGTTGCGATCGCATTTCCGGCACTGCGGTAAAAGGCTGGAGACCTTTAGTTTGAGCGAGAATGCGTAGAATTTAGCAATTTTCATGTAGATTTTCCTGAAACTGTTAGTCAATTGGAGCGCCAGGGAACAATCTAGCTAGGGTTATCGGACGGAAAAGTTGATCGCTGAGACTTTCTCCTGCTTTTTCAGCATTGAGACATTTAACGCGACAAGGCAGAACAAGCATTTTCAGATGATGGCTACCGAAATCCGGTCCAAGTAGGAATAAGTACTGATGAAAATTTTAGAGTCTAGGAAGGAAGCGGCGAGGCTAGAAGCTCTGCGCCGATATCGGATTCTTGATACAGAACCCGAAGAGGCATTCGACGATCTTGCCCATTTAGCGGCGCACGTTTGTGGAACCCCGATTGCGTTAATAAATTTTTTGGATAAAAACCGTCAGTGGTTTAAGTCAAAGGTGGGTTTAGAAGTATCAGAATTCCCCCTTGATATCGGGTTCTGCCCCCTACTTGAGCAACACGAAATTTTAATGATTCCTGATACATTGGCTGATAAGAAGTTTGCCACTAATCCAGTCGTCATTGCTTGCCCCAGCGTCCGATTTTATGCGGGCGCACCGCTGATAACCCCTGAGGGACAGATAATCGGGACGATCTGTGTTGTTGATTATGTACCGCGAAACCTCAGTCCAGAACAAGTAGAGGCACTTAAAGCTTTAAGCCGCCAGGTAATTAGCCAACTAGAGCTACGGCGCAATTTAGCTGAAAAGGAACGCAGCATCGCTGCACGCGAACGAGCCGAGGAGGCGCTACAGCGAGCTGCTACCGAGAACCTGCACCTGGCACGGGCGATTACTTCAGCTTCTGAGGGAGTGATTATTACCGATCCGAACCAGCCAGACAACCCGATCGTTTACGCAAACCCAGCTTTCTCGCGGATCTCTGGGTATAAGCCAGAAGAAATTATGGGTCGCAACTGCCGTTTTCTGAAAGGTTCTGGCACAGATCCGCAAGCGATCGCTCAAATTCGCCAAGCGATCGCCGAACAAAAAGAGATTCAAACGACGCTGCTGAACTATCGAAAAGATGGTCAGCCATTCTGGAATGAATTAAGAATTTCGCCAGTATTTTCAGATGAGGGGAACTTACTCTACTTCGTAGGCTTGCAAACGGACATCTCCGCTCGTAAGCGGGCAGAGGAAGAGCGCGATCGCTTATTCACCCTCTCGTTGGATATGCTGTGTATTGCTAGTTTGGATGGCTATTTTAAGCGCGTAAACCCAGCTTTTGAGAAAACACTTGGGCTTTCTCAAGAAGAACTTTGCTGTACATTACTGTTTAACTTTGTTCATCCTGAAGACCAAGGAAAAACCCGTGACGAATTCCAGAAACTTGCCACGGGCGAACCAACCATCGACTTTGAGAACCGCTACATCTGTCAGGATGGTTCTTATAAATGGCTATCCTGGACAGCCTCTCCGGTCGTTGAAGAAGGGTTGATGTATGCGATCGCCCGCGACATTACCGAGCGCAAAGCTAACGAGGAGGCATGGCGTCAAAGCGAAGAGCGGTTTCGCAATTTAGTCGAAACCACTAGCGATTGGGTCTGGGAGGTGGATGAAAACGTTGTTTACACGTATGTCAGTCCGAAGCTCCGCGACATTTTGGGTTATGAACCAGAAGAAGTTCTGGGCAAAACTCCCTTCGATCTCATGCCTCCGGAAGAAGCTTTTCGAGTTGCTAATATTTTTGGGCAAATGGCTGCCCTTGCACAACCCATTACGTGTCTTGAGAATACGACTGTTCACAAAGACGGTCATCTGGTTGTCCTAGAAACTAGTGCAGTTCCAGTTTGGAATTGTGATGGAAAATTCCAAGGTTATCGCGGCATGGATCGGGACATCACCGAGCGAAAGGAGGCAGAACAAAAAATCCGCAGACAAGCTGCCTTGCTAGATGTAACAACAGATGCAATTCTTGTGCGAAATCTAAAAGACAAAATCGTACTTTGGAGTAAAGGAGCTGAGTTACTGTACGGTTGGAAGGCGGAGGAAGTTCTGGGGAAAAATGTCTCGGAGATTTTGTACAACGATCCTTCGCCTCAACTCCTAGAAGCGCACAAGACTGTTAACAACAAAGGTGAATGGCAAGGTGAATTGTATAAAGTCACCAAAGAAGGCAAACAAATTGTCGTTGCCAGTCGTTGGAGTTTGGTGCGCGATGATGAAAATAACCCCAAATCAATCCTCTCTGTAGACACCGATATTACAGAGAAAAAACAACTTGAAGCACAGTTCCGCCGCGCCCAACGGATGGAGAGTATCGGTACTCTGGCTGGCGGCATTGCCCACGATCTAAACAATGTACTGACGCCAATTCTTGCCGCCATTCAAATCTTACAAATGGTAATTCCCGATCCGCGCAGTCAGCGGCTTTTGGATTTACTAGAAACAAATACTAAACGCGGTGCTGAGCTAATTAAGCAAGTCTTGTCATTTGCTCGAGGAGTTGAAGGTGAGCGAATGACCCTTCAAGTAGGGCACTTAATTGGGGAAATTCAGAAAATTGCCAAAGAGACCTTTCCTAAATCAATCGAAATCTATACAGATGTACGAATGATGGAACTTTGGCCTGTCTCTGGAGATGCTACTCAAGTACATCAGGTGTTGATGAATCTCTGCGTTAATGCCCGCGATGCGATGCCAGATGGTGGAGTCTTGAGTATCTCTGCCGAAAATCTTATCATCGATGAAAACTATGCCCGGATGAATATTGAGGCCAAAATGGGGCCTTATATCGTTATTACTATCTCGGATACTGGAAGTGGTATTCCTCCAGAAAGTTTAGAAAGAATTTTTGAACCATTTTTCACAACAAAAGAACTCGGTAAAGGCACAGGGCTAGGTCTGTCCACTGTGTTGGCAATCATTAAAGGTCATGACGGTTTTATCAATGTCTATAGCGAAGTAGGAAGAGGAACCCAATTTAAAGTTTATTTTCCAGCAACTAACACAACTACAACAGATCCAGAAGCTACGGAGCGTTATGAACTGCCCAGAGGTCACGGAGAATGGATTCTTGTGGTTGATGATGAACCAGCCATTCGAGAAGTGACTAAAACATCCCTAGAAGCCTATGACTATCGGGTACTCACTGCCAACGATGGGATTGAAGCGATCGCACTCTATGCCCAGCATCGCGCGGAAATCAATGTCGTGTTAATTGATATGATGATGCCTACGATGGATGGTCCAACCACCATCCGCGCCCTACAAAAAATGAACCCGCAGGTCAAAGTTGTTGCTGTGAGCGGACTGGTTTCCAACCATAAGCTCCCAGCGATCGCAGGTGGCGTCGTCAAAAGATTTTTGTCGAAGCCCTACACCGCAGAAGATTTGTTGAAATCCATTCACGAGCTTCTAAGTTAGCGCTGTGATTCCAGCAGTCGATGCAATACACGCTACGAGGTCAAGTATGCACGATTGGCACTCCCTCCCCTTTCTAGCACTAACTTTTGCCCTGTTTATCATCTTCCTCAAGATTTTAACGAACCAAAGCTTTGTGCCTAATTTTTTCTTTAGATAAACTAAAAGTAAGCATACAAGGTGTTAGCGATGGATTACCAAAAGTTTGTTGAGCAACTGCCCAGCCTTTATGAAAATTGGGGACGCGAATCGGTTGTACCTAAATCAATGCGATTTCAGCAGGCTCTTGACCAAGTTCAAGGAATGACTACTGCCAACGTAATGCAGTTGCTCAATTTTGCGGTTGCGTGCATGGAACCAGATGAAATATATTGCGAGATTGGCTGCTATCAAGGTTCGACTTTAATTGGCGCACTGCTCGATCATCCAGAACGAATGGCATACGCTATAGACAACTTTGCTGAATTTGATCCAGCAGGTGAAAACCTAGGAAAATTAATTGATAATTTATCAAAGTTTGATATTCAAGATCGAGTTTATTTTTATAATCAAGATTTTGAAGAGTTTTTGTTAGAGCTTCGAGAAATTAATCCGGACGACAAAATTGGTGTTTATTTATATGACGGCGCTCACGACTATAGATCGCAATTATTAGGATTACTTCTACTCAAACCGTTTCTGGCTGAAAAAGCCCTAATTATTGTGGATGATAGCAATTGGGAGACGGTGCGCCAAGCTAATTGGGACTTTATGGCTGCTAACCCAGAGTGCCAGTTATTGATAGAGTTGCTGACGCCAGGAGACGGCCATCACACTTTTTGGAATGGGATTCAGGTTCTCAGTTGGGATGCAAATAAAAAATCTAACTACCCCTGGTCTGCTTTCAGCCAAGTGCGCCAAACATCAGTTGTTCAGGCTATCTATCAATTACAATTTATTGAACAAAAAGAAGAAGAATTAGATAAACTTTATCAAGAAGCATTATCTTTCCACCATCAGCGGGATTTTGCAGCAGCAGAAAAAAAGTATCGCGAGTTTCTTTTGTGGCGAAATAACAAGACTGAAGCGTGGCTAAACTTAGGGGTACTATATTATGAAACAGAAAAATATCAAGACTGCATCGAATCTATTCAAACTTTAATAAAAATAGATACCTCTTCAGCTCAAGCATATTATATTCTTGGTTTAGCTTTAGAAAAAATCAATCAAGATATTCAAGCAATTTCAGCTTATAAAGAAGCGATCGCGCTTGAACCCAAACTAATTGAAGCTTACAACAATTTAGGCAATCTTCTCACTCAGGTAGGTGAAAGCAAGGAGGCGGAAGCAGTCTACCGTCAAGCGATCGCAGCTAACTCAAGCCACTTTGGTAGCTACCTCAATTTAGGAAACCTCCTGATGGAGCAAAACCTTCTAACTCAAGCGATTGAAGCCTATGAAATAGCTCTATCTCTCAACCCAAACGATACCACTATATTGAGTAACTTGCAAATCGCATTAACAGCTCAAGCTAATCCAGCTCAGCTTCTTTTAAACTCGGGAAATAAATTTTATAGCTTAGGGAAATATGAGGAGGCGATTAAGCAATATCAAAGCCTTTTGGAAATTTCAGGAGCAGATCCAGAAATTTATTTTAATTTGAGCGAATCTTTTAGGCATTTAAGTCGAATAGAAGAAGCGATATCTACACTTCAAGAAGGCATTCGCTTTCACTCGAAAGCTGGGAAACTGCACTTTTATTTAATTAAATTATTGCAACAGGACGGACGGATTAAAGAAGCAATATCAAGTGCAGAAAAGGCATCTCAAATTCTGCCTAATGAATACGTATTCAAACTTTTCAAAAACTTGATTTTACCATCTGTTTACGATACCCCAAATGAAATAGACTTTTATCGTCAAAAATTTATACAAGGCCTACAAAAATTAATTCGAGATACAGAAATCCAAACGCCAGAAGACAAAACTAATGCTTTAATTGGTATAAGTTGTTTTACTAACTTTTACTTAGCTTATCAGGCTCACAATGTTGTAAAGTTGCAATGTCAGTATGGAAATTTAGTCCATCAAATTATGGCAGCAAACTATCCACAATGGGTGCAGCCTATATCCATGCCTCCGCTTAAGGAGAATAACAAAATTCGTGTTGGTTATGTTTCGGCCTATCTGCATTCTTACAGCGGAACCTTGTGGTTAACAGGCTGGTTGCGTTACTGTGAAAAGCAAAACTTTGAAATTTACTGTTATTATACAGGAAATGAACCAGACCATATAACACAACAATTTCGGGATTACAGTGATGTATTTCACCATATTCCTTATAATCTTGAAGCTGTATGTCAACAGATTTCGTCTGACAAACTACATATACTTGTATTTCCAGAAGTTGGGATGGATGCTCCAACGATACAAATAGCTGGATTGCGTCTTGCTCCTGTACAATGCGTAGCGTGGGGACATCCAGTTACAACTGGTTTACCAACTTTGAATTACTTTTTATCTAGTCAGTTGATGGAGCCGGAAGATGCACAAGAACATTATTCGGAGGAACTGATTCGTCTACAAAATATTGGTGTGGCTTATCCAAAGCCACAAGATATTCCTGTCTTGGCAAAAACCCGCTCAGATTTTCAGTTACGGGATGATTCAGTTATTTATTTGTGTTGCCAAGCACCTTTCAAATATTTGCCACAATATGATTTTATTTTTGCGGAAATAGCACAGCGTATTCCTGAAGCTCAATTTGTATTTCTTCGAGGTGATTTACTGCGGAAACGTCTCTCACGTGCTTTTGAATTAGTTGATCTGTATAGCGAAGACCATTGTGTATTTCTTAAGGTTCCTAGTCGCCCAGATTATCTAACGCTCAATTTACTTTCAGATATTTTTCTTGATACGATAAGCTGGTCTGGTGGCAATACAGCGCTAGAAGCGATCGCTTGCAATTTACCCGTCGTCACCTGTCCGGGGAAATTTATGCGAGGTCTTCACTCTTATAGCTTCCTCAGAATGCTCGGGGTGACAGACACAATTGCTCAGACTGAAGCAGAATATATTGATATTGCTGTAAGGTTAGGTTTAGACCCAGTTTGGCGGCGCGACGTTTCAGAAAGAATCAAGGCTCGCCATGACTATCTTTATGACGACAAAAGTTGTGTAGTCGCTCTTGAAGATTTTTACAAACAGGTTGTCCAAAAGGGACTTACGCAGATATAGAGTTACTGATGATTACCCAAGACAAACAACAGCACAACTGGCAACCGATCATTAAGCAATTTGAGGCAGTTATCGGGAAAAACGGCGTCGTGCAGCGTCGTGAGGAGTTAATAACCTACGAGTGCGATGGTTTAACTAGCTACCGACAAAAACCTGCCCTCGTTGTGCTACCGCGCACCACAGAAGAAGTCGCAGCGGCAGTGAGGATATGCGACCAAAATCAAATTCCCTGGGTTGCACGCGGTGCTGGCACTGGACTTTCTGGTGGAGCCTTGCCTGTAGAAAATTGCGTGCTAATTGTTACTGCATTGATGCGAAAAATCTTGAGCATTGACTTAGAAAATCAGCGGGTTGTGGTGCAGTCAGGAGTAATTAATAACTGGGTAACACAAGCCGTTAGCGGTGCCGGATTTTACTATGCGCCTGACCCTTCCAGCCAGATTGTATGCTCGATTGGCGGTAACGTTGCAGAAAATTCTGGAGGCGTCCATTGTCTTAAATATGGCGTCACCACCAACCACGTTTTAGGTTTAAAATTAGTTCTCGCCGATGGCTCTATTGTAGACGTGGGAGGACAAATTCCCGAAATGCCTGGTTACGATTTAACGGGTTTATTTGTTGGTTCTGAAGGCACGCTAGGTATCGCTACAGAAATTACTTTGAGAATTCTTAAGACCCCGGAATCTATTTGCGTTCTTTTAGCAGATTTTACCAGTGTCGAAGATGCTGGAGCCGCTGTATCAGATATTATCAGCGCTGGCATAATTCCAGGCGGTATGGAGATTATGGATAATATCAGCATCAACGCTGTCGAAGATGTTGTAGCAACAGGTTGTTATCCTAGAGATGCTGCCGCTATCTTGTTAGTTGAAATAGACGGCTTAGAAGTGGAAGTGGCGGCAAATAAACAGCGTATTGCGGAAATTTGCACCACCAATGGAGCGCGTAGCATCACCACGGCAAACGAGCCAGAAACCCGTCTAAAGCTCTGGAAAGGACGGAAAGCAGCCTTCGCAGCAGCAGGCAAACTCAGTCCTGATTATTATGTCCAAGATGGGGTAATTCCCCGGACTCAAATGCGATTTGTACTGCAAGAAATTGAAGCATTGAGCCAAAAATACGGCTATCGTATTGCTAACGTCTTTCATGCTGGAGACGGGAATCTTCACCCACTCATTCTTTATGATAATTCGATTCCTGGGGCATTGGAACAGGTGGAAGAATTAGGGGGAGAAATTCTTAAACTTTGCGTAGAAGTAGGCGGAAGCCTTTCTGGGGAACACGGGATTGGTGCAGATAAAAAATGCTATATGCCGCAAATGTTTACCGAAACGGATTTAGAAACAATGCAATGGGTGCGCCAAGTATTTAATCCCAAGGGTTTGGCTAATCCAGGTAAAATATTTCCTACTCCCCGCACCTGTGGCGAAGCTGCACACGCTCAGTCTCAAAAGCACTTTGAGTCAGTTGATGTATTTTAATTCATTAACCAAGAGCAAATGATTCGCTAAGAAATTTGGGGAAGTATGCGATCGCGCTACAATCTAGACACAGAAAGATGCTTTACTTTGCAATCTAGATGGGAGTCTTTACTACAACCGTTTCAGGTTGAGCAAGAGATTGGTCAGAAAGTGTTGCTTGAATTATTTGAGGCTTACTCCAGTGATGGTAGATATTATCATACTCTGGAGCATATAGAACAAATTTTAGCAACACTTAACGATTTGCGCTCGCTATCCCAAAACCACGCAGCAATTGAATTTGCAACTTGGTTCCACGATGCAGTTTATAACCCAAAAGCTAACGATAATGAGGAAAAAAGTGCAGAATATGCAGCGATGATTTTGAAAGGGTTAGACATTCCCTCATCAACTATAGAGGTTGTATATTCCTTAATTATAAAAACCAAATACCATCAAAATATAGACGGTATTGACAGCAAAATTTTTCTAGATGCAGACCTTTCTATATTAGGAGCATCGGCTACTAAATACAGAATATATGCTCAAGCAATTAGAAAAGAGTATTTATGGGTCTCTTCCACAAAATACAGAACAGGTAGGAAACAAGTATTGCAGAGCTTTTTAAACCGAGAACGAATATATTTTACTGAAAAAATGTTTGTTGCTCTAGAACAACAAGCTAGGCAAAATATTAAAGAGGAAATGGAATTTTTATGAAAAACTGTAAGAGCGCTCGCTCAATCCGGTGAAGTTCTTCTAGAGCCAAGGATGCTGGTGCTATTCAGAAAAATAAATATGGGAAAAAACTAAAAATAAATTTCAGACAAAATGCGAATTTGCTTTATTGGTGACTCCTTTGTAAACGGAACTGGCGATCCAGAGTGTCTTGGTTGGACGGGAAGAATTTGTGCAGCAGCACGAAAGCAAGGTTATGACATTACTTATTACAATCTTGGGGTACGGCGGGAAACCAGCGCGGATATTAGATCCCGTTGGCTAGGTGAGGTTGCTTGTCGCTTGCCTAAAGAATATGATGGCAGGATTGTTTTCTCGTTTGGTGTCAATGACACCACCCTGGAAAATGGGAAGACTCGTGTGGAGTTAGCGGATTCCCTAGAGAATTGCACGGAAATTCTTGAAGTTGCACGGCAAACATTTCCAGTCTTGATGGTGGGAGCGCCACCTGTTGCAGAGATTGAGCAAAATTTTAGGATTGCTGGTTTGTCTGAGCAGTTAGCTCGTTTATGTAGCGATCGCAATGTGCCTTATTTAGATGTTTTTACTCCTTTACAGGCGTCATCGGTGTGGATCGGTGAGGCAACAGCGAATGATGGCGCTCACCCCGGTGCTGCCGGTTATGCCGAATTTGCTCACTTAGTACAAAGTTGGTCTGCGTGGTTATCGTGGTTAAAATAGCTCAACTCACATCTTGCGCCAAGCTCAGAATGGAAAGGCGATCGCATTCTAGCTAGGAAAGCGCGAACCAACTGAAAATAAAGGGTTTTGTAACCTGCTCCCAGCAGGTTTTGTTTGTGTAACTGTGTTTCAACAGCCTAGAGCAAGATGTAACTTCATGGCGAAAAGTTCAATATTTCTTAGAAAACCCAGAAGTAGAGATAACTGAGCCAATAAATCAAGTTCACTGCAATGAGTAGTCCTTTGCCGATGTAGGAGTGAACCATCCCGAAGACGTAAACGGTTGCTACCAGCACCAGCAACCGCTCAACGAAAGAAACAATCGTGCCGTATTTGTTAGTATCCCAATAAGAGATAGGACTGATAAAACGATAATCGCTGAAGGGCAAAAAATGCCTGTGCGCGTCGTCGCTGTGGACGGGTAAATCTCCGAGGGAATGTAGCACCATGCTCAAAAAGATAATTTCAATAGGTTTCCACCCGTAGTAGCGAGCGATCGCTACCCCAATTAAAGGCAATGGAATTGAATGAAACAGGTGGATAATATTTTGCCAAAAGGGTTGGTAATAAGCGGTTGACCAGATTTGGCGTTCTGGTAGGCGTTGAATATATCTCGCCACAAGGTAGAAAACAAAAATTGGAATATCGGGTAATATAGCGCCGAACACGATTAGGAGATTGAAGTGCGATTGTTGCGGTTTAGCGAGAATGCCGAGATTGAGAATGGCATGGCTGGGCGTATTCACGATTATTGTTGGAATTGGTTTGATTGGTTTTGTCTTTGGTATCCTCCAGGCTGGCTGATTTTATTCAACCGCCACTGGCAACACTATCACGCCGATTCCGATGGTTGGAATTGGCTGGAGTATGGATTGTTTCTCATTCCTGGGGGATTTTATCTGGCGCTGTTGATTCGTTGGATACGTCTCGGCTTTCGTTCACCCCGCCGGGGAGAAGGGGAGTTTGACCCAAATTATCAGCAGGCTTTCCGAGATGAAGTGCTGGCTCCAATTGTGAAATATTATTTTCAAGGAGAGCTACAACAACTCGAAAATTTACCTCAAACTGGGCCATTGATTGTATCAATGAACCATGCGGGAATGTGTTTCCCTTGGGATATTTTGGGATTAGGAACGCTCTTAAGCCAGACACGTGAATGGGTTGTGCAACCGCTGGCGGGTGTTTCGTTGTTTGAACATCCCTGGGTGATTTGGTGGCTACCTCCAGGATGGTCGCAAGTTCTAGGTGGCGTTAGGGCAGAAGCTGATGAATTTGAAGCGGCGGTGGCTCAAAAAACCATCTTACTATACGCTCCGGAGGGCATACGCGGGCCGGGAAAAGGGTGGAAAAGGCGTTATCAGTTAGACACTTTTCATCCAAGTTTTATCCAGTTAAGCGATCGCTATCGCATTCCGATTCTGCCCGTTGCTTGCATTGGCAATGAATCTTTGCATCCTTGGGCAATCAATCTCAAAAAATTTGCAAGAGCCATCTACTTGCCTTTCTTGCCTGTCTCTTTTTTGATGTTTTTCTTCATTCTCTTCCCATCTATGGGTGTTTGGGCAATGCGAAGTCGGCTGCGTTATTTTATTCAGCCTCTCTATCAAACTTGGTCAACCGAAGTTGTTGAAGACGAGCAACTTCCAGAACCAAAAACTTCTACTCGGCAAGACCGAAACGCTGCTTACCGACACGCACAACTATTACAAGAAAAGCTGCAAAGTCAAATTAACCAACTTCTGAGGAAGAAGTAATCTAGGTTTGATTTGCATTCAATCAGTTTTTATAAGAAGTTAGTTAGCATTCAACTTCTTGGCTTGTAAAATAATTGGAGATAAGACCGCTTTATCTTGTTCCGCAGGCACGGCTTTCCGCCATGCAGTAATACCGCCTGATAAGACTGCCATCTTCAACCCCGTTCCCTCTAACATCCAGTAGGCTTTAGTTGAACGGGTTCCTTTGGTGCAATATAGCACTACCGTTGGTTCGGGTTGATTGGGTTGAACGCTCTTTTTCACCAATGCCTTAATACGCTCAATCCCTATACCCGTTTCAATCTGAGTCAGAGGTACCAGTGGAGTTTGAGCAATATGATCTTCAGCGTACTCCTCTGGCGATCGCACATCAATTAGGAATACTGGCTTTAGTCTTCCTTGCTGTAACTGCGCTACTGTTACTTTGTTTGCATATTTGCCAGTTGCGATCGCTTGGATGTCGATGTCTGCGATCGCGATCGCGGCACCTATTGCACCAACACTAACAGCGACAACCCCTAACATTACAGGTAAAGGACGTAAACGACTGGTTCTTTTAGTTATTATTTGCATAAAACTTTCCGATGAGTGACACCTCAACCTCATTACCATAGCAACCGTAATACCGAGATGTCATTAGTCACAACTAGAAATAAAAATTATGAACCATAAAAACTTTTTTATATATTTGCTATTCTTTTAACTTGATTCATAAACTTTTTTCGTTTAGAAAACGGGTAGAGTATTTGTCCAAGATACCCAGAAGGCACAGGTTCGTATATCCCATACTTGTTCGGCATTTTACCCACAGGCATATAGAGAGTGCCGAAGATTAAATCTAAAATTGGAAGCTGAGCTGCAAAGTTTTTGTCATAGAACTTTCGCTCGGCGGTGTGATGCCAGTGATGAAATTCTGGGGTGGCAATTATCCACCGAAGCCAGCCAAACCTAATTTTTATATTGGCATGAATAAAGAAAGCTTCAAAAGCACCAAAAATAAAAAATATAGCGAACGTTTCTTTAGTAAAGCCTAATATGTATAGCGGGACTATCTGAAAAGTTTTCGTAAATATTTGGTCAATGGGATGCAGACGCACCGTTGCCAACCAGTCCATTTCTTCTACGCTATGGTGAATCGCATGGAATTTCCACAGCCAAGGAATCTTATGAGTGAGTTTATGAGCAATGTAATATCCAACATCAGCGATAAAAATTGCTTCCACAAACTGGAACGCTACAGGTTGAGAAGCAACGTTCATCTGTATTTCTGAATTGATTAAGCTTTTGAGAAACTGTCCAATTAATATTCCACTAATGGCTAATACTGCCGTTCTGCCAACAAAGTAACCAATAAAATAATGGATGGCATCTGTTTCCCATCCTTTACGAAATATCTTCTGTTTGTGTAAAAAAAATATTTTTTCTATGGGGACTAATATAAACAGCAGCAAAAAAAAGCCTTTAACAACATCAGGAAGCATAACTTTTAGGCATTATTGATTAATTATGGTGGGCATTGCCCACTAGACACCTTTTTAGGATTTAGAGAGGCTGGATAGTGTCTTCTGAGTGTATCTCTATACAAGTATCCGACGAAGTAGTAGACATATCATAAATGGCGAAGATACAGAGCGTGAACAAGGCTCCAAGACCCAGCGCCCCGAGAATTCCCATTAAGACGAAGAGTGGCTTTAGGTCGTGACTAAGATGATTTCGCGATAACTGCTCTTTAGAAGCCGCATTCGTTGCTGTATCTTCAGTTGTTTCTTCAGCTTGAATGGGTAGATTTAATTGTGAAGATATCTTGGCTGACTCTTGTTCTTCTTTATCCTTAAGCTGCATGATTACCTCCGGTGAATCACTTGATTTGGAAGATTGCCGTTTCAGGCGATCGCTATATTTTTTAGGTGTGGCACTATGGTATCGAATGAGTATTAGAACCGCAAGCGAGGACACCTTTTTGGTAAGTCGGCTCTGCGGGGAGTTGGTTAGTAGGAGTATCTGTCTCGCATAGTATTGCTAACGTTTCTTTGTTATTTTTAGCTGCCTTTTTGTCTACCTTGGATGCAGGTACTATGAAGACAGCCCCAACATAGCTCTTCAGCGGTTTTGAGGCAGTTTTTTGAGCGATCGCGTAGTTGAAGACTGCCGTTTTTGTGGCTCGAACGGAATATTCGTAATTTTTTGTTTTAGATTGAACACCTAACCCTAGTTTCGGAATTGAAGCCACAAAAGCACCATTGTCTAGATAGTAGGCTTGCTGTGCTCTATTCATTGAGCCGATATATTGTTTCCCTTCTGATTGACCAGCTTTACCTCCACAGCTCACAGCGCTAGGAAGTGCTATAGCTACCAATATACCAACAATGCTAATGACAACGACAACCAAAAGCGCAATCAAGACATTACCCTGGTTCTCATTTCTATTTGACAAATATTGTAACCACTTAGCTCTAAAATAGATATTCATATTCCATCTTTTTAAGTAAACAAACCCTGGATATTTTTTTGTGTTTTGCGTAGGTGCAAAGTCCAAAATGCTTGAATAAGTATTCACTGGCAAGATGAGAAATTCCTGAAAAGTTTAGATTTTGGCCGGCTTAGATACCAATCCATAATCTAACCTTTCTTCCGAGTTAGCCTTAAGACTAATAACGGGAGATTTTTGTGGTGTTAGAACCGCAAGCGACTTCGCCATTTTGATAAGCTGGCTCTACAGGCTTGATTGCACCGGGAGCATTCGCTTGACACAGAATCCTTACTGTAGTTAAGTCTCGGGAATGATTGTCCGGTACGATGAATACAGCCCCAACATAGCTCTTCAGGGGTTTTGAAGCAGTTTCTTGAGCGATCGCGTAGTTAAATACCGCTGTTTTTGTTGCACGAATAGAATATTCATAATCTTTTGTTTTACTTGGAATACTTAGACCGAGTTTCGGCAGAGAAGCAACAAAAGTATTATTTTCTAAATAGTAAGCTTCTTGTCCTCTGTTTATAGAGACGATATAGATTTCTCCTTGCGATCTCTTGTTATTAGCTGTGTTGGCACAATTCAAAAAAATAGGCAAAGCCATAACTGCCAAAACACCAAAAATTATTATAAGAATCAGAATTCCAATGTAGAAGGCTATACCTTCATTTTTATGTTTTTTAAATAAAAAGTTTAACCACTTAGCTCGAAAATAGATGCTCATCATCTTCACTTTTGTCAAGTAAATAAACCCAATATAATTTTTTTGTGCTTTGCATACACGCAAAGCACAAAAAGCTTTAATAAGTATTCACTGGGAAAATGAGAAATTCCTGAAAAGGTTAGATTTGGGATTGCTTAAGTGTCAATTCCCAATCTAACCTTTCTTCCGAGTTAGCCTTAAGGCGAATAACGGTAGATTTCTGTGGTGTTGGAGCCGCAAGCAACTGCGCCATTTTGATAAGCTGGCTCAACAGGTTTGATTGCGCCAGGGGAATCCGCTTGGCACAAAATTGTTACTGTTGTCTCACGGTTAGCAACTTTAGATTTGGCCTCAGTAGCTGGTATTACAAACACAGCCCCAACGTAACTGTTATTTCCTTTACTTTGGGATATCCCGTAACTAAAGGCAGCCGAAGAAGTGGCACGGGTTGAATATTCGTAGTCATCACCCTGCTTTTGAAGGCGGATTCCTAACTTATTAAAGTCGTTAGCAAAGGACTTTTTTTCAGAAAAATGGGCTTCTTGAGCTAAGTTAATTGACTCAATATTTTCTTCCAGTGCTGATTGCTTAACTGGGCCACATTTCAACATAGGGGGAAACCCGAGTGCGAAAGCAATGGGATTACCTACCAATACCAAACTCCCTATCGTTATTACACCCGTTGCGAAAAAGAGTATGTTTCTTCGCTGTTTGAGGGAATCTTGCCAATTGTAAAGAGACGATGAATCTGTTTGTGTAGACGCCGCAAATTTACGGATTGGTTCGTTTTTCAAAAGATGATGTTTGGTTTCGGCTGTAGTCTTTCCCAAGGTTCGTTCCTTTTTATTTTTCTGTTGTATTCTTGCGCCCTTCTAAACCAATTGTTTGGTCTGAAACTGTTTTAACTCACTGGGTGCGATCGCGCCATACTCGGTAATCACTGCTGAAATTAATTCAGCGGGAGTGACATCAAATGCTGGATTGTAAAACTCCACACCAGCAGGGGTCAGAAGCGTATCGCCAACTTGGTAGATTTCTGATGGATGGCGCTCTTCAATCGGAATTTTGTTGCCAGAAGACAACTCAAAATCAATTGTAGAGAGGGGTGCGGCAACAAAGAAAGGAACATTGTGAGCCTTAGCAACCAGTGCCAGACTGTAAGTGCCAATTTTATTAGCAGTGTCACCATTTGCGGCTATCCTGTCAGCACCGACAACGACTGCATCAATTAGACCCTGTTTCATACAGTGAGCTGCCATGCTATCAGTAATTACCGTAACGGGAATGCCTTCTTGGACGCATTCCCAAGAAGTCAGCTTTGCACCTTGCAAGCGGGGACGAGTTTCATCGGCATAGACTCGCTCCAGACGCCCATCTCGCCACGCAGAACGAACAACGCCCAAGGCAGTTCCATAGCCAGCAGTTGCCAAGGCTCCAGCGTTGCAGTGAGTCAAAATAACCAGTTTATGGGGCTTGGAGGGTAAAGCTTTTAAACCGTGATCGCCGATTGCCTGACAAGTTTGCAAGTCTTCTGCATTAATCGCCTTAGCAGTTGTCAGTAAAATAGATTTGATTTCTTCTACCGTTCCGAGCGACTCATAGGCAGTTCGCAACATCCGCGCGATCGCCCAAAATAAATTAACCGCAGTTGGACGAGTTTGCCGTAACATCTCGGCAATTTGCTCCAACTTGCTCAAAAATTCCTCACGCTTGTCTGACTGAATCTCCCTTGCCCCTAGGTACATCCCGTAGGCAGCCGCAACACCAATCGCCGGTGCCCCCCGGACAATCATCGTTTTAATCGCCTGCGCCATATCTTCGCAGCAGCTGATTTCGACAAACGTGTACTCGGTAGGCAGGCGGTTTTGGTCGATGAGCAAAACGCGGTCTTGATTCCAAATAACCGGAAAAACTTGAGTTTTGGTAGACATATTGGCGGTGAGTTGCTAGTTATCAATATGATAGTTTCTAACAACTTAGCCGATATTTACCCGACTAACTGCTTTTTTACCTCGTGCTTTCTCCCGAAAACACTTAGGGTAATTTTGCCTTAACGCAAAAGAACGCCGAAAGCGCAACTGATATCTTTGCGTAACTCTGCGTTAGCGAAGCCGCAGGACAGCGCTTACCTGTGCGTACCTTTGCGTTAAAAAAACCTACCTTTAACCCATCACTGCTGACAGCTGAGGACTAAAACATTTCCTCACTCGCTCGGCAATTTGAGCTGGTGTCAGACCCAGTTCCGCCATCGACTGTTCTGGCGTAGCATGATCCACTAATACATCAGGCACGCCAATCCGCGTTATCGGCACCATCAGATTATTATCCAGCAAGCTTTCTGCCACAGCCGAACCAAAGCCGCCGATGATGCAGCCTTCTTCTAGCGTCACCACCCGACCAATCTGCTGAGCCAAAGGCAAAATTAAATCAGTATCCAGCGGCTTCGCAAAACGAGCATTCACAACAGTCGCCTCAATCCCATGCTCACTCAAAATCTCCGCTGCCTGCATGGCGGGATAGACCATCGAGCCATAACCCAGGATCAAAACATCATCGCCTTGGCGCAAAATTTCGGCTTTGCCGATGGGCAGTTCTTCCCAGCCTTCTTCCATCAGGGGCACCCCGTAGCCATTGCCGCGAGGATAGCGCATGGCAATCGGGCCATCGGTGTAGTTAACACCCGTCACGATCATCTGCTGCAATTCAGCTTCATCTTTGGGTGCCATCAACACCATATTCGGGAGACAGCGCAGATAGGCGATATCGTACATCCCTTGGTGCGTGGGACCGTCAGCACCGACAATTCCGGCGCGGTCAAGACAGAAGAAGACGGGTAATTTTTGAATGCAGACATCGTGAACGATTTGGTCGTAGCCACGTTGCAAAAAAGTAGAGTAAATCGCGACAACGGGTCGCATTTCTTCACAAGCTAAACCGGCGGCTAAAGTAACCGCATGTTGTTCGGCAATGCCGACATCAATGTATTGCTTAGGCAGTTTGCTGGCGAGTTTGTCTAAACCCGTGCCCGTCGCCATTGCTGCTGTGATGCCGATAATTTTGGGATTATTCTCAGCGAGTTTGACCAGCGTGTGGGAAAACACCTTGGCATAAGAAGGAGGTTTGGGTTTGCTGGAAGGAACCGCTTTCCCAGTTGCGAGGTTAAAGGGGGATTGTGCGTGGTAGCCGACTTGGTCTTTCTCCGCTATTTCGTAGCCTTTCCCTTTCACTGTTGCGACGTGAACCAAGACTGGCCCCTGCATCTTGTGCGCTTGCTTGAAGGTGGCAATCAGTTCCTCTAAATTATGACCATCCACCGGCCCCATATAAGTAAAGCCGAGTTCTTCAAATACCGCCCCTACCTTCGGAACTGCCAGACGCTTCATCCCTTCTTTCACCCGTTCCAGTTCTGGGGTTAGGGATTCACCGACAAAGGGAATATGCTTAAATTGCTCCTCTAGATTATCTGTAATAAACTGCATCGGCGGACTAAGACGCATTTTGTTCAGATAGCGAGGAATCGCACCGACGTTGGGCGAAATTGACATTTCGTTATCGTTCAGCACCACCAGCAGGTTAGTTTTGGGCAAGTGTCCGGCATGGTTAATCGCTTCCAACGCCATACCGCCTGTGAGCGCCCCATCGCCAATTACCGCCACGACTTTGAAGTTATCGCCTTTGAGGTCTCGCGCCATCGCCATGCCCAAAGCAGATGAAATACTGGTGGAAGCATGACCAGCACCAAAGTGATCGAATTTACTTTCACACCGCTTGAGATAACCGGCGATGCCATCTTTTTGGCGCAGCGTGTGGAAGCGGTTATACCGCCCGGTGAGCAGCTTGTGCGGATAGGCTTGGTGCCCGACATCCCAGGTTACTTTATCGCGGTCTAAGTCTAGCGTTTGATACAAAGCGATTGTCAGTTCTACGACCCCCAATCCCGGTCCCAAATGACCGCCGCTGGTGGCTACAGTTTGGAGATGCTTTTCCCGAATTTGACGGGCAATTTGCTGAAGTTGACGAATTGATAGACCGTGCAACTGGTTGGGATGAGTAATTTCACTCAAATGCATTCCAGATTTCCCTATAAGCTTAAGGATCGGATTTTAGTTATCTCTTTAAACTGTAATGGATTTGGGGGAACGAACCGAATGATTACGGTAGACAAGGCGGGTTTAGTCTGCGTAACCGTTAGGGACACGGAAGCCCCCTCGCTGTTACCCGGATTGTTAGCGGGATGCACAATATCCGATGAAATCCGTTAATTACAAAAATTCTGGATGTAGAGACCAATGCTTAACTTTTATCAATTAGAACAGCAAATTGAAGAACAGATGAAAGCCTCCGCTATCCCAGGCGTGGCGCTTTCGGTTGTCCAAAATCGGGAAGTCATCTATGCCAGGGGTTTTGGTGTCACCAGCGTGGAAGATGGCTCAATCCCCGTGACGCCGCAAACTCTGTTTCGGATTGGTTCTGTCACCAAGCCGCTTACTGGTACTGCGGTGATGCGGCTGGTTGAAACGGGCAAGCTTGACCTCGATCGGCCCATTAAAGATTACATTGATTGGTTCGCACTCAGTGAGGAGGGAGCCGCCGAACAGATCACCCTACGGATGCTAATGACTCATACTTCTGGACTCCCTACGGATGCCCAAAATTTTGGTCGGCGCGATCCAGAGGGACTTGAGGCTTACGTCCGAGACCAGATACCGAAGTACCCGATTATTGCACCTCCCGGCAAGCTGTATTCCTATAGCAACCCCGGCATTATGGTGGTTGGTTATCTCGCTGAGGTAGTCGGCGGTAAGCCATTTACACAACTGATGCAAGAGTTGGTTTTCGATCCTTTGGAGATGCAACGCACGACATTTGATCCGACGGTGGCGATGACTTATCCGATTGCCCAATCGCATGACCAAAATGAGGATGGGACGTTAAGGGTGGATCGCCGTTTTGCTGATAATACAGCTGGCTATCCGGCAGGATTTATCATTTCCACGGTGCTAGATTTGGCAAACTTTGCGATGATGCACATGAACGAGGGTTGTTTTCGCGATTGCCAGATCCTCTCACCCCAGTCGGTTGCCCAAATGCAAACACTTCATGCAGACTGGTATACGGCGGAAGGGGCGGGATATGGACTGACTTTCATGGTTGATCCCTACAAGGGGATACGTCGAATTGGACACAATGGTGCAATTAGCAGCTTTGGTAGCTGGTTCCTCATGGTTCCGGAGGCTGATGTTGCAGTTTCGCTGGTGTTCAACCGTCGTGCCCCTGACTTTGCTGCTTACAAAATCGTCAACCGAATCTTTGACGAACTCCTGAATCTGCCAAAGCAGGCACCGAAGCCGCAAGCGATCGCGCCCGATACCGCGTTATGGTCGCAGTATACAGGATTATATTTGGGACCTCAGACGGGTTTGCTCAAGATTCAGGTGGTGGATGGTCAGCTGATGCTTGAATTAAACGAGCAGGTAATGCCTTTACAGGCGCTCAAAAAAGACCTTTATTTTGCACAAAAGCCAGATAGTCAAGATAAAATTCCTGTCGGTTTTATCCTCGAAGCAACAGAACCGACACGGTATATTATGGTCAACTCTTCACCCTGCGAACGCATCGAACTCGATGCTTCGTTTGTGCCGGATTTCTCGGCTTGGGCATCTTATGCGGGCAGCTACACGTCATATCTAGATACGCTGACTATCCATGTTGAGGCAGATCGCGTGTTCCTCCACACCAAAATGTTCAACCAAGATGTGCCCTGCATCCTGATAGATAACACCCACTTTGCTTGCAAATTCGGTCTAATTGAAGTGCAAGTTGCGGAGGATGGCGTTGCGCGATCGCTTAACTTAGGAAATTATTTCATCTTTACCCGCTGTTAAATCATCCCAATTGCTCTGTTGATTTCAGCCAAAACAATAGTTGCGTCATCTGGCAATTCTCTAGTTCAATCCACACTTCTGTAAAGATAACGACCGAATCTGCTATAAGATTTGGTCAGTAGCAAAGAGTTGAGAACCAATCCGAGTGACTCATGCAATCGGGGAAAACCTAGGCGGGTAGCTGCGTTTGAGATGGCGGAAATTTTTCAAGTTGGCAGCAAGGTAATTCTGGCACATGAGATTCCGTCTTTGTTGAGCCGTTATCAGTTGCTGCCCCAGTTTTTGCAAGGGATTATTATCGACGAAGCGATCGCGCTCTATTCTTGCACGGATGCAGAGCGCAAATTGGCTGTAGAGCAGTTTGCCGCGCAGCACCAACTCACCTCCCCGGAAGCGCGAAAAGCTTGGGCGGTATCCCAAGGCATGACCTTAGAACAACTGGAAGACTTAGCTGTACGACCCTTGCTGCTAGAGAAGTTTAAGATGGCTACTTGGAGTTCAAAGGTCGAGTCTTATTTTATCGCTCGCAAAGCGAGTCTCGACCAGGTAGTGTGTTCCTTAATTCGTACCAAAGATATGGGAATTGCCCAGGAAGTCTACTTTAGAATTCAGGAAGGAGAGCAATCTTTCGCAGAGTTAGCTAGAGAATATTCCCAAGGAACAGAAGCTCACACTGGGGGAGTCATTGGCCCGGTAAGTTTGAGTGCTTTGCATCCAGCGATCGCAAAAATGCTATCCATTAGTCAGCCGGGACAGTTATGGCCTCCTACTCGTCTGGAAGAGTGGTATGCAATCGTTCGACTTGAAAAGTTCTTGCCAGCACAGCTAGATGAACAAATGCGCCGTCGATTGATTGACGAAATGTTTAATAACTGGCTCAAAGAGCGGATGCAACAAGTCGGTTTATTACAGTTTATCGAGTCTTCAGTCTCGGATTCAGCGTGACTTTAAAGGCAAAGTTGATGTAAATTGATTGCCCCCCAATTTAGCGGGGGTTGGGGGATCAAAACGGGACTTGCAAATTCAAGAAGACTTGTATATACACGGTAGCTGTGGACGGGGAGCGGTAACAGGGTGGTTTCATTTATTAAAAGAAAATTCTGTAACGTTGATTTTGGTTGGCGGTAGGGGCTTTTTGATTGCCATATCCCTACAAAACGTCGCAATGCCTCGAAATTTTCTAAGGATTGTATGAAACCACCCTGCTGTAGACGGGGTGGGGTCTCCCTGTCCGACTTTAAGGTAGCCCCGCAGCAGGGTTCGCCCTCCCAAGATAGAGGGTGGTTGCCGACAAGTATTAGCCCACTTTTTGCCGCTCTCAGTATATCTACAGAGATAGTGATTTCTTAGTACCAAGATGGTTTATGAAGATTGCGTGAATTTACGGCAACTTCATCCCAGCTTAATTTATACTTAGAATTAATTATCAGGGTTTGTTAACATCAACTGAATATCTTTAGGGGGGCGCTATTTAGGCTAAGGAAAGTTTGAAATCCTGCCCTTGGCACTGAGATAAGTGCTGATGATGTTGGCTACAAACAACCAATTTTCTGGAGAGATAGATTTTGCCAAAGTATCTGTTTTACCACAAGTAGGTTGGCTCAATTTGACCTGCCGAGGGAAAGAGTAATCTCTGTGAAGAAACAGTAGTATGGCGATCGCTCCTGAAAATTGGAATTTAGCGATCGCCATACTACTCCCACTTGACTTCACAGTTCTAGACAACCATTGAAAATGAAAAGAGACTTATATGGCTCCGACAACGCTTGCTGCTGGTGACATCGCCATTATCGGTTTCAATTTTGACGATCCCGATCAACTTGCCTTTGTTTTACTAAAAGATATTGCTTCTGGAACTGCAATTCACTTTACAAATAAAGGTTGGCAAAGCAGCAACGAATTTAGAAAGGGTGAAGGAACCCTGACTTGGACAGCAAATAGAAACTACTCGGTTGGCGAAATTGTCAATCCGGGCGTTGGTTCAATGAAACTTTCAAGTGATGGAGATCAAATCCTTGCCTACCAGGGTTTGGCAACAGCTCCCACTTTTATTTATGCAATTAATAGTAACGGTTCGGAATGGGCAGAGAATGCGACCAGTAACAATAACTCTGCATTACCGCCAGGATTAATAAACGGATTAACGGCGGTATCTATCCCAGAAATTGATAACGCAACTTATAACATTACTAACGGCACTTCTGGAACTAGAGCAGAGTTACTTACAAAAATCAGCAACCCAGCGAATTGGACAGGCAATAATACCCAACGGTTGACGATGCCCAGTAGTGCCTTTACAGTGACAAATACTGGCAGTGGAATAACAGAATCCCTTAGTTTGACTGTTGACTCCGCCACCTTCTCAGAAGCCGCAGGTGCAGGTGCTGCCACTGGAACTGTTACCCGAACCGGAGACTTATCAAAGTCACTCACGATTAACTTACTCAGCAGCGACACCAGCGAAGCTACCGTTACGACAACTGTAACCATTCCAGCAAATCAGGCATCAGCAACCTTCGCAATTGATGCGGTGAACGATCCGTTTGTAGAGGGTTCTCAGACGGTGACATTAACAGCTTCTGCAACCCAATATATTAGCGGCACAATTACCGTAACCGTAACTGACGACGAACTAGAAGCTGGTAATATTCGCATCCACGATATTCAAGGTGCTAGCCATACATCGCCGTTGGTGGGTCAGTTGGTTTCCAAAGTCCCTGGTATCGTCACCGCAGTAAAGTCAAATGGATTTTATCTGCAAGATCCCAATCCGGACACGAATGATGCTACCTCCGACGGGATTTTCGTCCTCACTTGGATAACCCCCAAAGTCAGTGTTGGGGACTCTATTCTGGTTAGCGGGATTGTTGATGAATTCATTCCTAGCGGTTCTGATAGCAGCAGTCTCTCCACAACTCAAATTATTGTGGGGAATGCAGGGATTGCAACAATTTCCAAGGGCAATCCTTTACCTAGTAGCACTATTTTGGGTGAGGGCGGACGCACGATTCCAACTCAAGTGATTGATGATGATGGATTAGGTATATTCAACCCGACGCAAGACGGCATTGACTTCTACGAAAGCCTAGAAGGAATGCGGGTGCAGGTGAATAATGCGGTAGCGGTAGGGCCTACCAATGATTTTGGTGAAATTCCCGTCCTGGCTGACAATGGTGTGAATGCTAGCACCCGAACGGACAGGGGCGGTATTGTGGTTCAGCCGGGGGATTTTAACCCAGAACGGATTATTATCGACGATGCTATTATTAACGGTGAACCTCAAGTAAATGTGGGCGACACCTTCACTGGTTCCATCACTGGCGTCATCGACTACAGCTTTGGCAATTATAAGCTTCTCAACACTGCACCTTTACCTAACGTCACTTCGGGAAATTTAGCACGGGAAACAACGGCATTAACAGGAAGTGCTGACCAGTTGACGGTTGCTAGTTTTAACGTCGAGAATCTCAATCCTGCTGATGATAACGCTAAATTTAGCAGCCTTGCGAATATTGTTATCAACAACCTCAAATTACCAGACATTATTAGCTTGGAGGAAATCCAAGACAACAATGGTGCCACAAATGATAGTGTCATTGATGCTAACCAAACTTACCAAACCTTAATAGATGCGATCGCATCTTTGGGTGGTGCAACTTACCAGTACCGTCAAATTAATCCGGTAGACGACCAAGATGGCGGTCAACCGGGGGGGAATATCCGCGTCGGCTTCCTCTTCAACCCGAATCGCGTTGAGTTTGTAGACCGTCCTAGCGGCACCTCCATAACCAACACCACCGTAAATAGCGGCACAGATGGCGTAGAACTTTCCGCTAGTCCGGGTCGCATTCTTGACACTAACCTTTCCAATGGTGACGCCTTTGCCAACAGTCGCAAGCCTTTGGTTGGGGAGTTTCTCTTCAAGGGCAATCAAGTATTTGTCATCGGCAACCACTTCAACTCCAAAGGTGGCGATCAACCTCTTTTCGGAAGTTCTCAACCGCCAATACTCACTTCAGAAGCGCAACGTCTACAGCAGGCCGCTACCGTTAATAACTTTGTCGATAGCCTACTGGCAATTGACCCCAATGCCAATGTCATAGTACTGGGGGATTTTAATGATTTTCAGTTCTCGAAGCCGTTAGAAGTATTGAAAGGAAACGACCTCACGAACCTGATTGATACTTTGCCGAAAAACGAACAATATTCTTACATTTTTGAAGGGAATTCTCAAGCACTTGACCACATCTTGGTCAGTAAAAATCTCAACACAACGGCAGAAATCGATGTAGTACATCTCAATGCCGAGTTTGCAACTCAAGATAGCGACCACGATCCGCTAGTCGCCCGTTTTACCTTACCAATCAATGGCAGCGCAAGTTCTAATACCTTGGTTGGCAATAATAGTAATAATCGCATTGATGGGAAAGCGGGGAACGATACCCTGATCGGACTGCAAGGAAATGATATCCTCACCGGCGGTGGTGACCAAGATATTTTTGTGATTCGCAGTGGCGATGGCACCGACACGATTACAGATTTTGGTAGCGTAGGAACGGGAAATCATCCATCCGCAGAAATGATTTCCGAAGTCGATACCCTCAAATTTGAAGGTACTGGTTTAATTGCCAGCAATCTACTTTTAACTCAAACGGGTAACGAGCTAGTGATCGCATTCGATGGCGTTGATAACACGAAGGTTATCTTGAAAAATTTTACCCTCCAAGATTTCAATAACCTCCAACAATCTACAGGTGCGTCGGTAGACATCGGCAATATTCTCTTTAACGGACAAACGCAGATTCAGAAAAGCTTTGAAATTGCTAACGCTAACGAGGATCTCAAACAGATTTTCAACAAAAATACCGTCGCTTTCCTTAACGATTTGGATAACAACACCCAAGGTTTTGATGCTTCTAACGATGTTATTAACGGTCAAGGTGGCAATGATACGTTAGAAGGATTGGGTGGCGATGACTTGCTGCGTGGCGGGATTGGCAACGACACTCTATTAGGTGGAGAAGGAAACGATTACCTCGCCGGTGGCGACGGTGATGACTGGCTTAATGGTGGGATTGGTCAAAATACACTCTTCGGCGGTAATGGTAGCGATCGCTTTGTTGTATCGAATAACAGCGGCACAAACACGATTCTTGACTTCACCGATACTCAAGACCTCATCGTATTATCCGATGGTTTGAAGTTGGAGTATCTAACGATTACCCAAGGGACGGGTGCGAATGCAAACAATGCTTTAATCGATCTTGCGAACACAGGGGAACTATTAGCAACACTTACTGGAGTGCAAGCAAACACCCTGACCAGCGCTGATTTCACCACGATCTAGTTAAGTGAAAATCAATTGGTAATCGTCTGTTGACCGTAATCGGACATCGTTCTGGTTAGGGTTTACGGATCTAAACCTCTATAACAAAAAGTTATATAAAGCAGAGATAAAGTGACAATGAATTTTTTATAAAGTTTTTGTCAAAATTTTTTCATCTTCCTAAAGTAGTAAACAATTAAAGTGTCAAATAAGTACAGAAAGAATTGAAATGTGCTAAAGACTACACTATAACTTTTCCAAGCAATGCAATTTTGAGATTGTTTGCATTTGTCCTCGGTCGATACACCTTTATCAACAAAATGTCCTCTCTAGCCAGATATTTGCAGGAATTTCGATAATTGAGGCTAAAAACGCTAGTTTATCAAAATTCCTGGAAACTATATGACAGCATCTACTGAGATTAATTCAGTTCACCAGCTATTGGCGACCTGAATATCTACAAACTGACGACTTTCTCTACGTTATTGAGCGACACGCTGGCGATCGCTCTGGTGTCTCTACTTATCTCAACCATTGATATTTACACCCAAACCTCATCATGCAAGACTTTTGGAATCATTCCTCCTCAAATCAAAAACCAAACCAAGCTGGTCAGGGCATTGCTGGTGAAAACTCTTCAGTGGTAGAGACTTCTCCTACCCAGCGAGTACAAAAGATAGTCTTCATTGACTCTACAGTTGAGAATTACCAGAGTCTCGCTGCTGGTGTGGAACCGGGGACGGAAGTATTTATCCTGAACCCAATGCAGGATGGAGTAGGGCAAATTGCACAAGTGCTGGCAGAACGCACCAACGTCACCAGCGTTCACATAGTTTCCCACGGGACACAAGGCAGTTTGCAACTGGGGTCAACCCAACTGAATTCAAGCAACCTAGAAGCATACACTAGCCAGTTACAACAGTGGGCAAATGCTTTAACCCCTGATGCTGACGTCCTTCTCTACGGTTGCGATGTGGCAGCAGGAGAAGTCGGTGCGGATTTTGTGCAACAACTGAGTCAGCTAACAGGTGCTGACATTGCCGCTTCGGTTGACTTGACCGGCAGCGCAGCTTTGGGCGGTGACTGGGATTTGGAAGTTGCTACAGGGCAGATAGAAACTTCTCTGGTGTTTGGGGGAGCAGCGATCGCAACTTATACTTCAGTCCTGCCAAGCGATCTGTTCATCTCAGAGTATGTTGAAGGTAGCAGCAACAATAAAGCTCTTGAATTTTATAACGGTACTGGGGCAGCAATTAACTTAGCCGCAGCAGGTTACGCCGTAGACTTTTATGCAAACGGTAGCACTAGCCCGACTCTAACTATCAACTTGAGCGGCATAGTAGCAGATAAGGATGTATTTGTTTTAGCACAAGCTAATGCTGCCCTTAGCATTCTGGGTCAAGCCGATCAAACCAACAATTTTAATGGCTGGTACAACGGGGACGATGCGGTTGTGCTGCGTAAGGGTGCAACCATCATTGACTCGATTGGTCAAATTGGCAACGACCCTGGCACAGAATGGGGTAATGGGCTTACCAGTACCCAAAATAATACCCTGCGCCGTAAGAGTAACGTAACAACTGGAGATCCAAGTCCTTTCGATCCATTTGATCCCAGCGTTCAATGGGATGGGTTCGCCCAAGACACCTTCAATGGTTTAGGAAGCCACACGATCGCCAACACCAACATTGCGCCGGCGATTGCTCTCACAGTTGCACCTGTGGCTTACACCGAAAATGCAGCTGCTACCGTCATTAATAGCACCGCCACTGTCACAGATAGCGACTCCCTCAACTTTGACACCGGGAAGCTGACAGTAGATTTTACGGCAGGTGGCACGGCATCCGACCGTTTAGCAATTCGCAACCAAGGTAACGGTGCAGGGCAAATTGGGCTAGATGGCACAATTGTCAAATACGGCGGAGTGCAAATCGGCACCTTCACAGGCGGGACTGGCACCACTCCTCTAGTCGTCACTTTCAACGCCAACGCCATACCCGCCGCCGCTACTGCACTGCTGCAAAACATCACCTATCAGAACGCCTCAGAGAACCCCAGCACCACTCCTCGCACCGTCCGCTTTGTCGTTACCGATGGCGATGGTGGCACCAGCACCGCTGTTACTGAAACCATCAACGTTACATCTGTCAACGATGCGCCGATTATTGGTGCTTCGGTAATTAAATACGATGGTTCGTTAAATACCACGCCCGACACTCAAGGATTTACATACATTCCCGTTGGTAGTGCAACGCAAAGTGCCTCCGGTGGCGCAACTACCTTGGATACCACTGCCGACTCAGGCACTTATGCGGGCTATTCTCCTAACAGCGTGCCGAACCTGGATCGCACTACTGGTTACACCGTCAGCTTCACTGCCCAAGTTCTCTCAGAAGATCATACGACGAGCGGCACCGCTGATAAAAACGGCGATGGCATTGCTGATAGAGCTGGTTTCAGCATCATAGTTCTCAGCAGCGACAAAAAAGGCATCGAATTAGGATTCTGGGATGACGAAATCTGGGCGCAGGAAGATGGCACAACTCAGACAGATCCAAGTACAAATCCTTCTGCCAGCAACAACCAACTTCTGTTCACCCATGCTGAAGGCGCTACCTTCAACACTACTGCGGGTTTAATTCCCTACCAGCTGACAGTTCTTGGCGATACTTACACTCTCTCAACAGGTGGCACCACCATCCTTAGCGGTAAGCTGCGGGATTACACTGCTTGGGTGGGGGTGGGGCCTATCGATCCCTATGAAACCCCTAACTTCATTTTCTTTGGGGATGGTACTACCTCTGCCAGCGCCAAAGTAAAGTTATCAGATGTCTCAATTACAACTAACAGCAGCTTTGCACCCCAAACAGTTGCTGAAGATACCGATTTATCGATCGCAGGAGTTAGCGTATTTGACGTGGATGCGGGAAATACTGCTATCACCGTCACTCTAGAAGTCAACAATGGTGCTTTGACAGTCAACTCTACTGGGTTAACAGTCAATGGCAACGGCACGGGAACTGTCACCCTGACAGGCAGTCAAAGCAAGATTAACGCTAACTTAGCCGCCACAAACGGACTGCTATACAAAGGCAAGCAAGACTTTAATGGTAGCGACACGCTCAAGATTACAGCTAACGATGGTGCAGCTACTAGCAATATCAAGACGATACCAATTACCGTCACCCCAGCCAATGATGCCCCGGTGTTAAATAATACCGGGAGTCCGGCACTAACAGCAATTAACGAAGACGTTGCCCTCGCCAGCAACAATTGGACTCTGGTTTCTGAGATTATTGCTAGCGGTGCTGGCGGCAACCCCATCACCGATGCAGATGCAGGTGCAGTCGAGGGAATTGCGGTAATTGGGGTAGATAACACCAACGGCACTTGGGAATATTCTACTGATGGCGGAAGTAGCTGGAATAAGTTTGTAGTGTCTGCTGCGGCTGCTACCGTACTAAAAGATACAACAAGCGATCTCATCCGTTTTTTCCCTAATGCCGATTTTAACGGTACTGTCACTTCAGGCATTACCTTCCGCGCTTGGGATGCCTCTGATGGACTCGCTAGCGGTACAACTGGAGTAAATCCTGGGGTTGGTGGCGGCGCGTCTTCTTTCAGTCTCAATGCTGAAACAGCAAGTATTATTATTAACTCAGTAAACGATGACCCCAGTTTCATTCTTGGTGGCAATCAAAGTATTGCAGCCGGGGCAGGGGCGCAAACTGTCACTGGATGGGCGAGTGGGTTTAATCCGGGGGCTGCCAACGAATCAAGCCAAAGCATCGACAGCTACATCGTCAACGTTACTAGCAACCCTGGTATCTTCGCCTCTGCACCAAAAATCGACCCGCTGACAGGCAATCTTGCTTATACTCCCGCTGCAACAATTGCGACAGCTACTACAGCGACAGTTCAAGTCCAAGTTAAGGACAATGGCGGCACTGCTAACGGTGGTGTGGATACCTCAGTAGTGCAAAGCTTTCAAATTACCGTCAACCCTGGAACGCCGACAGTTAGCATCCAGGCGATAGATGCTGATGCAGCAGAAGCGGGTGCAAATACTGGAACGTACCAGATTACCCGGACTGGCAACACAACGGGCAATTTAACTGTAAAATTTGCCGTCAGTAACAACAGTGCCAGCAGTGGTGACTACACCCTAACAGATAGTAACGGCAATGCGATCGCTATCTCCAATGGAATTGCCAGCGTTACCCTATTAGCTGGGCAAACATCTTTCAATATTACTCTTACCGCAGTTGATGACATCCAAGCGGAGGCAGCTGAAACACTAAAGTTAGATTTAGTCGCTGACGCGGCATATGCGATCGCATCTTCTCAAAATACCGCAACCGCCACCATCCAGCAAAATGACACCGTAGTAATTAACACCAACGACAGCGGCGAAGGTTCGCTACGACAAGCAATTATCAATGCCAACGCCTTTAGTGGCACCGATACCATCGGTTTTCAAATTGGCACTGGCTTACAAACAATTACACCCCTTTCAGCTTTACCTACCCTAACCGGTTCCGTAATTATTGACGGCACTACTCAGACTGGATTTTCTGGTACTCCGATTATTCAATTAAGTGGAAGCGGGACGGGTACTGGACTGAAAATTACTGCGGGTAACAGTACAGTACGCGGCTTAATTTTTAATGGTTTTCAGGATGGGGTTGAGTTAAGTGGCGGTGGCAATAATGTTATTGCAGGCAACTTTATTGGGACTAATGCGGCGGGTAATGCAGTAGCAGGTAACTCCCGCTGGGGCGTGTTTATTAACGGTTCCTCTAACAACATCATCGGGGGAACGACGGCAGGGACGCGCAATATTATTTCCGGTAACAGTGTCGGTCTCTTCGTCACTGATAGCGGGAATCAAATCCAAGGGAACTACATCGGGACTGATGTTACTGGTAATGTTGACTTGGGTAATACTGCTGACGGCATCAGCATCCAAGGAACTAACAACATCATTGGCGGGACGACAACAGGCGCACGGAACGTCATCTCCGGCAATAATCAGAATGGTGTCAGCATTAGCCAAGTCGGTTCCACCGGAAACCAGGTATTAGGGAACTACATTGGCACCAATGCTACTGGTACTGCCGACTTAGGCAACACTCAGAATGGTGTAGAAATTCAATACGCACCCAATAACATTATCGGTGGGGCAACCGCAGGTGCAGGTAATGTTATTTCTGGTAACAACAATAACGGTATCTGGATTACAGGCAACACGGCTACGGGAACTCAGGTATTAGGTAACTACATCGGCACTAATGCTTCCGGAAAGGTGGCGATTGGCAACTCATTAAGAGGTATCACTGTATCTGCCCCTGACAATACCATTGGAGGTACAGCGGCGGGTGCGGGTAATGTTATTTCTGGCAACGTTGAGGGGATTGCTATCCAAGGTACTGAGGCAACAGGAAATCAGATACAAGGCAACTACATTGGAACCCAAGCAGATGGCACTAGTGCTTTAGGGAATACTTCTCACGGTGTGGTAGTAAGAAGCGATGCCAAAAACAACACGATTGGCGGAACCACGGCTGGTGCAGGCAATACCATTGCCTTTAATAATGGCGATGGAGTGTTTGTTGATACCAACTTCGGCACTGTTATTAACAATGGCATCCTAGCCAACGCCATCTTCTCTAACTCTGGTTTAGGAATCGATTTAGGGACTAATGGAGTAACCGCTAACGATGTTGGCGATGGTGACGCAGGGGCGAACAATCTACAAAATTTCCCGTTGCTTACTTCTGCGGTTTTAAATGGTGCCAACACAACAGTTACAGGAACGTTCAACAGCAACCCCAACGCTACATTCAGGCTGGAATTTTTCTCTAACACAGCCTTAGATCCGTCTGGTAATGGAGAGGGTAAAACATTGCTTGGCTTTACCAATGTAACCACTGATGCCAGCGGTAATGGCAGCTTTACAGCGAATTTGGCGACGATGGTAGCGTTGGGTAACTTTATTACCGCAACAGCAACCAATTCCAACAACACCTCCGAGTTTTCCACCGGAATCCCCGTTACCACACTCGTCAGTATTAGTGCCATCGATGCTACCGCTGCTGAATCAGGCACAGATACAGGCATTTACCAGATTACTCGTACTGGTACAACAGGCGATTTGACAGTAAATCTTGCTGTCGATGGTAGCAGCACTGCTAGCGGAAATGACTATACGCTGAGTAGCAAGGGTTTATCGGTGGTGATTCCGGATGGGAAGAGTTTTGTCAATGTTACTCTTACTGCTGTTGATGATACTTTGCCGGAGTTAGCGGAAACGCTGCGGCTAAACTTGGCGACGGGTGCAGGTTACACCATTGATACTGCTAAGAATAATGCTACGGTAGCGATCGCATCCAACGACACGATTCAATACGCGATTACCACTGCTTCCCCAACTCTAATGGAAGGTGACACTGGTAAGCAAACCGTTACCTTTACTGTCACGCGCAGCGGCGGAATTGGTGTAGCCAGTACCGTTGATTATGGAATTGGTGGAACCGCAACTAATGGCATTGACTACAACAACATACTGGTTACAGGTGGCACAACTGCTCTTTCCGGCACGCTTAGCTTTGGAATTGGCGAGACAACCAAAACAATCAACCTAGATGTTTTGGGTGACACAATATTTGAGCAAGATGAAACCATCAATGTCACCCTGAGTAA